>JAJZZC010000025.1 GCA_021797775.1 Bacillota bacterium
AACACCTTCTTCCACAACACGGCCGTCAGACCGTGACGAGTGTGCATTGTCTTCGAGCAGCCAATCCGGACACCGGCCCCCCAACCCTTGTCACACTATGCTTTTCGGGGGAGATCCAACAGCTCCAACAGGGGCTGAAACTCCGGGATCTCGTTGGTCTTGTGCGGGATGCACCCCTTCGCGATCACGACGCCCTGCCCGTGCAGTAATGCCGCAAAGACGTGTTCCCGCCTTCCGCCGGTGCGCCGCGCGCCACGGAGCGCCTTGCCGTCCACCGCCACGCCGCCACCCGGCCCGGGCGCACACCGGCTCGCCACCCAGTCGTTCAGCAGCCGGTCCAGGGCCTTGCCGTCCATCCGCTGCCGGGTGCGCCACCCTCTGGCGCAGCATGCGCTGCTAACCGACCCCCCACGCTGCCACCGCCTGCCCCGATCGCCCGTGTGCCCGTATCCGGCTTCGCCATCACTCGCCACCCGCACTCTGGCAGGCTGCTGCGCCGTTCGCACCGGCGCTCCCGCAGGCTCCAGCCTCACCTGCCCGCTCGCACTCCCAAGCCCCGCCGGCCGCCCGCACCCGGAACCTGCCCGCGGTCCACCGTCCTGCCGCAGTACCCGGACCTTACGCGCCCCGAAGCACAAGTTGGTAATGGTCAGTCCTAAGGCCGCCGGTCCCATCCTCCCCTCCGGCGCCGCACAGCCGGTGCAGGCGGGAGGTCCTGCATGCGGCGTCGCCGAAGTGTCAGGGCAACACGGGGCGCATCACTCCACCCGCGCCCGGACGAACGGAGCAGGGCATTGTCGAAGCAGCAACTGACCCAGGCCGAAGTGGACGCGTTGATCAATGCCCTCCGGCAATCGCCTGGTTCCGAAAGCCATGCGCAGGAGGCGGGAGCGGCCGGTCGCGTCTGGGAAGCGGTGGGTACAGAACTTGCGACGGTGCTGACCGATCTCCTCAACGGGGCCTGGCGCCGCGAGAATCCTGTGATTTTGGTGGTGCGGGGCGAGGCGGTGCCGGAAACCCTGGGTCCGGCCACGGCCGTGGTCCGTCTAGGTCCACCCGTCGGGCAGCGCATGTGGTTTTTGTGGAGCGAGGCCGGTCCGGGTGCCTCCAGGGTCTTGGACCACTTCCTCGCGGATATGGCCACGATGCTCCCCTGGGGCTTCACCCATCAGATCCTGGACCCGCAGACCGCGCTGCCCTCAGATGCGCTGCTCCTGCCGTTTCGCGGTGTGACTCCGAACGACAACGTGGCGTTGACGGTCGGCCTCGAGTCGCGGCATGTCGCTGATTTCGCCGAGCACCTGGGACGCGAGCGAGAGGCCAGAGAGGCCGCCGCGGCTGCAGGTCCGGGTCGGGCGGTGGCGGTCGACGACCTCGAGGTGGATGCCTCGGTATATGTGGGCGGCGGGCTCTACCGCCTTGCGGTGCTTTCAGCCCTGCGCCCCGGCGCGATCCTGCCCCTGACCACCGAGGTTGGTGAGCCAGCGGTCATCGCCATTGGCAGTCGCGTGATCGCCAAGGGCGAGATCATGGTCGGCGATGATGGCAATCTTGCCGTACGAGTGACCGAGGTGCTGCTCGGCGAGGAGGGAAGAGCAGCCACGCCTCGGTGGTTGTTCCAGCCCCTCACCGGTACACGCGGGGTCGACAACACGCGCTTGCGCCCGCCGTCCCCCTGAGAGGCCGCCGCAATGGCGCCGTGCTGCTGGTGATCGACGGCGTGATCGCGGTCCGGCCGGCGGGGGCTGATGATCGGGGAACGGCACAACGGCTCTGCGAGCACAAGCTTGCGGTCAGAGTCAAACTGGCGGGGCCCCGTCGCGCGTTGCGTGCCCGCTCCTCGGCGCCTATGCTGGGATGAGCGAGGGGGGCGGCGGCATGGACGGCGGGGGGGGCGACCCTCGGCCGGAGGGGGGACGATCTCCCGGGGGTGGTCTCGGGTCCCGGGTCGGGGACGAGCCCGAGACGCCAACAGCCGAGGGTCCAAGCCCGCAGACAGAGACGTCGGCGTTTGCCCTGGCTATGGGAGTGACGGCTGTCGCCGCCGCCGGCTGGTTGGCGTTCTCTGCCGCGCCCCACTTCTATGGGCGGTATTACCGCCTCACGGAGGGCCTGCTCCTGCTGGCCGCGGTCGCCGCCGCGGTGACTGTGCTGGGGGCGCTGCTGGGGGCCAGGACCCGCAAGCGTCGGTTGGCGGCGTCTGCCGACGCGGACGACGCGGACCGGCCGGTCTGACCCTCTTCACGGAACGCCGGAACGCAGGGGCGCCGGGCAGGAACGGCCATGCCCGTACGGAAACCACGCGCGATCCACGACGGCAGCCGACGGAACGGCGGTGGCGGGACGCCATGGCTTCCGTGGTTACCGCGGTCATGGTGCGGGTGGGTGTGGCGGCCCACCGCGGACGAAGGCGCGTCCGCACTCGTCGGGACGGGGACGCGGGGAGGGGAAGGCCGTGGCCGCCACAGAGATGCGGGCGCACATCGCCGGGGTCCTGCGTCGCGCGGGTGTGGACGCCGCCGTGGCGGCCCTGCCTGCTCCCGCGGGTTACGCCGTCGCCGGACCAGATCCGGTGGCGACGGTCCTGCCGCGAGACGAGGAGGCCGTTTGCGCGATCGTTGGCGAGGCCCGGCGCGACGGCTGGGTCCTGATCGTGCGCGGGGCCGGCAGCCGGGACGGATGGGGTGGGGTGGTGCGGCGGGAACCGGTGGTGGTGCTGGACACCTCGGAGCTCCGGGGTGTGGTTGCGCACGTTCCGGGTGATCTGACCGCGCGCGTCCGACCCGGGACGCCGCTGGCCCTGCTGAACGCCACACTGCGTCCGTTCGGCCAGTTCCTGGCCTGCGATCCGCCGTCAGCCGCGGCAACGACCGTCGGGGGAGTGGTCGCGGCCGACGCCTGGGGTCCCGGGCGCTTGCTGTTCGGGGGCCCGCGCGACTGGACCCTCGGGTTGCGCGTAGTGGACGGTGCGGGCAGGAGCTTCCAAACCGGCGGGCATGTCGTCAAGAACGTCAGCGGCTTGGATATCGGCAAGGCATTGGTCGGTAGCTTCGGTACACTTGGGGTTTTGACCGAGGTCGCCGTGAAGCTGCGGCCGCTTGCCGCCGCGACGGCGTGCTGGTCAGCGGTCTTCCCCGACGCCACCGCGGGCTGGGGGGTGGCCCAGGCGATCCTGTCCGGCGCCTTTCAGGCCGTCGGCGTGGTGCTGCTGCCCGCTCCGGGCGGGGGCGTGACGGTGGCGGCGCGACTGGAAGGCGCGCGTGGCCAGGTCGCCCGCCAATTGGAGCTCCTGCGGGGGATGAGCGCCGGCGCTCGGCCCGCCCTGCCCGCCGAGGAGGTGTGGACGGACGCTCATGACCCGGCGGGCGCGGAGGGAGCCACGCTGCTTGTGCGCTGCGACGTGCCCGAGGGGGCGTTGCCGGAGCTGTTCCGGGCGGCGGGCGAACTGCCGCAGCCGGTGAGGCGCACCGCTTGGGTGGGGCTGGGGGCCCTCTGGTGCGCGTACGGGTCGACCACTTTGGCCGCCGCTCCCGACGCCTGTCTTCAGACCGTCCGCGCCTTGCGCCGCGCCGCCGAGGCGTCAGGGGGAAGGGCCGTGGTCGCCGTCTCCCCGGGGGCCATTCGGCAAAGCGCCGCCCCACTCGGAGACCCGGGGGACCTCCTGCCGTTCTTCCGAGCGATCAAGGGTCGATTCGATCCCGATGGCATCCTGGCACCCGGTCGATGCCTCGGAGACCTCTGACCGGGTGCTGGCCGCTGTGGCGGCAGATCCGGACGCAACGCGGCAGACGTGCCCCCGCCGCCGTGCGACCGGCGGCGGCGATCCCGCCGCGAGGGGAGACGAGATGGATGGGAGTCCCACCCGGCGTGGAAATCGCTGACAGCGAAGGCGCGGCCACGGCGCACGCCACCCCGGAGAGCCCGCCCGCCGTCGCCGCCGCGCCGGTGCGCGGCGGCCTCAGGCTTCCGGACGAGGCGCAGAGCCAACTGGACGCCTGTGTCCACTGCGGTTTCTGCCTGCCCGCGTGTCCCACCTATCGCGAACTCGGCATGGAGGCCGATTCCCCGCGCGGCCGGATCGACATGGTGGCCGCCGCCGCCTGCGGGGAGCTGGCCCTGAACGATCCGGACCTGTCCCTGCATCTGGACCGGTGCCTCGACTGCCGGGCCTGTGAGAGCGCCTGCCCATCGGGTGTCCAGTACCATCAGCTGTTCGAGGCCGCGATGACGCAGCTTCCCGCTCGCCGACCCTGGGCGCGGGGGACGGTGCACCCTGAGGGGCCCGCCTTTGCCGCGGCTGCGCGCCTGGTGCGCTCCGGCCTCCGGCACATCCTCCCCCGACCGCGGGTGCTCGCGTTCGCCGTGCGCCTGGCGACGGGCCTGCCGTTTTTGGCGCAGCGGCTGCCACCGGGGCCCGCCGCGCTGATCCCCGTTCTGCCGCGGCCGGCACAGGTCCCGGGCCGTCGCCGGCTGCCGCGGGTGGTGGCGGCCCGCGGCGAGTGCCGAGGGGAGGTGGACCTGTTCCTGGGGTGCCTGCAGGACGCGGTGCTGGGCGGCGACAACGTCGCCGCGGCGTATGCGCTCGCCGCCTGCGGCTATGACGTGCACCTGCGCGGCGGTCAGACCTGCTGCGGCGCGCTGCACGCGCACATCGGGGATCGTGAGGCGGTGCGGCGCCTCGGCGCGGTCAACGTGCGCACCTTCGCCGGGACCGGTCGGCCGCTGGTGGTTACCGCGGCGGGTTGCGGCGCGGTCCTGAAGGACTACGGCCACCTTCTGGCGGATACCGTTCACGCCCGGGCCGCCGCGGGGCTGTCCAAGCGGGTGCGCGGTTTCGCCGAGTTCGTGGGCACATGCGACAGCCGGCCGGTGGCCATGCCCCCGGCGGGCGCGCCCGTGCGCGTCACCTGGCACGATCCCTGCCATCTGGCGCATGCTCAGGGTGTGCGGCGCGAGCCCCGGGACATCCTGTGCGCCATCCCGGGGCTGGAGTACGTGGAACTTCCCGAAGCGGACGCCTGTTGCGGCAGCGCGGGCGTGTACAATCTTTTGCAGCCCGAATTGGCCGAGGGCGTGCTGGCGCGCAAGATGGAAAACATCGCCGCGACCGGGGCGCGCTGGGTGGTCACGGAGAACGCGGGCTGCCTCCTGCAGTTGCGGCTCGGCTGCCGCCGCGCCGGGCTCGATGTACGCGTGCTCTCCCTGGCGGAACTGGTCGCTGAAGCGTACGGGGTGACGGCGCAGTGAGTGTGCACGCAGACCTGACCGACGAGCTGGCGCGCATCGTGGGTCCCCGCTATCTGCTGCGCGGGCACGCAGAGCTCCTGCCGTATATGACCGACGCCAACCGCATGTTTGCGGGGATGCCGCTGTGTGCGGTCTGCCCGGCCACCACCGCTGAGGTGGCGGCGGTACTTTCCGCCTGCCATCGGGCCGGGGTGGGCTTCGTGCCGCGCGGCGCGGGCACCGGTCTGTCCGGCGGGGCCACCCCCGGCGAGGGCCAGGTGGTGGTGAGCCTGGCGCGCCTGCGGCGCATCCGGAGCGTCGATCCCGCCGGCCGGACCGCTGTGGTGGAGGCTGGTGTGGTGAACGCGCACCTCTCACGGCGCGTGGAGCACCTCGGCCTGTACTACGCCCCGGATCCCTCCAGCCAGAGCGCCTGCACCATAGGCGGCAACGTGGCCGAGAACAGCGGCGGGGCGCACTGCCTGAAGTACGGAGTGACGACCAACCACGTGCTCGGCCTTGAGGTGGTCCTGCCGGACGGGTGCGTGCTGCGGACGGGGCTGCTTGGGCCACGGTGTCTGGGATACGACCTGACCGGTGTCTTCTGCGGCTCGGAGGGGACGCTCGGCATCGTCACGGCGGCCTGTGTCCGCCTGCTGCCGCGGCCGGAGGGCGTGCGGACCGCCCTGGCCCTGTTCCGCGGCGTCGATGACGCCGCGGCGGCCGTGGAGAGGGTGACCGCGGCCGGTGCCGTGCCTGCCGCCCTGGAGATGTTGGACCGGCACGCGATGACCGCCGTGGAGCGCGGAGCCTATCCGGTGGGCTACCCTGAGCACGTCGGCGCGGCGCTGCTCGTCGAATTCGACGGCATCGAGGCCGGCCTGGACGACTGTGTGGCGGACGCCATGGCCATCTGCCGCGAGTGTGCGGTGGTCGAGGTGCGCGCCGCGCGCGACACCGCCGAGCGCCAACTGTGGTGGAACAACCGCAAGGCGGCGTTCGCGGCCATGGGTCGGATGGCCCCGGCCTACTACGTGGCCGACGGCGTCATCCCGCGCACGGCCCTGACCCGAGTTCTGGGCGAGATTGCCGCCGTCAGCGCCGACGCCCGGTTGTGGACCGCCAACGTGTTCCACGCGGGCGACGGGAATCTGCACCCGCTCATCGGCTACGACCCCGCGGTCCCCGGAGAGTCGGAGCGGGTGGTGACGGCGGGTTCGGCCATGCTCGCGGCGTGTGTCGCCGCGGGAGGTGCGGTGAGCGGGGAGCACGGGATCGGCCTTGAGAAGCGCGACGAGCTCTACTACTGGTTCGACGAGGCTGACATGGCCGCCCAGCGCGAGGTGCATGACATCTTCGATCCGCGCGACCGGGCCAATCCTGGAAAGATGTATCCCCTGCCCGGGCGCTGCGCGGAGGTGCGCCGGGCGGCTTGGGATCCCAGAGCCCGTCTCGGCCTGGCGGATTAGTACTGTCCTCCGCACTGGCAGAGCGTGGGCCGGGCCGGGGACTCATGAAACGGCGAACCGGGCATGCCCGTCCGTTCATCCCCTCTTGGGGCGCCCTTCCGACCTCTGAACAGATACTTCCGACCGTCGCCGGCGCAACTGCTGCCAGTGTGGAGGACAGTATCAGGGAGATCCGCAGCAGTCACGCAACGTGGACGCACGGTCGGTTGCCGTGCAGGTGGGCGGCGCTCATTGGTGGCGGCGGGCGCGTGGAATCCGATGCGCATATGCCACGGCCCCTTTCTCCGCACGATCACAGCGGGCGCTGAGGGCAGGATGAGGTCTCCGCGGCGCAGGGCCGTCCCTCACGCCCGCAAGGGCGCGGAACAGGCGAGCCGCCGCGCATCCCGTTGCGCGCCGTCAAAGCCGGCGAGGCTGAACGGGTCTGCGGGATGCGTTCCTGCGACGGACGGGGAGCAGTATCGATATAAATCGACATAATGCCTGTGGACGGTATTGGGGATAAGCTCGGCGGCCTCGTTGCCGGTTACCGGGGGCGCGTTGGCCTCGTTGGGCCTGCGCTACGGGGACCCCCTGTGCATGATTCGGAGGCCCTGTTCGACAAGGGCGGGGGGGGCGCGCATAGACCGGCGGCACTCGCGGCCGCGGCCGGCGCACGGACTGCGCGGCGCTCGACGGCCCCTCGCGGGCGCGATCGTCCCGCCGCTCACCGGCGGTTGTCCGCGTTGCGGGTTCTCCTTATCTTTCCGTCTGGCGCCGTGCGGCGCTGGAGATGCAGTGTCCGCAAGACGATGGTCCGGGGGTTCGGCCCCCTCCGGCAGAAGCCGAATACGGCGCGTCAGCGTGACCGGTTAGCGGCTCCAACGATCCGCCATCCCTCCGAGTGCAGCCGCCCACCAGCGCAGGAACGCGGCTCCCCTGCGCGGCCAGCGCGCGCAGCGCGGCCGCGCGCCCAGAAGCGCCGGCAGTTCCTCCACGAGCGCCCAGCGGTGGAAACGCCCCAGGATCGCGCGCTCCGCCGCGGCGCGCAGCGCGGCCGCGCCTGGCGCGTCCGGCCGGAGGTGCCCCAGTTCGGTGCGGTACGCCTCGATCAGCGTCTCCTGCAAACGCTCAAAGCTCCGCCAGGGATAGACCCCGAACCATACGGTCGTCCAGGCCATGACGCCGAGGTCTTCGCCAGCGGCGGAGGGGCCGACGTCCGACCAATCGAAGGCGATCGTTCCGGCCCTCCTCGCGGTGAGGTTGGCCGACCAGTAATCGCCGTGCGCCAGCGTTTCGACGTCATCCGCGCACTCCCGGCGCAGTCGCTCGAGGCGTTCGAGCAACCGGGCGAGCGGGCGGTGAGCCTCTGCCAGCGCCGTGGCGGTGCGCGGGTCGGACGCTCCCGCGGCCAGGGCAGTCACCGCTTCCGGCGCGGGCTCCGGCGGCACCCGTCCCCCGGCCGGCAGCATCCACGGCTCCTCGGGAATCCGGTCCCAGAAGGCGGCGTGCAGATGCGCCAAGTCGGCGGCGCAGCGCGCCAGGGAGCGGAGGGTCCGCGGTCTGGTGGGGCCCGTGTCCTCCAATGTCAGGCGCACCCAATCTCCTTTCCGTGACGGCACGGCGAGCAGTCGCGGGGCCCGGCAGCGCTGCGGCAGTCGAGCGGGCAGGCCGCTGCCGTAGAAGGCCAGTTCCCGCTCGCCCTGTGCGCGCATCTCCGGGGTGCGCAGGGTGAGGAACTTCACCACGGCCGTGCCGCCGCCGCCGGCGGGGATGCGGTAGACCCGGTTTGGGGTGGTCCCTCCCGACAGCGGGGCCGCCGGGGAAGACGGTGCAGGCCAGATCGACGGGGGCGCCATCAGAATTCGGTTCCCTGCGTCGCCCCGTGCCTGGGGACCGAGGGATGCCGGGCCAGGTCCCTGCTGCAGGTGACAGGATGCGGCGTGACCATGAGCCCCGAAGCGGCGCCGCGGCATGATGCGTGGGCATGCCTCCGTCGCAGTCTCGGCGCTGGAGGGCGTGAAATCCAGTCCCCGGGCGGGCAGGCCTGATCCACCTTGTCACCCCCACAACGCGCAGTATAGAGTCCCTGCGTGGATCGGGACAGGGGCGGCCGGCCGCCCGGGCCCGCAGCCGGCCACCAGGGCGGGAAGTTGCGGGGCGCGGGGGGGCTGTGGTCCGCGGCAACGCCTGCACCGCGGCGCCGCGCATGAGGGGGATGCTCCGTGGCCATGCTGGCCGCGCGACCGACCCGTGACCTGGTGATCGTACCATTTTGCGGGAGCATGCTGGCCCTGGCCTGCGATTCCGCTGGCGGCGTCGGCGACCAGCCCGCGGACGCGGTGGCCGCACCCGGAGAGGTGGTGGGGAGATTCACGGCGCGGGTGGCGCTGGCCGAAATCCTGTCGGTCGGCGCCACCCCGCTGCTGGCCAGTGCCTCTTGCTGTGTGGATCCCCGGTGCGCGGCCTCCCTGTTGGCCGGCGTGCGTGCGGAACTGACGGAAGCCGGCTGCCCCGAGCTTCCGATCGCCATATCGACGGAGAAGAACCTGCCGACCGTGCAGACCGGGATCGGCGTCACCATCGTGGGCGCCATGGCGTGCCCTTGGGCCAGGGCCCGTGCCGGGGACGCCCTCTTCGTCCTCGGGGTCCCCAAGGTCGGACGCGCCGTCCGCCTGGGCGACCCGGAGATCGCGGACCTGCCGTTATTGCGCCGTGTTCTGCCGCAGGTGCGGGCCATCGTCCCCGCCGGCTCCCGCGGCGTCTGGCATGAAGCGCTGGTACTCGCCGCCGAGGCCGGCCTCGAAGCGGTAGCGGGAGAGGCCGTCCCCGCCGGTTCCGCGGGACCGGCGACCGCCCTTGTCGCCGCCGCGCCGTCGGCTCCGACGGGCACGCTTGCGCTGCGGCAGATCGGATGGCTCCGCTGAGCCACCGGGTGCCCGGTACACGGGGCTTGCCCCGGGTGGCCGGGCACCCGGCAAGGCTACCGCCAAGTCATCGCTCCCAGGGCGGCCAGTTGCGCGGCGATGGCGGTCGCCCCGAAGACGTCGCCGTTGGCGCCCCCGAGCGGGCGCGACAGGTAGACGGCGGTCCCGTAACCGGCGAGGCCGGCCGCGGCGAAGGCCGCCGGATGCCCGCAGGCCAACGCGGCGGCGGCCGCGACCAGGCTCGCCCCGACAACCGCCGGCCAACGGATACGTCCCGCCAGTTCGCGCCCGATGCCACGACCGGGATCGGCCGGGGGCAGGAGTGCGGCCGCCACGACCACGGCCCACCGGGCCAGCGCGGCGGCCGCCGCGACCAGGGTGATCGCGTCGGCCGCCGGGGTCCCGCCCGCGCGCCAAAGCAGCGCCAGCATCGCCGTCATCCCCAAAACCAGGCCGAGAACCCCGCCTGAGCCGAGGCGCGGATCACGCATCACGCCGAGCCGCCGTTCCCGATCGCCCCCGGCGACCAGGGCGTCGCAGCAATCCGCGAAGCCGTCCCAGTGCAGCGCTCCCGTGAGGAGCACCTCGGTGCCGACGGCCGCCGCTGCGGCCACCGGCAGGCCCAGGGGGCGGAGGGCCAGCAGGGGGATCGCGGACGCACCACCGAGGACGGCGCCCACCACGGGCATCCATCCGGCCGCCGCCGGCAGGGGCGAGACGTCCCCCGGCCAGGGTACCCGCGTGAGCAGTATCCACGCGGTGCGCGGGCCCCGCAGCAGGCTCACAGCAGCCACCTGGCGGCAGCCGCCGTCGCGCCCAGGGTCGAGGCGACCGCCAGCAGCCGCAGGGCGCGTCCGACGTCCCTTTCCCCCGGCGCGCGGCCGGCGGCGTTCAGCACACCCCGGTCGCGGAGTTCCCCGTCGTACCGGCTCTGCCCACCGAGGCGCAGGCCGAGCGCCCCCGCATAGACGGCCTCGCCGATCCCCGCGTTGGGGCTGGCGTGGTGTCGGGCGTCCTGCCGCCACACCCGCCAGGCGGCGGACGCCCGCAGCCCGCACAGTGCCGCTGCCGCAACCGTCAGCAGGCCGCCGAGCCGGGCGGGCAGCCAGTTGGCCGCATCGTCCAGGCGGGCCGCCGCCCGCCCGAAGAGGTGATAGCGCGCATCCGGGTATCCGATCATGGAGTCCAGCGTGTTCACCGCTTTGTAGGCCAGGGCCAGGGGCGCACCGCCCACTGCCGCCCAGAACAGTGGGGCGAGCACGGCGTCCGAGGTGTTCTCCGCCACCGACTCGATCACCGCTCGCCGTATCTCGGACGCCGGCAGGCCTTCCGGGTCTCGGCCGACCAGTGCCCGCAGTTGGCGCCGGGCAGAGGGCAGGTCCCCGGCCGCGACCGGGCGCTCGACGCCGTACGCGGTGCCGTACAGTCCGCGCGCGGCAAGCGCCGTCTGCAGCCACCAGACCTGCAGCGTCCAGCGCAGCCAAGGGCTCACGCGTCCAGCCAAGTCCAGGGCCAGCAGAGACGTACCCGCGGTGCCGCCGACCACAAGGGCGACCAACACCGCCCCAGCGCCCAGCAGCCGCGCGCGCCGCTCGGCGGCCCCGTATAGCTGACGTTCCAGGAACGCGATCACTCTGCCGATCAGGACCACCGGGTGGGTCGGCCTGGGCGGGTCGCCGATGGCCCAATCCAGCGCATAGGCGGTGGCGATTGCGGTGGCTGTACCCGTGGAGCCGTCTATCCAGGCCAAGGGGCGGTCCCCCGCTTGATGCACACCGGCAGCCCGGCCACCAGCAGGTATACGTGGTCGGCCACGGCGGCGAAGCGCTGGTTGCAGCGGCCGAGCACGTCCTGGAAGAGACGCCCGAGCGGGTATGGGGGAACGACCCCGCTGCCCACCTCGCTGGTGACCACGACGGCAGGGCGGCCGAACGCCGCCAGGGCGGCGAGGAGCCTGTTCGCGCGCCCCATGATCATCGCCTCGGTGCTGGCCGCCACATCCGCTGGCACCACCGTCGCGCCGGCGACGAGCGGATCGGCCTGCCACAGCCATGTGCCGGTAAGCACGGTGAGGCAATCCAGCAGCACCGCATCGTGGTCTTGCGCCTGTACGCCCCTTAGTGCCCCACCAGGGTCGGCGGCCGCCTCCAGGGTTGTCCACGCCGGGGGCCGCCGCTGCCGGTGGGCGTCGATCCGCGCACGCATCTCCTCATCCGAACCCTCGGCGGGGAGGGTCGCGATGTACAGTACGCGCGGCCCGGCCCGCCCGGCCAGCGTCTCCGCGTATGCGGACTTGCCGCTGCGGACGCCGCCGGTGACCAGGGTCAGCACGTCCCCCGCCCCCTTTGGGCGCAACTGCTCCGCAGCCCGGGCCTTGCGGCGGGCAGCTCCGCCAGCGCCGTCGTCAACCGTGTGCGGCCACACCCTCCGGTGGTCACTGCCCATGAGGCGGCCGCGGATGCCGCGCTCCGTTCCATTGCGGTTGTGGGCGCCAGATGAGCGCGGACGGGCCGCACGCCAGCGGCGTGGCGCCCCCCCCGCGGCCGCCAGCCGGAACGCCGTCCCCGGGAAGCGCGGGGAGGTCCTGCCGATGCCACAAGCGGTGCCGCTCATAGACCGAGGCATCGCGGCAGTTGTCCAAGATCGTCCAGAACTGGCACGGTGACGTCCGGAACCAGTCGGTGCGGATCGGCGCGCCGCCACAGGGCGCGGATGCCCTGGGCGCGTGCCCCCAGCACGTCGCCCTCCCACCAGTCGCCGACATGACAGACCTCCCTGGGTTCCAGGCCAAGCGCGCTCAGGGCCGTCGCAAAGATGCGCGGGTCCGGTTTGCACCGGCCCACGTCGCCGGAGGTCACCACCGCTGCAAACGTTCCGAAGCCGAGCGCGTCCAATTCCCATTGGAGCGAGCGCGCTTGGAGCGAGACGTCGGAGACCACGGCAAGGCGGCAGCCCGCGGCGCGCAGGCGAGCCAGAGCCGTCAGGGCCCCGGGGGCGGGGCGGGTGAAGCGTGCCGTGGCACGGCGCATCGCGCGCTCAAGCGCCAGGGGGGCGGTTGGCGGCAGGTCCGGAAAGAGCATCGCCAGGGCCCGGCCGAAGGCAATGTCGCACCCTCTGGCCTGCAGAGGCCCCATGCAGGCCAGGAGGGCGGCGTCGAGCGCCTGAGGATCGATCAGGCACCCGAGTTCCTCGAGGCTGCGCGCAGCCGCCCGGACGGCGACGCGGCGCAACTGCGTTGTGGGGAGATCGAACTCGGCCAGCGTGTGGCCATAGTCGAGCAGAACGCCGCGCGGCGCTGTGCCCGACACCGCAGTGGGGGCAGCCACGATGTCCACGCCGGAAGTGGGCAGGCCTTGCTGCCATTGTCCCGCGGGCGGGTCCTGGCCGGTGGACATCTCGGCAGAGCCTCCTGCAGCCTGGCCGGTTGGAGCGCGTGCAGCCATTGTACGGCGGCGCGGCCCCGGCCGCGAGCCCCGCCCCCGCAGATCCGCGGGCTGGGGTGCGGGACGGGTGCGGCGCGGCCCTGCGGACCTGCCCGCGGCCGCGCCATGGCTTGGAGAGGGCCACGATGGGTCCGGGCGTGCCCACCCCCCCTTTCCGCCAAAGCGAGCTCGTGGGATGATTCCTGATCAGGAGGTGACTGCGGGAGACACCTCCGCCGGTGTTGTGCAGGGCTTGGCGTCGGTCTGGTCGGCCCCCCCCCGCAGATTCCGCGGAACACGGGGATGGTCCGACCCATGGCCGCGGCGGAGGCGGGAGGATTGCGCGCCCGCGTGGGCCGGAGCGGCCGAGTGCCGCGGGCCCGGCAGGCCGGCGCGCGCTCGGGCGGCGAGGTTGCCCGCACTGATCCAGCAACGGCGGCGACAGGTGAACGGGACCCGATGCCGCTGGGCAGCCCTGGGCTGGGGGCCGCGGAGCGGCCACCACTGGACGGCGGGCGCACGCGGAGGCGATGGCTTGACGCACCGATGGCCCACACACGGCGGGGCCCGCGAGTGGGCGGAGGCCCGGTACGGGCCGCCGCCGCAGGGGCGCTGGCTGGACTTCAGCGCCAATATCCATCCGTCAGGCTGCCCGCCGCGCATCCTGGAGGCGTTGCGCCGGGCCCTGGACCGCGTGGCCCTCTACCCGGACCCGGAAGCCGCGCGCACCACCGCCGCGCTGGCCCGGCGGCTCGGCGTGCCCGCGGAGTGCGTCCTCCTGACCAACGGGGGCTCCCAGGCCCTGTATCTGGCCCTGGGGAGCCTGCGTCCGGGGTCGGTGGGCGTGGTGCAGCCGTGCTTCGCCGAATACGCGCGGGCGGCGGCTGCGGTGGGGGCGACTGTCCGCGCCGTTGTCGCGCCGCCACCGTTTGCATGGCAGGCACCGCCGCCAGGGTGCGAGTGCCTGGTCCTGGGGCGGCCGAACAACCCCACCGGGATGCTGCCGCCGCCGTTGCAGCACCCGCGCGTGGTTTGGGACGAGGCCTTCATCGATTTCACCCCCGCGCCGGGCGCGGCCACCATGCGGTATCGGGCGGCGCGCGGCTCCTGCATCGTCGTCGGTTCGCTGACCAAGCTGTACGGGCTGGCGGGCCTGCGCGCCGGGTACGTGGTGGCCGAGCCCGGCGCCATTGCGGCCATGGCGCGGCTCCAGCCGGCGTGGTCGGTGAATACCCTGGCGCAGGTGGCCGTTGAGGCCGCTTGCGCCACAGCGGTGGACCTCTCCTGGCTGGCGCCGACACGCGCGGCGCTGGCTGCCGGTTTGCGGAACTGCGGGTTGCGCCCCTTTCCGAGCAGCGCCAACTTCCTGCTGGTGGATTGCGCCCCCATGTCCGGTCAGGCGTTGTGCGACCGGCTGGGACCCCGTGGGATCCTGATACGCGACGCCGGTAACTTCCCGGGCCTAGGTCCAAACTATGTACGTGTGGCGGTCCGGTGGCCGGAAGAGAACGCCCAACTGCTCGCGGCCATCCGCGCGGCCACGGGGGACCGCCGGTCCTGACGCTGGAACGTGTGCGCGCCGCGGATGCGCCAACTGCGGGTGCAGGGCGCGCGTCGCCCCGGGGTACGCGACGACCGCCGGACGCAGTGCGACCGCTGTCCCTCCCACGGTGGGAAGTCCGGCACCAAGCGGCGAATACCGGCGCAGGGCAGAGGTCCGCCCGTCGCCCACCGCCGCGCCAGGAGCGCGGCAGCGGGCGGAAGGGGGTGCAAGGCCTGGTGGGGTGGACGGCGTGGAAAACCGAGTGATCGGTGGATACACGTTTTCCTGGCCAGGTGCGCCGTTGTCAGAATTCACCGGTCCCCGTCCGCTCCAGGGCCGCACCGTGATGGTGCAGGGTACGGCCTCGCACGTGGGCAAGTCCTGGATCGCGGCCGGCCTCTGCCGGTTGCTGGTCGAGGACGGTTGGCGCGTTCTCCCGTTTAAGGGACAGAATATGAGCAACAACGCGGCGGTCACCGCCGACGGCGGGGAGATCGGTCGGGCGCAGGCCCTTCAGGCCGAGGCCGCGGGGGTGCCGCCGCACACGGACATGAATCCGGTGCTGCTCAAACCGACCGGCAACCTCTCGTCGCAGGTGGTCCTCCAGGGACGGCCCATCGGCGTATACCGCGCTTCCGCCTATTACGCCGAGGCTCGGCCCCTGGCGCAGGCGGCCATCCGCGAGAGCCTGCACCGCCTGCGGTGTCAGGCGGACATTGTGGTCATCGAGGGTGCGGGCAGTCCCGTCGAGTTGAACCTGCGCGACCGCGACCTCGCCAATATGGCGCTTGCCGAGCTGGCCGACGCCCCTGTGCTGCTGGTGGCCGACATCGACCGCGGAGGCGTGTTCGCCTCGCTGCTCGGAACCCTGGACCTGCTGCGCCCGCATGAGCGGGCACGGGTACGGGGCGTGCTCGTCAACCGTTTCCGCGGCGACCCGTCCCTCTTTGCCGACGGCGTACGCATCCTGGAGGAGCGCGGCGGGGTCCCCGTATTGGGCGTCATCCCTTGGCTGGACCTGGCCCTGCCCGAGGAGGACGGGGTGGCCCTGCAGCCCGGTGAGCCTGGCCGGCGGCCGGAGTCCGCCGCCGCCGATGTGTTTGTCGCGGTGGTGCACCTGCCGCGCATCAGCAACTTCACGGACTTCGGGGCGCTCGGTGCAGTCCCGGGTGTACGGCTCTGCTTTGTGGACAGACCCGCCGAGGCGGCGGGCGCCGACCTGCTCATCCTGCCGGGAACCAAGAACACCGTCGCCGACCTCGGCTGGCTGCGGCGGCAGGGATGGGAGGCGGCGATCGCGGGAGCGCCACTGGTGCTGGGCGTCTGCGGCGGCATGCAGATGCTCGGGCGGCAGTTGCGCGACCCGGAGGGGAGGGAGGACCTGGCCGGGACCACGCCGGGGCTCGGCCTGCTCGACCTGGTGACGACCTTCTCGGCAACCAAGCGCACGGTGGAGACCGAGGCGACGGTTGTCGGCGGCCCGGCGTGGCTGCCGGCCGGTCACCGTCTGCGCGGCTACGAGATCCGCGCCGGGCGCAGCGAGACCGCCGGGGAGTGGCTGACCCCGGCCGGGCTCTCCGCCGCCTCGCCCGACGGCCGTGTGCTGGGCAGCTACCTGCACGGCCTGTTCGACGACCGCGTGCTGCGCGCGGCCTTCGTCAACCGTCTCCGCGAGCGGCGCGGGCTGCCGCCACTCCCGGAGACGGCCTTTGGCGACGCGGCCCAGGAGCGCCAGGAGTCCCTGCATCAATTGGCGGCCGCATTGCGGCGCCACATGGACTGCGCTGCCCTCTACCGCATCTGCGGGCTCGCGGGTCGACGGACACCCCAGCCGCCTTGACCGCTCCCAGTACACCCCCTATCATGAGGGCACAATTGAGAGGATTGCGGACGGGCTGGTGCCCGGGGGGTGGCCCCGGGAGAATAGGGAAGACCGGGCGGTGGGCCGAACGGGGGCCAGTTCCCCGCAAGGCATTGCCGAAGCCGGCGCGGTCCCGCCACTGTGAGCGTCTGGTCCGGTTGGCCATGGCGGCACCCACTGACCGCGAGGTCGGGAAGGGAACCGGACGGCGGCGCGAGCCAGGAGACCTGCCAGCCCCGCATCCGGTCCGCCTCCGCGGAGAGGCGCCGGGGACCGTAGTGCCGAGCGTTCCTGCCTCTAAAGACGGCAGGGTTGTTTCGGTCTGCACCCCCTTCGCGATGCGCTGGGGGTTTTTCGTTTCCTCGCCCGGATGCGCACGGCCGCCCGGTCGGCGTGAAAGGTGGTCTCCGGGATGGACACCCTGGTGCTCATGGCCCATGGCAGCCGCGACGCCGACGCCGTGCGCGAGCTCGCCGACCTGGGCGGCGCCGTGCGCGCGGCCCACGGTGGCCCGCTGGAGATGGGCGTCCTGGAATTCCCGGGGGCCCTGCCGTCCATCCAGGAGGCGTTCGACCGCGCGGTCGCCAGCGGCGCTCGCAAGATCGTCGGCCAGCCCCTGCTGCTCTTCTGCGGGGACCACAACCACGGCGACATGCCCGAGCAGGTCGCGCTGCTGCGGTCGCGGCACCCGGGTGTCCAGGTGTCGCTCGGCAGCCATCTCGGGATCCATGACGACCTGCTGGACATCGTCGGCGAGCGTGCGGCGGCGGCCCTGGAATCCCTCGGCGCCCCGAGCGGTGACACGGCGCTCCTGCTGGTCGGCCGGGGCACCTATCGGCCGGAGGCGAACGCCGACCTGTTCAAGATCGCCCGCCTCTGCTGGGAGCGGCTGCAGCCCCACTGGGGCCTGGTCGAAGCGGCCTTCGTCAGCCTCGCTCCACCGGGCGTGCCCGAGGGACTGCGCCGTTGTGCCGCACTCGGCGCCCGCCGGGTGGTAGTGGTGCCCTACTTCCTCAACACGGGCACCCTGGTCAAGCGCATCGCCCAGCAGGCGGCAGAAACCGCCCGGGAGCTGCCTGGGGTGCAGGTGGCGGTCGCGGCACACCTGGGCCTTGATCCGCGCTGCATCGGATTGATCCTGCGACGGACCGAGGAGGCGGCGCGCGGGCTGCCGGCGGTCGGTTATGCCGCCGGGGGCCTGCGGTGACCGGGTTCGGCGGACCTGGGACCCTGCTCGGACGGTACGGGCTGCCCCCTGAAGAGATCGAACGGCGCAGCCTGGGCATTGTGGAAGGGGCGACGGGCCTCCTGCCGGCAGAGCCCCAGGCGCGGCGGTTGCTTGTACGCATCATGTACGCCGCCGGGGATCTCGGCCTGGCGCCTGCCGTCGTCATCCACCCCGGAGCGTGCGCGGCGGGGTCGGCGGCCCTGCGGTCGGGTGCGCCCATCATCTGCGACGGGGGCCTGACCGCTGCCGGCGTTTCGCCGCGTCTGGCGGCGCGCCTGGGCTGCCTCGTGCTCCAGGCGGTGGACCGGCCGGAGGTGGCGGAAGCGGCGGCGCGCAGCCGGCTGACGCGGGCCGCGGAAGCCATGGCCTTGCTGTCCGACCGCCTGAACGGGGCGCTTGCGGTGGTGGGCACCTCGCCGACGGCGCTCCTGGCCCTGCTTGACCTGGCGGACGCGGGGGTGTGCCGTCCGGCACTGGTCGTCGGGATGCCCGTCGGTTTTGTCGCCGCGGCCGAGTCGAAAGAGGAACTTCTGGCGCGGGACATCCCCTTCGTCACGATCCGGGGCACGCGGGGAGGGTCCCCGCTGGCCGCCGCGACCGTGAACACACTGCTCGGATTCGCCGCGCAAGGGGCTGAGCAGCCGTGATCGACGACACGCCGCGGCCGCCGGAGCAAGAGTACGAGGGGCTGCCGCCGCCGCCCCGCCGGCGTGGGCTGCGCACAGGCTTCACGACCGGTGCGACCGCCGCGGCGGCGGCGAAGGCGGCGACGCTGGCCCTGGTGCGCGGAGAGCGCCCGACCCGCATCGGCCTCGACCTGGTCGAGGCGGGCATCCGCGCCGAATTCCGGGTCGTTGCCCTGGAGATCACCGGAGAACGGGCCGCCGCCACCATCCTCAAAGACGGGGGAGACGACCCCGACGCCACGCATGGGGCCGAGATCCGGGCCACTGTCTGGCGGACCGCGGAGGTGGGGATCCACCTGCGCGGCGGGGTGGGGGTGGGTACGGTGACCCGCCCCGGACTGGGGCTGGAGGTGGGAGGGCCCGCCATCAACCCGGTGCCACGGGTACAGATCCAGCGCGCGGTGGCGGAGGTTGCGGGCGGAGAGTTCGAACCCGGTGGGCTGGTCGTGGAGATTTCCGTCCCGCGGGGAGAGGAGATCGCCAAGCGGACGCTCAACGCGCGCCTGGGGATCCTGGGCGGGATCTCGATCCTCGGCACCACCGGCATTGTCTACCCATACTCCACCGCGGCCTACCGGGCGAGTGTGATTCAGGGTGTGGACGTGGCCGTGGCCAACGGTTGCCGGATCGTGGTGCTGAGCACCGGGGGCAAGAGTGAGGAGTTCGCCCGGGGCCTCCACCCCGAGCTTCCCGAGATGGCGTTCGTGGAGATGGGCGAGTTCACCGGGGTGGCGCTGGACCGCTGCAAGGAGACGGGTGTCGCCGTCGCCGTCCTCTCGGGCATGATCGGCAAGTTCAGCAAGATCGCGCAGGGGCACTTCCAGACGCATGTCGCCGGCAATCGGGTCGACGCCGGCTTCCTGGCGCGACTGGCGGCGCAAGCCGGTGCGGACCCGGGAACGGTCGGCGAGATCGCCGCGGCCAACACCGCCCGGCATGTGCAGGAGATCGCCCTGGCCCACGGTTTGTCTGCGCTCTTTCCCCGGATCTGCGCGCTGGTCTGCGCGCGATCCCGGGACCGCGTCCGCGGCGCGCTCGCCGTCGAGGCGCTCATGTTCGACTTCGGGGGCGCGGTCCTCGCGCGGTGCCGCCGTGGCTGAGCGGGTCGTGGTGATCGGTATGGGCGCCGAGGGACCCGCGGGTCTGCCCGCCGGAGCGCGGCGCGCCATCGGCGAGGCAGAGGTACTGGTCGGGGGCAGGAGACATCTGGCGTTGTTCCCCGACCACCCCGCCGAGCAGCTGGTGCTGGCGGGGGGCCTGGAGGCGGTGCGGGCGATCGCCGCGGTGTGGTGCCGGCGGCGGGTGGTGGTGCTGGCCTCCGGCGACCCCGGGTTTCACGGCATCGCCCGCTCGCTGCGCGAGGCGCTCGGTGCGGAGGCCGTGGAGGTCTGGCCGGCGGTGAGTTCGCTGCAGTTGGCCTTCGCCCGCGCAGGGGAGTCCTGGGAGGACGCGGTGCTGGTGTCGGCGCACGGTCGGCCCCTGCACGCGGCGCTGGCCGAGGCGGTCCGCGCGCGCAAGGTCGGGTTCCTCACCGACCCTGGCAACCACCCCGGGCGGATCGCCTCGGCGCTGGTGGAGGGCGGATGGAAAGCGGTGGCCTGGGTGGCCGAGCGCCTCGGTTCCTCGGAGGAACGCGTCCGGCGTTTCACCCTGGCGGATCTGGCCGGGGCGACCGCGGGTGACTTCGATCCGCTCAACGTCCTGGTGGTGTTGCGGAGTGCGGTGCCAAGGCACGTGATCGGTCGGCCGGAGGACGCTTTTGCCCACGACCGGGGCCTGATCACCAAGGCCGAGGTGCGCGCCTTCAGCATTGGGCGCCTCGAGGTTGGGCCGGGGGATGTGGTCTGGGACGTGGGTGCCGGATGCGGATCGGTGGCGATCGATGCGGCGGCCGCGGGGGTCTTCGTCTGCGCGGTGGAGCGCGACGCGCGCCAGTTGGAACTGCTGCGGACCAACATCCGACGCTTCCAGGCCGCCAACGTGGCCGTGATCGCCGGTCAGGCCCCGGAGTGCCTCGGGGGACTGCCCGACCCAGACGCGGTATTCCTTGGCGGTAGCGGGGGGGAGCTCCCGGTACTCCTGGAGTGCCTTGAGGGGCGGCTGCCACCGGGGGGCCGGTTGGTCGGCAACTTCATCGCCGTGGACAATCTGCAGGTCTTCCTGCGCTGGCTGTCCCACGCAGGTTGGGAGGGGGGGGTCAGCCAGGTGAGTGCTGCGCGCGCCCGTTCCATTGCCGGCTCCTGGCGCCTGGCCGCGGAGAACCCGGTCTTCGTCGCCATGGCGAGGCGACCGGCATGAACCCACGGCTCACGGGGGTGGGTGTCGGTCCGGGAGATCCGGAACTGCTGACGGTGAAGGCCGTGCGCCTGCTGCAGCGCGTGGCCTGGGTCTTCTACCCGGTCGCCGCGCCGGGGGCGGAGTCGATGGCCCTGCGGATCGCGCAGGGCTATCTTGATCCCGCGCGGCAGGAACTTGTGCCGCTGATCTACCCTTTCGGTCGCGGGCCGGCAGAGGAGGAGGCGGCATGGGCGGCCAACGGCCGGGCCATCGCCCTGCGGCTGGGTCGGGACGGGCACGGGGCCTTCCTCACCGAGGGTGACGCGCTGCTTTACAGCACATTCCTGTATACGGCCGAAGGCTTCCGCCGGGCCGCCCCGGAGGCCGAGATCGGGGTGATCCCGGGTATCCCGTCTTTTGTGGCCGCGGCGGCGGTGACGCGGGTCTCGCTCGGCCGCCGGTCGGACCGCGTGGCCATCGTCACGGGGGGCACCGGCGTCGAGGATGCCCTGGCCAGCCACGAGGGTGTGGTGATCCTCAAGGCCTCCCGTGATTGGGAGGGAACCCTCGCCGCGCTGCGGCGCTGCGGCCGCAGCGGCGAGGCGGTGGCCGTAACCCGCTGCGGCTGGCCGGAGGAGCGGATCGAGTGGGACGTCGAGGCCCTCAGCGGGCGGCGACTGGACTATTTCACTTTGCTGCTGGTGGGGAGGTGGCACCTGTGACGGCACCGGGATCCCTCGGTTGCGTCTACTTCATTGGTGCGGGTCCGGGGGCCCCGGACCTCTGCACCGTGCGCGGCAAGGAAGTGATCACGCGTGCCGACCTGATGCTCTATGCGGATTCGCTGGTGCATCCCGGCGTGCTCCGCTGGGCCAAACCCGGCGCGCGGGTCCTCGGCAGCGCGGGCCTGACCCTGGAGGAGATCGTTGCGGAGATGAGTGCGGTGGCGCGCACGGGTGGAACCGTCGCCCGCGTGCATTCCGGCGATCCCTCCCTGTACGGGGCGTTGCGCGAGCAGTTGTTGTGTCTGGAAGAAGAAGGGATCCCCTGGGAGATCGTCCCGGGCGTGTCTTCGGTGTTCGCGGCCGCCGCCGCACTGGGCTGCGAACTGACCGTCCCCGGGGTGGCGCAGACGGTGGTGCTGACACGCTTGGCCCGCCGTACCGACGGGCCGAGTGCCGGGGACCTCCGCGCCGTGCCCCGGGAGGGTACCACCGTAGTCCTGTTCCTGAGCCTCACGACCGTAGCCGAGGCAGTGGCCGAGTTGCTGGCGGCGGGGTGGCCGCCGTCCACCCCAGCCGCCGTGGCCCACCGGGTGACGTGGGAGGACGAGCGGTGCCTGCGCACCACACTCTCCGACCTGGATGTCGCCGTTCGCCGCGAGGGATGGACGCGCCACGGGCTGATCCTTGTCGGGCCGGCGCTGGACCCGGGTCCGGGCGCCTTGGCGGGGACCGAGCCGGCACAGGCCCGTTCCAGCCTTTACGATCCCGCCTTCTCCCATCTTTTCCGCAAGGGGCGGCGGGCATGAGCGCAGTATGCGCGGAACGTCTCACCGCCGTCGCGGTTACACCCGCGGGGCTACGTGCGGCGCTCCGACTGGCCGAGACGGTCGGGGGGCTGCAGGTGTACGCGCCGCGACGGCTTGTGGCGGAGGGGTCCACAGCGCCGGTGCGGCCCTTTGACCGCATCGACACCCTGGCAGCCGAGTTGATGGCCACGGCCACGGGCATCGTCTTCTTCCTGGCGGCGGGGGCCGCAGTACGCCTGATCGCGCCGTATTTGCGCGCCAAGGAGGCGGATCCGGGCGTGGTGGTGGTCGAGGAGACCTGCCGCTACGCCGTCAGTCTCCTCGCGGGCCACGTGGGCGGCGGCAACGCCCTGGCCCGGCGCGTGGCGGCATGTCTCGGAGCGGTGCCCGTCATCACCACCGCCACGGACGCCGCCGACCTCCCCGCGCCGGACCTGCTGGGCAGGGCCGCGGGGTGGCGGCACAAGACCCCGGCCAAGGCCGTGGCCGCGGCGCTGCTCGCCGGGGAGCCCGTGGGCCTGTATCAGGATGCCGGGGAACCGGTGGCGCAACTGGACGGCTGGCCGTCACCCTGGCCTTCCGGCGTTCGGCAGCATGCGGCGTTGGCAGAAGTCACCGAGTCGGCCGCGATCATCGTCAGCGACCGCGTCCTGCCGGTGAACCGTCCCGACGGCTGGCTGATCATCCGTCCCCCCTCCCTGCATCTGGGCGTGGGCTGCGAGCGCGGAGTCCCCGAGGCCGAAATCGCGCGGGCCGTCGCGGAGCATCTGCGCGCGCACGGCCTGGCGCCCGGGGCCGTGGCTATGGTGGCGACGCTGGAGCGCAAGCTGGACGAACCCGGTCTGGCGGCTTGGGCAGCCGGAGCGGGATTGCCGCTGCGGGGTTTCCCGCCGGAAACACTCTCGGGCGTGCCCGTTCCCACGCCTTCGGAGGTCGTTCGCGCGGCGGTGGGCACCCCGTCGGTCGCGGAGGCGGCGGCCTGCCTGTCGGCCGGCGCGGATCGCCCCTGGACCGCCGAGCTTGCCGGGCCCAAGGGTGTCTACGGCCGGGTCACAGTCGCCGTCGCGAGACGGCGGGCGCGCGCCGGCCAGATCGCCATCGTCGGCCTCGGCCCCGGGGACCCCGCGCAGATGACGCCGGCGGCGGAGCGGGCCCTGGCCGCGGCGGAGGTTGTGGTCGGCTACAGCGGCTACCTCGCGCAGCTCGGCTCGCGCCCGGCCGGGCAGCGCGTCCTGGGGTACGGTCTCGGGGAGGAGCGGCAAAGGTGCGAGCAGGCCGTGGCCCTGGCGGCGCAGGGGTATCGGGCAGCCCTGGTCGGCAGCGGAGATGCCGGAGTGTACGGGATGGCCAGCCTCACCTTCGAAGTCCTGCAGGAGCGGGGATGGGACGGGCGGTGGCCGGAGGTCCGTGTCCTGCCGGGTATCACAGCGGCCACGGCCGCCGCCGCCCTGCTCGGCGCCCCGCTGGGCCACGACTTTGCCGCGATCAGCCTCTCGGATCTGCACACGCCGTGGGCGACCATCGCCTTGCGCCTTCGGGCGGCGGCGGACGCCGATCTGGTTGTCGCGCTGTACAACCCGCGCAGCGGGCGGAGGGCGGGGCACCTGGCCGCCGCAAGTGCTCTGCTCTCGGAGCGGCGGGCGCCCGCGACCCCTGTCGGCGTGGTGCGCAACGCCTTCCGGCCGGATGCCTCCGTTATGGTGACGACGCTGGGGGAACTGGCGCAGGCCGAGGTGGACATGTTCACCATCGTCCTGGTCGGCAACTCGCAGACCCGGCTTGTGGCGGGACATATGGTCACGCCCCGCGGCTATCCGCAGGGGGGGGGCCGCTGATGCGCTTGCAAGGCGGCGGCGCCGGCGGCCTCGGTGCTGGAGCGGGCCCTGGTACGGGCGCTTCGCACGCGCCGGAACCGGGTTGCGCGGCGGAGATCCCTCCAGCGGCAATGCGGCGGCCCGCGGACCCCGTTCGGGCACTGCCCGCCGGCGCCGTGCTCGGACCGGGGTACACCCTGGCCGAGGGCAGAGCGGGGCCGTCGACCGTTTGTGCCGGCGCGACCTGTCGCCGGTGTGTCGTTTCATGAGCGGCAGGCTGGTCATCGGCGGCTCGGGGAGCCACTCCGGCAAGACGACCGTCTGCATGGCGCTGGCCGCGGCGTTTGCGGCCGAGGGACTGGCCGTCGCGCCCTTCAAGGCCGGTCCGGACTTCATCGATCCGGCCTATGCGGCATGGGCGGCGGGCCGCCCGGCCCGGAACCTCGATACCTGGCTGCTCGGCGAGGACGGCTGCCGGGAGTTGTTCGCCCGCGGGGCCACCGGGACGGACGTCGCCCTGATCGAGGGCGTGATGGGGCTGTACGACGGGCGCGGGGGCGAGCCGGGCGCCCCCGGCAGCACCGCCCACCTGGCCCGGATCCTGGACACCCCGGTGCTCTGCGTGCTGGACATCGCCGGTGTGGGCGCCACGGCCGCGGCGGTCGCGCTCGGCCTCTCCCAGCTCGCGCCGGGTCTGGTGGCCGGGTTCGTCCTCAACCGCGCGGGCAGCGCCGCCCACGCCGACCTGGTGCGGACGGCGGTGGAATCCGCCACCGGGCTGCCGGTGCTGGGGAGCCTCCTGCGGCGCGACGGACTCGGGATCGCCGAACGCCCCCTCGGCCTGCTGACCGTGCGGGAACGCCGGCCGGATACCGCCCTGCGGGAGCAGCTGGTCGCCGCCGCCCGTGCGGAACTGGACCTCGGGCGGATCCTGGCCGTTGCCCGGGCCGCCCGACCTCTGCCGTCCCGAGAGCCAGTGCTCTTCGCCGGGGAGGCGCGGCCGAGGCGCCGCCGCTTCGCCCTGGCCGAGGATGCGGCCTTCCAGTTCTATTACCGCGATGCCCTGGACCTGCTGGCCTTCCAGGGTATCGAGTGGGTGCCCTTCAGCCCGCTGGCCGAGGGTCTCCCCGACGGCGTGCACGGGGCCTACCTTGGGGGCGGCTTTCCGGAGCGCCACCTTGAGGCGCTCTCAGGCAACACCGCCCTCTGGCGGGAACTGCGCCGGCGCCGGCAGGACATCGAGATCTACGCCGAGTGCGGCGGATTGATGGTGCTCTGTCGGGATGCCGGGCTGGAGGGGGGACCCAGGTACCCCATGGCCGGGCTCCTCCCGGCGTCCGTAACGATCGGCGCGCGGCGCACCGCCCTCGGTTATCGTGAGGGCACCGCCGCGCGGAGGTCGCTGTTTCTGCGTCCCGGCGACCGCGTGCGGGGGCATGAGTTCCACTATTCCCGCGCGGAAGGGCTGCCCGAGACGACGGCGGCCTACGAACTGACCGACAGCCGGGGGCGCCGGTCCGCCGACGGATACGCCGAGCCAGGGTTGCTGGCCAGTTATCTCCACCTGCATCTGGCGGCGCATCCGGAGTTGGCCAAACGCTGGGCGAAAGGATGCCGCGGGTAGCAGGGCGGTGGGCGCGGCAGCGCCCCGCGCTTCGCGGCCATCCCCGGCGTCAAAGGAGTTGTTGCCCGTGATCCTGTATCTGACCACGGCCGATACGGAACTGCTCATGCTCAGCCGTGCCCTGGCGGCGTTGCCCGAGGGCTTCCCACGTGTTCGGGCCGGCAACCCGAGCGACTGGAACGGCGATCTCGCGCCCCTGGAGGCCTTGCTCGCCGAGACGCGGGTGGTCGTGTTGCGTTGGCTGGGCGGCCGCCGGGCCTTCCCGGAGGCCTTCGACCGGATTGTGGCCCACGCCCGGGAGCGGGGTGCGGTCCTGCTGGCCTGGCCCGGCGACCAGGAGCCCGATCCCGAATTGGCCGCGGCGACCACGGTGCCGGAGGAGGATTCCGAGCGGGCTTTCCGCTATGCGCTCCTCGGAGGGGTGGCCAACTTCCGCCATCTGCTCCGGCTGCTTGCGGACGCCTACCTGGGCACGACCTTCGGGTACGGCGAACCGGAGCCCCTCCCCTGGCAGGGCATCTACCTACCGGGGCAGGAGGGGGCCGGCACGCGAGAGGAATGGCTGCGGCGCCACGCGCCGGACGGCAGGCCGGCGGTGGGTCTGCTGTTTTACCGGGCACACTGGATGAGCGGCAATCTCGCCTTCGTCGATGCGCTCGCGGCCGCGCTGGAGGAGGCGGGCTGCCGCCCCCTGGCCGCCTTCTGTTACAGCCTGAAGCCGCCGACGCGGCACGAGCCGCCGGCGGTGTTCAGCGAGTGCCTGCAGGACCAAGACGGCCGACCCCTGGTCGACGCGGTGGTCACCACGCTCAGCTTCTCGCTCGGGCATCTCGACGAGGCCTCCGGGCGGATCGCCGACGCCTGGGCCGCCGACGCCCTGGAGCGGCTGGACGTGCCGATACTGCAGGCCGTGGTCTCAGTGTCGGAGCGGGCTCGCTGGGCGGAGAGCAGCATGGGACTCGGACCCCTGGATGTGGCCATGAACGTCGCCATGCCCGAACTCGACGGCCGGATCATCACCGTCCCGGTGTGCTTCAAGGCCGAAGCCCTGCGGGATCCGGTGCTCGACGCGCCTGTGCGGCGCTATCAACCCGTGCCCGACCGCGTGCGCCAGGTGGCGTCCATCGCCGCCCGCTGGGCGCGCCTGCGCCGTAAGCCCAACGGGGAAAAGCGCCTGGCCATCCTGCTCACCAACTACCCCGCGAAGAACTCGCGCATCGGCAACGCAGTGGGGCTCGACACCCCGGCTTCGGTGGTGCGCCTGTTGCGGGCACTCGCCGCCGCCGGCTACCGCGTCGAGGGCATCCCCGAGGACGGCGACCGGCTGATCACGGCGCTGATCGACCGCTGCACCAACGACCGCGAGTATCTGACCGACGAGCAATTGGAGATGGCCGCCGGGCACCTGCCCGCGGCCGATTACACGCGCATTTTCGACCGTCTGCCGGACGCGGTGCGGGCCGGCCTCCAGGGCGCCTGGGGCACGCCCCCCGGCTCCGTCATGGTGCACGGCGGACGCATCGTGATCGCGGGCATCCAGCTGGGTGCCGTCTTCGTCGGCATCCAACCGCCGCGGGGCTTCGGTGAAAACCCCATCGCCGTCTACCACAGCCCGGACCTCCTGCCGACGCACCACTACGTCGGATACTACCGCTGGCTGCGGGACGACTTCTCGGCTGACGCGGTGGTGCACGTCGGTAAGCACGGAACACTCGAGTGGCTGCCGGGCAAGGGGATCGGCCTGTCCGCGGAGTGTTATCCAGAGGTCATCCTCCAGGACCTGCCCAACTTCTATCCGTACATTGTCAACAACCCGGGTGAGGGTACGCAGGCCAAGCGCCGCAGCCATGCCTGCATCATCGACCACATGATCCCGCCCATGCAGCGGGCCGAGGTCTATGACGATCTGGCGCGGCTGGAGCACCTGCTGGACCAGTATTACCAGGTGCAGTCCCTGGACCCGAGCAAGATCCCACTTCTGCAGAGCGAGATCTGGGACGTGGTGCTCGCGGCGCGGCTGGATCACGACCTGGGCGCGGAGGCGCGGCCCCACGACTTCGACGCCTTTCTCCAGGAGATCGACGGCTATCTCTGCGAATTGAAGGCGGCCCAGATCCGCGACGGGCTGCACACCCTGGGGGACATACCCGAGACGGTGGAGGCCTTCGCCAACGCGCTCCATTGGCTGGTCAGGCTGCCGAACGGTGAGATTCCCTCGCTGCCAGCGGCACTCGCCGCCGAGCGCGGCCTGGATTGGGATGCGCTGCGCGCCGAACCGGGGCGGCCGCTCCCCGGCGGACCCTGGCCGACCCGGGGGGATGCCTGGGAGGCGGTGGAGGCGGAGGCGCAGGCGCTGTTGCGGGCGGCCGTCGCCGAGACGGGCTGCCAGCGGGGGGGAGCCCGCCGGGCCGAGGGTGCCTCCGCGGGCAGAGGGCCGCGGGTGAGGGCCGCTCTCGACTACGCCACTGCCGATCTCGCCCCGCGGCTGCGCCGCACGGGCGAGGAGATCTCCAATCTCCTGCGCGGGCTGGAGGGGCGCTTCGTACCGCCGGGGCCGAGCGGCGCCCCGACGCGGGGGATGGCCTCCATCCTGCCGACTGGACGCAACTTTTACTCGGTGGACCCGCGGGCCCTCCCCTCCCAGGCGGCCTGGAGCGTCGGCCGCCAACTCGGTGATGCCGTGCTCCAGCGGTACGGCCGTGAGGCCGGCCGCCCCCCGGAGACCGTCGGCATCGTGCTCTGGGGGACAGCGGCCATGCGGACCCAGGGCGACGATATCGCGGAGGTGCTGCACCTGCTCGGGGTGCGGCCGAAATGGCAGCGGGAGAACCGGCGCGTCGCGGGCATCGAGGTGGTGCCGCTGGCTGAACTGGGCAGACCGCGGATCGACGTGGTGGTGCGGCTGTCAGGCTTCTTCCGCGACGCCTTCCCCAACCTGATCCACCTGATGGATCAGGCAGTGCACATGGTGGCCGAACTGGATGAGCCGGCCGAGGCCAACTTCGTGCGCAAGCACCTCCTGGAGGATCTGCAGCGCGCTCGGGCCGGCGGTGGGGCCGACGACGAGGCCCGGGTCCGGGCGCTGTACCGGCTGTTCGGCAGTCGGCCCGGTAGCTATGGGTCGGGCATCCTGCCGCTGATCGAGAGCCGGCGCTGGGAGGGTGACGCCGATCTGGCCCGCGTGTACGTGACATGGGCCGGCTACGCATACACACAGGCGGAGTTCGGCCGTCCGGCGCCGGCGGAGTTCCGCGCACGGCTGGCGCAGGTCGCTGTGGCGACCAAGAACCAGGACAATCGGGAACACGACATCTTCGACTCCGACGACTACTTCCAGGACCACGGCGGCATGGTCGCGACCATCCGCGCCATCACGGGGACAAACCCCCGCCAGTACTTCGGGGATTCGGCCGACCCGAGCCGGCCAGCGGTGCGTGACCTCGCCGATGAAGCGCGCCGGGTGTTTCGGACGCGCGTGGTCAACCCGCGCTGGCTGGACTCCATCCGGCGGCACGGGTACAAAGGGGCCATGGAACTGGCGGCCACCGTCGACTTCCTCTTCGGCTATGACGCCACCGCACACGTGGTGGAGGATTGGATGTACGAGCAGGTGGCTGAGCGCTACGCCCTGGACCCGGACATGCAAGCCTTCTTTTCGCGAAGCAATCCCTGGGCCTGGCGCGATGTGGCGGAACGCCTTCTGGAGGCTGCCGCGCGCGGCCTGTGGGAGCAGCCGGACCCGGCCCTGACCGGGCGCCTGCGTCAGGCCCTGCTGGCCGCCGAAGGGCTGCTCGAAGGCCGCCAGGAAGGAGGGACGCGGGCATGACGAGGGCGGATGCGTCCCTTCCCCCCGCGTTCCCGTTCTCCGCCCTGGTCGGTCAGGACGAGCTCAAGGCCGCGCTGCTCTGCGCCGCCGTGGCCCCGGACGTCGGGGGACTGCTGATCCAGGGCGAGCGCGGGAGCGCCAAGTCCACCGCGGTGCGGGCACTGGCGGATCTGCTGCCGCCGGTGCCCGCGGTCCCCGGATGCCCGTTCGGCTGCGACCCGGAGGCTCCGTTCTCCTTCTGCACGCACTGTCAGGGTTGCCCGGGCGCCGAGCCCGCGGTGCTGCGGCCCGTCCGCGTCGTCGAGCTGCCGCTTGGGGCCACCGAGGACCGGGTCCTCGGTCACATGGATCTGGAAGCCGCCATCGGCCGGGGGCAGGCCCGCTTCGTCCCGGGCCTGCTCGCCCTGGCGCACCGAGGGATCCTGTACGTCGACGAGGTGAACCTCCTCCCGGACCATCTGGTCGACCTGCTGCTGGATGCGGCCGCCTCCGGGTGGTGCCGCGTGGAGCGGGAGGGGCTCTCGGTGAGCCACGCCGCGCGGTTCCTGCTGGTCGGGACGATGAACCCCGACGAGGGGGAGCTCCGGCCGCAGCTCCTGGACCGGTTCGGGCTCGCCGCGGGGGCGGGCCGGTTGGGGGATCCGGCGTTGCGTGTCGAGGTGCTGCGGCGGCGCGCCGCCTTTGAGCGCGATCCCAGAGGGTTTGTGATGCAGTGGGCGGATCAGCAGCGGGGGGTCGCCGGGCTGGTGGCGGAGGCGCGCCGGCACCTCCCCGAAGTGGCGGTCGACGACGCCGCGCTGCTGCACATCGCGGAACTGGCCCTGGAGAGCGGTGTGGAGGGGCTGCGCGCCGACCTCACCATCCACCGGGCGGCGCGGGCGTTCGCGGCGCTCGCCGGCAGGGACAACGTGGATGCCGCAGACATCACACGGGCGGCGGAACTCGCGCTGCGGCACCGCCGCCGTCAGGCGCCGCCCCCTCCCCCTCCTCCTCCCCCTCCTCCTCCTCCCGCAGGCCCACCGGGCCCTCGGCGTGACGAGGGGCAAGGCGGCACAGAACGCCCCCCGCAGGTGGCCTCGATCCGGATGCCCGATCAACCGGCCCGCATGCCGGATGTATGGTCGCTTCGGCCCTCGGAGCGGGTCGCGTGCCCGGCACGGGGGACAGCCGTTCAGCGCCGACCGGAGACCCCGCGTGGCCCGCGGGTGGGACACAAGCCTTGGCACAGCGGTCCCGTGGACCTCTGGCCGAGTCTGCTGTCGGCACTGCGCCATCCGCTGCCCGGAGAACGGGCCGCGTTGCGCGTGGCCGCGGCCGACCTGCGCGCCCCCGTACGCCGCGCCCGGCCGCGGCGCCTCGTCCTGTTCCTGGTGGACACCAGCGGGTCGATGGGAGCCCGGCGGCGGATGGAACTGACCAAGGGCGAGGTGCTCTCTCAGCTCCGCACCGCTTACGTCCGGCGTGACCAAGCGGCGCTGATGACCTTCCGCGGGGAGGGGGCCGAACTGATCCTCCCGCCCACCAACAGCGTCAACCGGGCCGAGCGGCTCCTGCGCGGCCTGCCGACCGGGGGGCGCACCCCTCTGGCTGCGGGGCTGCGGGCGGCTCGGGGCTTTCTGCTGCGTTGCCGGCGGGCCAGCCCCGGCCTGGCCCTCACCCTGGTGGTGGTCACCGATGGGCGGGCCAATTGCGCCTCTGGGACTGAGGGGCCGCTGGCGGCCGCGCTGGCGGCCGCCAGGGCGATCGCGGTCGACCACATCGCCTCTATCGTGGTGGATACCGAGGAGGTCGGCGTGCGGCTCGGTTTGGCCGGTGAACTGGCCGCCGTCCTGGGCGGTCCGTGCGTTCCCCTCGGGGCTGCGTTCACGGGCCGGGCGGATGCTGGCGCATGAGGGAAGGGGGGAGCGGGCGTGCAAGAGCAGCAGGGGGTCGCGCACGGCGAGCAACCGGCGGAGGATGAGGAGATCGGCCGGGAACTGCCCGGGTTGATCATCGTCCATACCGGTGATGGCAAGGGCAAGACCACGGCCGCCCTCGGTTTGGCGCTGCGTGCGGTCGGCAATCGCTATCGGGTGGCTGTCGTGCAGTTCATCAAGGGGCAATGGCAGCCAGGAGAAAAGAAGGCGGCCGCCCACCTGCCCGGGTTGGAGTTCGTGCCGCTGGGCAAAGGGTTCACCTGGACCAAGACCCCCGATGTGCACATGGCCGCCATGGCCGCGGCCTGGGCCCGGACGCAGGAGGTGATCGGCGCCGGCCGGCATGAGGTCGTGATCCTGGACGAGATTAACTATGCCCTGGCCAACACCCGGATTCCGGTACATGAGATCTTCACGGTGCAGGACGTGGTGGACCTGCTGCGGCGCCGCCCTGCGAAGATGCACGTGGTGCTCACCGGACGCTACGCCAAGCCGGAGATCGTCGAGATCGCCGATCTGGTTACCGAGATGCGGCTGATCAAGCACCCCTTCCAGCAGGGCCGGCGGGCGACGCGGGGGATCGAGTTCTAACATCCGGTTCGAGGGTGGGGCAGGCGGCGGCGAAGCTGCGCCGTCCGCACCCACCCTGGCAGGGCATCCGCCCGCCGGGTGCTCATAGGCGGTCGCCGTTGCCGCGCAGGGCCCGGAGCGCCAGGGAGACCACATCGAAGGGAAGCAGACCGGGTAGAGAGGAGGGGTTGCCCTCCCTCAGGTCGGTCTCCGTCCACCAGCGCAGGGCCGACGCCTCCTCGTTCGGATGCACCGACCGCGGGTCGGCGCCCGCTGCGGGGCGGGCGAAGAACACCATGTCCACATGCAGGTGACCCGGTTCCACCTCGACCTCGAGGACGGCCTCGGGACGGGGCAGAGCGCGTGGCTCTCCCTCGGGGAGGCGGGGCGAGGTGATCTCCACCTGCAGCCCCGTCTCTTCCCACACCTCGCGGACGGCAGTGGCGGCGGGAGCCTCATCCGGCTCGACGTGCCCACCGGGAGGGAGCCACAGGCTCTTGCGGCTGTGCAGCAGAAGCAGCGTGCACCCGTTCCAGACGGTGAAGGCGCTCGCGGTGAAGTGGCGGCGAACGGACGGGGTCGGGGCCATGGAGCGCCGACCCTCCTTCCGGCCGCGCCTCACGCCTGCCGTTCCTCGGCGCGACATCTCACTCCCAGCGGACGGGGGAGACTTCCGGGCAGGTCTGCAGGGCCCGTTCCATCTCTGCCTGGATGCGCGCGAGCGCTGCGGCATCCGTGCCCTCGCAGCGCAGCACAAGCACGGGCTGCGTGTTGCTCGCGCGGACCAGTCCCCAGCCGTCCCCGAACAACACGCGCGCCCCGTCGACGGTCACAACCTCGTGGTCGGCCAGGAAATACTTCTGCAGCCGCTCCACCACGAGGAACTTGACAGCGTCGGGGCAACCCACCCGCGTCTCCGGGGTGGCGGGGTAGCGGGGCAGGGCCGCGGCCAGGGCCGAGAGGGGCTGGTGTCCCTGCGACACCAGGCGCAGCAGGCGGGCGGCCGCATAGGTGGCGTCGTCGTATCCGGGGAACTCGTCGTGAAAGAAGAGGTGTCCGGACAGTTCGCCGGCAAAGGGGAGGTTCCGCGCATACAGCGTGGCCTTGATGTGAGAATGCCCTGTGCGGTGGAAGAACGGGCGGCCGCCGTGCGCCGCGGCGTCATCCCATAGGGCCTGTGAGCACTTCACCTCCACGAGCACCGGGCTGCCGGGGTAGCGGGGAAGGAGTTCACGCCAGAAGAGCATCATGAGTTCGTCGCCCCACAGGATCCGGCCGTCGTCGGCCACTGCGCCGATGCGGTCGCCGTCGCCGTCGATGCCGATCCCGATGTCCGCACCCTGCCGGTGTACGGTGGCGATGAGCTCGCGCAGATTTTCGGGACGGACGGGGTCGGGATGATGGTTCGGAAAGGTCGGGTCCGATGTGCAGTAGAGCTCGGTCACGCGGCAGCCGAGGCGGCGGAAGACCTCGGGCGTGATGGGCGAGGCCGTGCCGTTCCCACAGTCGACCACGATGTGCAGCGGCCGCTCCAAGCGCACCCGCCGCTCCAGATCCGCGAAGTAGGCGGGAAGGACGTCCATCGTCTGCACGGCGGGCCCCTTCTGGCCGTCGACCACCGTGCCGGCTGCGGCGAGGGCCCGCACCCGGTCGCGGAGGTCGGTGATCTCGCCGCCGACGAGCGTGCCGCGGCCCAGGGCCAGCTTGAAGCCGTTCTCGTGACCCGGGTTGTGGGAGGCGGTCACCATGATGCCCGGTTCGATGCCGAGGTGGATACGGGCGAAATAGAACACCGGGGTGGTGACCTGCCCCAGATCCACCACCGCCAGCCCCGCGGCCCGGAGTCCCTCCACCACGCCGCGCGCCAATTCCGGTGAGGACAGGCGGTTATCGCGTCCGACCAGGGTCTGCTGCGCGCCGTACGCAGTGGCGAGGCGGCCGAAGGCCAGACCGAGCAGCCGTGCCAGTTCGGGCGTCAGGTCGGACCCGGCCACGCCGCGGACGTCATACTCGCGCCAGATGGATTCCGGAACCGCGACAGCCGACACCAACCCACCCCCGTTGTCCTCTCGCCGCCCGCGGGACCGAGGGGTCTCGCTTCGCGCCAGCCTTCGGCCGCGCGCCCAGGGATTCCTGCCGCCCTACCCCCTGGAGGCGCCGCTGTCGTTACCGGGCGAGGCAAGCGCCGCGGCCGCCCGTCGACCGGGCATCCACCGCCGGGCGCGCTGTCCGACACGTTCCCGCGGGGCCGGGGCATATGCTCCGCCGATGGATGTCCGTTGTATCCGCCTGTTCCGCTGGGCCACGAAGCGGTGAGACCTGAAACCGGTCCGCCATTGGGAGGGGTTCCCCTGTCCGGTGCACACGTGCCCGATGCCGTTGTGTCTCAAGATGCCCGATCCCCGCATCCATCCGCTCGGCCCCGTATCCTATCTGAGGAAGTCGGCCGGGTGAAGGGGGGTGCCGCTGCGGGACGCGCCGAGCGCCCCGCCGACAACGCTGGCGCGGCCGGTCCGCCATCGCACCTCTGCGCGGCCCCACCGTCCCGCCGTGCCGCGGTGGCGCCTGCGGCGGGAGGCGCCTCCCGCGCCCCAGACGAAGCGGCGCTGGCGGAGCTGGCCACAATGCTTGGGGTGCGGCGCCTGCAGGCCTCGGCCCCCTGGGGGAGTTCCGTCGGGCGGGTGTGGCGTTTGCAGGCGCCGGAAACGGGAGAGGCCTGGTACTGGAAGGGGCGGCCCCATCCCCGCGAACTGTTCTTGCTGGAATTCCTTGGTGGAACCGCCCGCGTCCCGGCGGTCGCGGCGTGCCTGCCGCGGCGACCGTCAGAGCCGCCTCCGGCGGCCGCCGGCGTCGCCGCCGCCTGCCTGACCGAGGTGGCGGGCATCACCTTGGCACGGGCGCTGCACGCCGGGGTCGCCATTCCGGTGGACGCGTGGGGTCGGGCGATGGCCGTAGTGCATGGTCCTTGCGCGGCCGCACGCCGTTTGGAGGCATGGGCGGATGTCCCGCAACGTCTGCCGGATCCCCTGACGGATGTGGGGGAGCGCCTGTCGCGTTGGGCGGAGACAGCGCGGCGGGTGCAGACGGCGGACGCGCAGGCCATCATCGGACAGACGCTCGGCGCCCTGGCGGGCCTCGGTGCCCGTGCGGCGGCGGAATGGCGGCCGGACGAGGCGATCCTGTGCCACGGGGCCTGGAGCCCCGACCACCTACTGCTCGACCACGGCGAGATATCGGGTACGGTGGACTGGGAGCACGCGCGTTTGGGCCCGCCAGGATACGATCTGGCGACGGCCGTCCTGGGCCTGTTCCAGAGCGGGGTGTCGGCGCGGGCGGCCCTGGCCCTGGGTGATGCGCTGGCCGCCGCTTACGTGGCGGCATCGGGCAGACAGGTTCGTCTGACGGCCTTCTACCTCGTTCTGGGTGCCGCCGAACGGCTGATGGAGGCGGTGGGCCTGAGGGCGGCCCGGAGGGGCGGGGCCGACGTGCAGGCCTGGACGGGACTCCTCGGGATGTGCCTGGCCCGTGCCTCCGTCTGAGCACGCCGGCCTCCGGGCAAGCTGGCGGGGGGAGCGTGGGTCCCCCCCCGCCAGCTTGCCCGGACCGGCTGTTTCGGGGCGGTCAGCGGATGCAGCGGAACGGAAGGAGGAAGTCCGAGCAGCCGCAGTCGGCCCCGGAAGGGTCCGTGCGGCACGGCCGGACGATCGGCGGCAGGAAGCCGCCCGTGGCCCGGAAGACGTGCTCGCCAGCGGCCGGCGGTGCTCCGGAAGGCCATCGGGCCGCCTGCGGAGGCGGAGACAGTGGAGGCGGAGGGGCAGGACCGAAAGCAGCCGGCGCCGTGCCGGCCGCGGGCCAGCCCGGACCCGGCGCGGAGGGAGCCTGCGCCAGACCCCGGGGAGCGGTTGGTGCATCTCTCCCGGACGCGGGCAGCGGGAACCCGCGCCAGGCCGGCATCGCCGATGTGCCGGCGATGGGGCGGGCCACGCCCGCCGATGATGCAGCCGGGTCGGGCGCGGGACCCTGTCCCGGACCGGAGTGCACGGCGGGCTTGAGCCCCTGCGCCGGTGGGTGGTGCGGGAATACCCGCGCGCGGGCCATGGCTGCCCCGGGGGGCAGCCATGGCCCGGTGGCAGCAGCGATCGTGCCCACGGCCGTCGCCCCGCGGGGTAGCAGGCGCTGCTGTCGTGCTGCGTTGGGCCAGACATGTGCGGAATCGGTAGCTGGCATGCCGCCGTCCTCCCTGCGCACATCGTTGCATGTGCGCGTGCGCGTGTCGGCACGGATGCGGCAGGGGGCAGCGGTCCCGCCAGGTGCGGGCGGACTCACCCCGCGCCGTCGCCGCTTCCGGTCTGCGCAGCCGGGTCGTCGCCCACCGTATCCCTTCGCGCTTTCCCCTCTCGCGCCGCTGGTTTGGCGGGGCCGGTGGAGGGGGCGGATTCCAAGGTACGCGCGTGCCCCCTTGTTGGGTCCCGCGCCGCCACCACAGTTCCGGTGAATTCCTCGCTCCGGTCAGCACCGTGTGCCTGATGGCCTTCGGTCTTGGCGGCTTCCAGCGAAGGTCCGCGGTTGCCCGCGGCCACGGGCTGCGCCTGCTCTGGAGCGGCGGGTGCAGAGGGCTGCAGCCCCGCGTCTGCCCGCCGCTCCGCGATCCGACCGGACCCTCCTGCGGAGCCCGGCGCCGTTACCGGCGTGGGGGAGAGGGGCTCGGGCGCCGCGGACCACAGTTCGGCCGCGGGTTCCTCCACTGCGGCGGCGGGCGGTGTGGGCGGTGCGGGCTCCCCCGCGGGTGCGGTGGGCGGTTCCGCGGCGGCGGCGGACGGTGTGGGCGGTGCGGGCTCCTCCGGTGCGGCGGGCGGTGTGGGCGGTGCGGGCTC
>JAJZZC010000224.1 GCA_021797775.1 Bacillota bacterium
CCGCTCTGCGCGGGGTGACGGTGATCGCGCGAGACATCATTCCTCCGCCTGCGGAGCCCCTTTGGCGTGCGGCAGCAGGGCGCGCCGCGCGGTTATCCAGACCAGCGCCGCCGCCGCGATCCCGCCAAATCCGACCTCTGCGCCCACCCTCTCCGAGCGTACGCCGAGCGATCCCGCGAGGCCAGCCAGGACGACGGCGATCACAAAGAGCGTGGTGAAGGGATAGCCCCACAGGCGGAAGCCGAGACGCTCTGGCCGCTGGCGCCGCAGATAGGGCCGATAGTAGAGGTGGGTGGCCAGCACCATCAGCCAGATGAACATCGCCTGGAAGCCGGTGGCAGTGACCAGGTAGGAGTATGCCTGGTGCGGCAGGACATAGGCCAGCGCAATCGCCCCGAGCAGCAGCGAGGCGCTCGCCCAGGTGGCGCGCGCCGGGATGCCGCGCGCGTTGAGGCGGCTGAGCCAGGATGGGGCCTGGCGCTCCTCGGCCAGTGTGTACAGGACTCGCACGTTGGCGTAGAGCGCGGCGTTCATCGTGGAGAGCACGGCGAACAGCAGCACAAGATTCATCAGAGTCGTCGCCCCGGGCAGGGCCACCGCGGCCAGGGCGGAGACGAACGGGCTCGAGGTTTCCGGCACCGTGGCCCAGGGCTGCATCGCAGTGAGCAGGTAGGCGCTGCCCAGATACATTATGGCGACGGCGACGACCGTGATGGCGACCGAGCGCGGGATGGTTTGCTGCGGTCGACGGGTCTCGGCGGCGGCCATGCCCACCACGCCGGTGCCCGCGTAGGCGAACAGCACCAGGAGCAGGGCGGCGCCGGCACCGAGGATCCCGTGGGGGAGCCATGTCCCTGCGGTCGCCGCCGGGTCCCACCCCGGGGCCACCGGTCCGGCCGGCATGCCGTGGAGCACTCCGGCGAGGAACAGCAGGCCGACGGCGACGAAGGCGAGCACGGCGACGGCCTTGACGGCCGCCATCACGCCCTCGATGGTGGCGAAGCCGCGGACGCCGAAGAAATTCAGGGCGATGATCAGGGCGGAGTAAGCGAGCGACCAGATCCAGATCGGGATGGCAGGGAACCAGAACCGCGTGAAGAGCGCGGCGGCCGTCACCTCGCTCGACATGGTCAGGACGCTGGAAAACCAGTAGATCCAGCCGGTGACGAAGGTGAAGCCTGGGCCGAGGACCCGCCGGCAGTATACGAGGAAGGATCCCGGCACCGGGTCGGCCGCCGACATCTCCGCCAGTGCGCTGATCTCCAGATACATGGCCAGCAGGCCGAGCGCGAAGACGCCCACGATCGCCGGGCCGGCGTCGCGGATCGCCATGCCGCTGGCCAGGAAGAGCCCGGAGCCCATGACCCCGCCGATGGTCAGCAGCGTGAGGCCGGGCGCGGTGAGGTTGCGCTTGAAGCGGGCGCGGCCGCCGGGGGCTGCCGTATCGCTGCGGGCGCCGGTGCCGGTCTGCCGACTGAGCGTGGCCATGAGCCTAATCTGGGGCGTCGGCAGCTCTGTTATGCGGGCGGGGCGGATGGGAGATTGCCCGCGCCCGTTTGCGGCAGGACCGCGCGGCGGCAGCGTGTATTGTGGTGTTTTGCGGCGTTGGTGGGGTGAGGGCGTCCCGGGCGCCGCCGACAGCGCCGCACCCGCCGCTGCCCGGGCGGCATGCCATGGCGCTGCCGCCGGGTTCGCCCTCAAGAGGAGGACCTTGACTGTGGCGTTGCCCGTTCCGCCGGCAGCCGGTGGGGTGCTGCCGGCGCGCCGCCCGGCGGCCACCCCGCGCGGCCTCGCGCTGTGCGTCGCCGCCATTTGTCTGTACTGGCTGAGCCTCTACTTGTTCGTACCCGTCCTGGCGCCGAGGGCCCACAGGCTTGGGGCCGGCGTCGGGGCGGTGGGCCTGGTGCTCGGGACGTACGGCTTTGTGCAGTTCCTGTTCCGCCTCCCGCTCGGCGTGTGGAGCGACCGTCTGGGGCGGCGGGAGCCGTTCCTCGCCGCCGCGCTGCTGGCCTGCGGGGCGGCGGCGGTGGGCATGGGCCTGGCCCGCAGCCCGCTGCAACTGGGCATCTTCCGCGGCGTCTCCGGCCTCGGGGCCTGCGGTTGGGTCGCCATCACGCTGCTGTTCGCCGAGTTCTTCCCGGCCGAGCGGACCGGGCACGCCCTGGGCGTTGTGGGCTTCCTCTCCACCGGCTCGCAACTTGCCGGCACGTTCGCGGGGGGGATGGTGGCGCAGTTCTTCGGTTTCACGGCCCCCTTCCTCGGCGCGGCGGGTATCGCCGCAGCCGGGATGCTGCTGGCGGTGGCGGTGCGTGCTCCGCGGTCCCAACGGGTGCGCGCCCCTGTCCCGTTGGCGCAGCGTCTGGCCGCGGGCCGCGACCGACAGCTGCTGACCGCCTCCGCTCTCTCCATCGCCTCTCACTATCTCACCTTCGTCACTGTCTTCGGCTTCAGCCCGCTGCTGGCCAACACCCGTTTCGGTGCCGGCGGGGTTGCGCTCGGGGTCCTCTCGGTCTGTTCCGGCGTCCCGTCCGCCCTGGCCTCACTCGCCAGCGGACCGCTCGGGGAGCGGTGGTCGTCGCGGGCGGTGGCTGCTCTCGGCTTCGGGGTCGCCGCGGTCGGCACCGCCGCGTTGCCGTTTGCGCCCGGCCTGCCATGGCTGGATCTCGCCTCCGCCGCGGTCGGCTTGGGTGTGGGCCTGCTCGGTCCCACCCTGATGACAACGGCTGTGCAGGATTTCAGTCCCGACCGCCGCGGCGTGGCCATGGGTTTTTACCAAGCGCTGTATTCGATCGGCATGTTTGGCGGGCCAGCACTGGCCGGGATGGTGGGGGCGCGACTCGGCATGGGCGGGCTGTTCCTGACGACGGCGGCGCTGGCCGTGATCGCCGCCGCGGCTGCGTGGCACGTGATGCGGGGGAGTGGGCGCACCAAGGCCGCGTGAGGCCCCACCGTGGCTGGGACGCGGCCGGCGGCCGTCTCCGCCCGGTTCCGGACGCTGCTGCCCGCGGCCGGGTTGCGTGCGGCCGCCCGGCCGCGGGCGCGGCGTGCATGGCGGGGGGCGGTTGATTGCCTCTCTTGCCGTGCACAGGAGGCCGCGGCACAAGTCGATCCGGACCGGACCCCGTCGGGACCGGATGGCAAGGCAGCCGGACCGCATGCCGCATTGATCCAGATTGGGGGGATCTTGAGAGGCGGGGGGACCGGAGAGGGAGGGTACGGGCAAAGGCCCCCTTTCGCCGTACCCTCCCTCGTCCTACACCCGCTCCGGCCGTCCAGCCTCCAGGGAGGCGCGCGCGGCGAGCGCAACCCGCAGGGCACGGATCGACCCCTCCGGCGAGACCACGGGGCTCTGGCGGACGCGCCGCAGGCAGTCGGCGAAGTGGGCGATCTGGACGGTGTACGGGTCCCCGGCGGGAACCTCGATGCGCTGGGCGGGCTTCCCCGGTCCGTACAGCGTCAGTTCGCTCATGCCGCCCGCCGGTTCGTCGGGCCGGGTCCCGCCTGCCCGGAACACGTACTCGATCACGCCCCCCTCGCCTCGGACACGGATGGTCGAGGTGAAGGGGTAGCCGGCCGGCATGTCCGCGGCGGCCTCGGCCGTGGCGGTGACGCCGTCGAAGGCATAGGTCGTGAACATGTGGCGGGTGCTGCCGTGGCTGAACACCCGGCGCGGCATGCCGAAGAGCCAGACGAGGTAGTCGTCGTCGTGGATCTGCAGGTCCACAACCTGCCCGCCGCTGCGGGCGTGGGTGCTGCCGGTGTCGGGGGTCCAGCCCGGACCCTCCTGGAGCCGCTGCGCAGCCGCAGAGGTCGGTCGGCCGACGGCGCCTTCCCGAACGAACTCGAAGAGGCGCGCGTACTCGGGCCAGAAGCGGACGACGTGCGCCACCAGGAGCAGCCGTCCGGCGGCGCGCGCGGCCGCCGCCATCTCGATGCCGTCCTCCACGGTCAGGGCCAACGGTTTCTCGCACACGACGTGCCGCCTGGCCGCGAAGGCCCGCAGTGCCACATCCCGGTGGGTATCGGTCGGCAGGCAGATGTCGACTGCGTCGGCGTCCATGCGGAGCAGCGTCCCGAGATCGTCGACAGCCTCCGCTCCCAGCGGTCCGGCGACGGATGCCGCCCGCGCCAGGGAGCGGGAATATACGCCGACCACGCGGACCCCCTCCTGAGCAGCCCAGCGGGGCGCATGCGTGCCGCCCATGAATCCGGCGCCGGCGATTGCCACCCGCAACAAGGGCCATCCCCCCCATCGGTGCAAGGGTTCCTGGGCGGCGGCGTGTCTCCTTGTGGCGGGCACCGCCCCGCAGGATGGCGCCATTCCGGTGGGGGCCTTCGGCCGCAGGATCGGACAGGCGGGGTGCCGGTCGATGCCGCGCCCGGTGGACCGCGGATGCACAATCGCTTGCGGGGGCGGGCTTCCGTCGCAGGGCCCGCACGGCTCCCCGGCGGCTGGATGCTCTCTGGTGAACGTACTCCGCAATTGCGCGCTGTACGGGCCATTGCCTCTGGCTCAATGTGTTCATCAAGAACGGCGCTGTCCTGCACCGCCCCGGATGCCAGGCGCCGGCGCGCCGACGGCGAATGGCACCCGGGTGAGGGTGCGCCCAGCGCATACGTCGCCGGGCCGAATGGGGGGTGGGCAGTGTCGCCAGCGCTGGTCGCCGTGGGCTCCACCAATCCCACCAAGGTGGACGCCGTGCGGGCGGTGGTCGCCGCGCGCTTCCCGGGAGCGGCCCTGGAGGCCGTTCCCGTCGACTCCGGTGTCTCGGCCCAGCCCCTGAGCCTTGCGGAGACAAGACGCGGGGCCATGTGCCGGGCGGAGACCGCGCGCCGGAGCCGGGACGCCGACTGGGGATTCGGCCTGGAGGGCGGGGTGGATTTCGACGCCGAGGGCCGGGCCTGGCTCTGCGGGGTGGTCGCCGTGGCGGACCGCGCCGGGCAAACGGTCCACGCCTATGCCCCGATGCTGGTGCTACCGCCGGTCATCGCAGCGCGCCTGCGGGCCGGGGAGGAACTCGGCCCGGTGATGGACCACCTCAGCGGGCGGCACAATATCAAGGCCCGCGAGGGGGCGATCGGTCTTTTGACCGCGGGGCTGGTGCCGCGGGCGCACTCCTGGCGGCTGACGGTGGCCTGCGCCCTTGCGCCCCTGCTCCGACCCGAACTGTATGCCGCGGGCACGTCCCCGCCTCCCAGCGTCCTGTAGCGTGCGCTGTGGTCCTGCGCGAGCCCCGCGGACCGGCGTCGCGTCCCCCTTGCGCCAGATGCCGTCGAGACCGACCGATAATGGCGGCGGGCCGTCGGGAGGGACGGCGCCCGCGGACCGGATGGGTGGGACCGTTCATCCGGTTGCCGCCGCGGCAGAGATTGTGGGAGGCGAGGCCGTGGACCTGTGGCACCGGCTCATCGGTCGCCCGCTCAAGGTCAATGAGGCGGCGCACGAAGAGATCACCGAGTCCGAGGGCCTCGCGGCCCTGTCGCTGGACGCCTTGACCTCTGTGGCCTACGGGCCCCAGGCGATCCTCCTGGTGCTCGCCGCCTCCGGGGCCATCGGTCTGATCCTGCCGATTACGGCGGCCATTGTGGTGCTCCTCGCGCTCCTGGTGCTCTCCTACTCCCAGGTGATCGGTGCCTACCCCGGTGGGGGCGGGGCCTACGCCGTGTCCCGGGAAAACCTCGGTGTCGGCTGGAGCAAACTGGCTGCCGCGTCGCTGATCGTGGACTACGTCCTGACGGTGGCCGTGTCGATTGCCGCAGGGGTGGCGACCCTGGCCTCGGCGTTCCCGGCGCTGCTGCCGCACACCACGCTGCTTTGCCTCGCCGTGCTCACGCTGATCACGGTGCTCAACCTCCGGGGGGTCGGCGAGAGCGCGCGTGCCTTCCTTCTGCCCACGGTGGTGTTCATCGTCGGACTGCTGGCCATCTTGGCGGTCGGCTTGGTCCATCCCGCGGCAGGTGCGGCGCCGTCTGCAGCAGCGGCGGTCCTCCCCCGGACGATCGGGCTCCTGCTCCTGCTCAAGGCTTTCTCGGCCGGATGCAGCGCGCTCACCGGCGTGGAGGCCATCGCCAACGGCGTGCCCCTGTTTCGGGAGCCCCGGGTGGCCCGGGCGCGGCGGACCGAGGCTCTGTTGGGGACGATCCTCGCCGCAATGCTGCTCGGGCTGGCCGTGCTCGCCCGGCGCTACGCGGTGGTCCCGCATGCGGGGGCCACGGTCCTGAGTGAGATCATGGTCCTGGCCGTCGGCCGGGGCTGGCTGTACTACACGGTCTCCGTGGCCGTCACCACGACGCTGGCGCTGGCGGCCAACACCTCCTTCGGGGGGCTGCCCGTTCTGGCGAGCCTCCTCGCGCGGGACCGCTATCTGCCCCACGTGTTCGCGCTGCGCGGCGACCGGCTGGTCTTCCAGCACGGCGTCTGGGTGCTGGCGGTCCTGGCCGGGCTCCTGCTGATCGCGGTACATGGCAACACCGACGCCCTGATTCCGCTGTTCGCAATCGGTGTGTTCATCGGTTTCACCCTCTCGCAGAGTGGTCTGGCGTTGCGCTGGGTGCGGACTCGATCCCGCCTCTGGGGCCTGCGCACCCTGCTGAACGGGACGGGGGCGGCGGCGACCGGGCTGGCCGCGCTCATCTTTTTGTTCACGAAATTCCGGGAGGGCGCATGGGTCGTGGTGATCGCCATCCCGGTCTTTATCGGGCTCTTCGGCCGCATCCGGCGGTACTACGACCGCGTGCGCACCGAACTGCGGGTGGGTGAGAGCCCGCCCCTGGCGGAGCCCCAACGCACGCTGGTGATCGTCCCGGTGGGCGCCGTCTCCCGCCTGGCCGCCGAGGCCGTCGCCACCGCCCGGTCGTTCGGAGACGAGGTCGTCGTTGTGAGCGTGGTGTTCGCCGAGCCCGACGGCGGTCCCGGTGAGGGGGAGTCCGAGATCGAGCGGCAGTGGGCGGTCTGGCAGCCCGGGGTGCGCCTGGTCACCCTGCGCTCGCAGTACCATTCGATCATCCGCCCGCTGCTGCGCTTCGTGCACTCCGTCGACCGGCGCGTGCACGGCCGCGTCATGGTCCTGATCCCCCAGGTGGTACCGCGCAAACCTTGGCAGTACTTGCTGCACGACCAGTTGGGCCTGATCCTGGCCGCCCACCTGCGTAGCCGCGACGACGTGGTGGTCGGCATTCTGCCGTATCGGCTGGGCGAGGACCCGGAGCCCAGGCCGCAGATGGATGCGGTCCGCTGAGGCGGGGCCGGACGGGGAGGCCGCGGGCGCGCCGGGCGGACCGTCGCGGTGAAAAGCATTGCGTGTGCCCTGCCAGCCGGGTCCGCGCAGGCACGGAACGGCGAGGACGGCGACGGATGGACGGGAGCGGCGGCCATGCGGGGGGAAGCCCCGAAATATATTGTGTCTGCTTGGGCAGGCGTGGGTGATCGGCAGCGCCGGGTACTTAGGACTGCAATCAGGCTTCTGGCCTCCGACCACCGGATGTGGTGGGGCGCCGACTACGGCGACCACAGCGGACTGTGGATAAACATGCATCCCTGATTGCAGTCTTAGGAGTCGCCATGAAACAACTTTTCCTCGGGCGGGGCGCGCGGGAGTCGTTGTAGAGGCTCATGTTCAGCGTCGCGACTGTGCGACCGACCGTCACAGGGTTGTGCCTGTTGGTCTCGCGGGATGTGACCTCGGATCTCGGCGATACAACCCCAGCAAATCATGCGGAGCGGGTGCCTACTTGTTAGGTAGGCCTACCTTGTTCGATGGCGGCTCATAATCAGCGGCACCGATGTTCCCGGCGGCATCTCCGCGGCGGTGGGTGGTGAGGATCGGGCGGCGGCTGGGCGGGGTGACGGCGGCGCTGGCGGAACGGTTGGGGGCAGATGGGACGAGCGGGCGGCCGCGCTATCGAACGGTGGTCGGGGTGGGGACGTGGGCGGCGCTGATGGAGACGGTGCGGGTGGCGCTGGAGACCGCGGAGGCGCGTTGGCCGCCCGGGGCGGTGCTGAGGGCGGCCAACTGGCTGGCGCGGGTGGACGCGGCCCCGGTGGCCAC
>JAJZZC010000225.1 GCA_021797775.1 Bacillota bacterium
GCACCTCCCACGGGCCCACGCCCGTGGCGCGGCCGACCAGCAGCCCCAGCGGCTCGCCCCCGGTGGCCACCCCCAGGGCGCGCACGCCTTCCGGCATCCGGCTCAGGGTGGGCTGGAGGTACGGGAAGGTCAGGTGCTCGTATGGGGCGGCGGACGCCGCGTCAAGGCGGCGCACCTCCCCACCGGGGCCTTTGCCTGCGACATCGGGCCACCGGGCTGCCGGACAGCCGCACACCGGGGCAGCCGCGGACAGGGACTCAGGGAACAGACGCGCCTGCGACAGCGTCTCCAACTCGCGCATCCCCCTTGGGCGCCACGCGCAGAGAACCCGGCTGCCCCCCGCACCGAGCCGGCCGAACCGTCCCGTGGCCAATGGCGCGCCACAGCGCGTGGCCGGCCCGGCGTCGCCGAGATGACCAACTATTCATCAGCGTGCCGGATGCGGCAACTACAGGGGCCGGAGCCAGAGAGACCTGATGGGAAGCCGTATGGCCGGGCCAGGCCGGCCGGCCCCGCAACGGCGGGACCGCGCCGTGCCCCGCAGGCGGGCGCACGGCCCCCTCTCGGAGGGTGACCCGCGTGGGCCGCGTGCGGAGGGCGGCGCCCTCCCTGACGGCGCCGCCGCCCCCTTCCGTGTATCGGCGTGCGGCCACGCATCGATGAGGGCGCGATCCGACAAAACACGCGCGGAGGGGCCCAGCGCATCTGCAGCGTGTGGGCGTGCAGTCCGCAACAGACCCCGTCTTGCGTAGGTACCCGCACATGCGCACAGCGGTGGGCACGGGTGGTCTCGCCGTTCACGGTCGCCCTGGTGAGTCGCGCCCGACGACCAGCAGATGCCTCAGCACCTGCACGCAGGTTGGTCACACCAGCCGTCGATGCACCAAGTCCCGTGCCGGCGCGGGAGCCCCCTCCCGGAACGGCGTGCCGTGCCAGGCCCTCCCACCCGTAATCAGGCGCAGGCGGGCAGTGCCTGCCAAGCGCCACTCTCCCCTCGGCGTGCTACAGGAACGAGGCTACCGCTCCCCCACGGGGCGCGAGCATCCACGCGCCAGGCCGCCGCACTCCCTCACAGGGACGGAACCCGCCGCCATCCGGCATCCGTGGGGCGTGCCTCGGGGTCGTCCGGCCCGCCCCCGAGGTGCTGCCCGCTGACGAGCAGCCCGAGCGTCGGCGACAGGGCGATGTCGAGGAGTTCGGCCTGCTGCTCCCAGGAGGGGGTGGGGGGTGCCCGGCGGGAGCCGCGCCCCGCCGCCGCCAGCGCGGGTGGCAGCAGGGTGAGGGCGGTGCACGCGATGCCCAGCGGCTGCAGCTCCGCCGCCAGCGAGCGCATGAGCGCGAGCTTGCCGGCGCGCAGCACGGGACCGGTGCCGCCCGGTTCGGCGGACAACAGGAAGACGATGCGCCCGACGCGTCGCCGCGCCATTTCGGCCACCGCGGCGGCCGTCAATGTGTGGATCCCGACGAAGACCTCGGCCACGCGGTCAGGGAGCGCTCCACGATCGAGCAGCGCCGCCTCATCCAGGCCCTCGTCCCCGTGCACGAGCGCGTCGAGACCGTCCAGACGGTCCCGCGCGAAGGCGACCAGGTCCGGTCCCCCCAGCCCCGGCGGCGCGACCCAACAGGGCCCGCCCGCCGCGGGCGCGCCCTCCGGGGGGGCAGTCCCCTCCGCGCCCGCCAGCACCACCCCGGCGCCCCGGGCGAGGAGCCGGCGCGCGACCTGCGGATGCGGCGCACGTGCCGCGCCCGTCACCAGCACGCGAAGGCTCATCCCGCCCGCATCCCCGTCTGTGGGTCGGCCCCGTCCCGCGCCAGCCCCAGCAGGCGCAGGGCGGCACCGGGCCAAGCCGCCGGGTCGTCGCCGTGGGTGGCGACCAGGGCGCGGGCCCAGCGCTCTAGCCCGAAGCCCACGCAGCCGGAGTGCAGCGGGCGCCCGCCAGCGTCACACACATCGAAGGGGGCGCACAGGCTGTCGCCCAGGTCGTTGAACGAGGCGAGGCTAAACGCCTCCTCACCCGACGGGGTACCGACCAGCTCGTACTTCATGTCGTGAAGCAACTGGTGGCGACCCAGCTCGGCGTAACGCGTGAAGTAGAAGGGGTCGCTGGCGGTCTGGACATGGCCGCCTAGGCCGAACGCGGCGAAGGCCTGCCACGTCGCGGCCATCATGCGCCCGCGCGTTTCGCGCACGAAGGCGGGGTCGCCGTAGAAGACGATCTCGCGCATCCGGAACTCCAGCAGACGGTGCGCGTTGAGGCGCCAAGGCGCCTCGTGCCGGAAGCAGTGGCCTTCGGCGGTGAGCAGCAGCGGCGCGCGTATGCGCTGGCCGGCCAGTTCGTGGTAACAGTGGTAGCAGATCGCGGGGGCTAGCATGCTGGACGTCGGCCGCAGCGGCGTGCGGTAGTCGTGGGTCGCGACCATCTGCGCGAGCACCTCGGCATCGTGGGGGAACTCGTAGACCCCGTAGATGTCCTGGGGAAAGTGCTCGATGTAGTGGCAGGCCTCCATGGCGGCGAACGGGATCATCGCCGGGTACTGGCGCGGCTCCGCCCCCATGCCGAGGGCAAGGTCGAGGAAGAAGCGGTCGAGCCGCTGGGGCAGTAGGGCCGCCAACCCCCGCAGCACAGTGCCCTCGCCGCCGGCCCCCGCGCCTCCCTCCACGCGGGACCCGCCGCCCGCGTCGGCGGCCCGCTCCATGAGCCGGCGCTCCGGCACGGCGGGCACCTCGCGCTCGCGGGCCGCCAGGACGGCCAGTGTGGCGCGGACCTTCTCCAGCGTGCTCCCGCTCGGGGCGTCGACCACGATATCGCCTGCGCGCGGATCGAGCGTACAACCGCTCAGGCCCTCGACACTATAGAAGAGCCGGCCCAGCAGGCGCTCGGCCTGCCCGTCCGACAGCACCCCCCGGTAGCCATAGCGTATCCGCATGGCCCTGCCCCTTCCTTCCCTGGACGGTGGCGGCATCGGGAACGGCCTCGACCGTGACATGAACGCGAGCCCGTACGACGCCGCGGCGCCTTGGAGGTAGCGCTCCCGTCTCCTCCGCCGGGTCCACGCGAAGGCGCCCACCGCGGCAGGGGAGGCAGGGACCGCGCAGAGGCGCTGAGGCGGGGGCCGTGCCCCGCATCCACACGCGGTCCAGAGCCCGTGGGTCACCAGCGCGTGAGCCGTCCACAATCCCCGCCGGTCGCGCGGGCCGTTCTGCTTGTCGTCGCGATAAGAAACGCCACGGCGCCGCCGCCAGACATCCCCGGTCCACCGGTCATGTATCGTGGAGGGTGGCACGGTTGTTAACCGCGGCGCGTCGCCGTGGGCGCAACGGCATCCGCCCGGCCGTCGTGCTCGCACGGCGGGGCGCGGGTGATCGCGGCTCGCCGCCGCGAACGATCATCCGCTCGGTGGCAGGGCGCCGGAGCCATGACCGCGCGTGCGCATCCGGCGCATCGCGCCCTGGCGCCGGTCATGCGGGCGGACGCGGGGGTCCAGGGCCGGCGGAGACCCGGCGGGGCGGGGGCGCGGGACCCGCGCCGCGCAGCGCCTCCGGTCGCTGCGCCGAAAGGGAACGACGGGGGCGCCAGCCCGGCCCTCTGCGCAGCGGGTGCGGCAGGATGCCGCAGGGGCTAGGGGCGGGGCCGACCTCGCCCCCGGAACCTCCTCTCCATCAGGCACCGGCAGGGAGGTCGCTGGAATGGCCGGCCTGGAGCCGGGCGCCGGGATCCAGCGCCTGCTTGCACGCGCTGATGGCGAGGGCCGCCTCGGCGAAGGCGCTGGCGATGAGCCGCAGTTTGCCCGGGTAGGCGACGGCGTCGCCCACCGCGTAGATCCCTTCGGCCACACGCATGCTGTCTGGGCTGACGACCACGGACCGCCCCTCCAGCGGGATCCCCCAGGCGCGCAAAAAGGAGAGATCCGCCTCAAAGCCGAGGGCCAGCACCACCGCCGTGCACGGCACCTCGTCCTTCTCGCCGGTTTGCAGGCTGCGTACGAGGGCCATGTGAGGCCGGCGCGCGTCCCCCAGAATGGCATCCACCACGGCCGCGCGGCGCAGCCGCACGCCCAGCGACTCGGCCCGCGCCACGGCGGACTCCACTGCCCGGAACTCCGCCCGCCGGTGGACGATGGTGACGGCCGCCCCGGCCTCGGCGAGTTCCGCCGCCCAGTCCAGCGCACTGTCGCCGCCGCCGACGACCAGGACGGACTGGCCAGCGAAGCGGCTCGCATCCGTGACCGTGTGCGTCAGGCCGCGGCCGGACCAGCGGTCGACCGCCTCCGCCCCGAAGGGCCGGGGGCGGAAACGGCCGATGCCCACCGCCAGTACAACAGCGCGGCTGCGGTACGCGCGGTCGGCGGAGGTGGTGAGGACAAAGCCCGCCCCTTCCCGGCGCAGGCCGGTGACGGCCTCCTGTAGGTGCATGGCCGGATGCGCCTGCCGCGCCTGCTGCTCCATCCGCGTGACGAGCTCCGCCCCGCGGATGGCGGGGAAGCCGCCCACGTCGAAGATGCGCTTCTCGGGATACAGGGCGGCGACCTGGCCGCCGGGGAAGGGCAAGGCCTCCAGGAGGCGCACGCTCATCCCGCGCAGGCCCGCGTAGAAGGCGGCGAAGAGGCCCCCGGGCCCGGCGCCGACGACGGCGACATCGGTCTGGTCGGATGCATCGTGTTCCAAGGGTGACCTCCGCTTCGTGATGGGCCGACGCGCGGGAAAGGGTCCGGGCCAACGGGCAGCGCCGACGAACCGCGGCGAAGCGCCCGCCCACCCCTGCGCGGGACCCGCGTGGAGAGGGTAGAAACGGAGGGGGCCGTTTGGCTGCGGCCGGACGGCAGTATTTCGAGGGTCCATCCGGCGGGAAGGTCGGCCACATCCGCGGCCCCGCAACCAGGGCGCTGGGCCCGTTTCTGGTGCCGCCGTTGGGGCGCGGGCCTCCGCGACAGGCTGCGCCGGCCCCCTTCTGGTGGACCCGCTGCCACGTGCGCCCCGTACACCCCAGCGGAGGCGGCAAGACGGCCGGGGGGGCAGCCCGCTCCCCCCAGGGCCGCATCAGAGCCCCAACCCGCCCGCCGCTGGCCTGGCAGTCACCGCGCTCGGTTCGGGGATGCGGGCTACGGAGATCGGGACCTGTAGGGGTAGGGGGGTCTTGGCCGGCGCCGGTGTGTCCTCGTCCACTTGTCCGCTGACTGGGACCTCCGTGCCGGCCGCGGGCGCCTCGCCGCTCGCCCAGGGCGCCGCCCGGACCGGGACCGCAGGAGCCACGGCGAGCGGCCGGACGGCAGCCGGCCGGAGCAGAGCGGCCTGGAGCGCATCCTCCACACGCGCCACGGCACAGATCTCCACGTCGTCTACCTCGGCGAACTCCGGCTCCCAGCTGTCCAGCGGGATGAGCACCCGCCGGGCCCCGGCGCGCTTGGCGGCCTCCACCTTGGCGAAGATACCGCCGACCGGCTTCACCTCGCCACGGATAGTCAACTCCCCCGTCATCGCCACCCGGTTATCCACCGGGCTCTCGGTCAGCGCGGAATACAGGGCGACAGCCATACTGACCCCGGCCGAGGGGCCGTCGACAGGGATGCCGCCGGGAAAGTTGACATGCAGATCGTAATCGGTGAGGTGCAACGGCAGGAGCCGTTCCAGCACGGTAAAGACGTTGTCCAGCGACGCTTTGGCCGTGCTCTTGCGGCGCAGGGTCCGGCCACGCGTCCCCGTCTCCTCCTCCTCGACCATGCCCGTGACGGTGCGCCTGCCGCTGCCCGGACGGGCAGACCGCACCGTCGCCTCGACGGTCATGAGGTAGCCAACGCTCGGACCGGCCACCGCCAGCGCGTTGACCACGCCCACCTGCGGCGCCTCTGCGATGCGCGGCATGTACCGGGGCGTGTACTGCCCGCTGCGCACCACCCACTGGGCGTCCCGCGACAGGACGCGCCCCCGCCCTTCGGTCTGAGCAAGGCCGGCGGCGAGCTGCACGATGCTCACCGCCTCCCGCCCGCTCTGCGCGTAGCGGCGGATGCAGTCCAGCACGGCGGGCTCGGCGTCGAAGCCGGTGGAGCGCACCGCCCCCGCGGCGATGCGCTCCACCTCTTCCGGCAGGAGGGGGCGGAAGAAGATCTCCAGGCAGCGCGATCGGATGGCTGGCGGGATCTCCTCCGGGGCGCGCGTGGTCGCACCAACGAGGCGGAAGTCCGCAGGCAGCCCGTTGTCGAAGATGTCGCGGATGTGGCGTGGCACAGCGGTGTCCTCGGGGTTATAGTACGCGCTCTCCAGGTAGACGCGACGATCCTCCAGCACCTTGAGCAGCTTGTTCATCTGCACCGGGTGCAGTTCGCCAACCTCATCGATGAAGAGGACGCCGCCGTGGGCGCGCGTCACCGCGCCGGGCTTGGGTTGCGGGATGCCCGCCACCCCCAATGGGCCGGCCCCTTGGTAGATCGGATCGTGCACCGAGCCGATCAGCGGGTCGGCGATGCCACGCTCGTCAAAGCGCGCGGTGGTGGCGTCGATCTCCACGAACGGGGCATCCGGGCGGAAGGGTGTCTGCGGGTTGCGACGGGCCTCCTCCAGGACCAGCCGGGCCGCAGCGGTCTTGCCGACCCCGGGCGGTCCATAGAGAAGCACATGTTGCGGATTGGGGCTGCAGAGGGCCGCCCGGAGCGCGCGGCAGCCGTCGTCCTGGCCGATCACCTCGGCGAAGGAGCGAGGCCGTGTCCGTTCGGAAAGGGGCTCCGTCAGGCTCACCTCGCGCAATTGCCGCAGGCGGTCCATCTCCTTGCGCGACTCGCGCTGCACGGCAACCCGGCCGCCCTGCTGAGAACGGAGCAGCCCCCAGAAATAGAGGCCTGTCACGATGACGAACAGCAACTGGACAAAGTCGAGAATGGCGCCCCAGTTCAACGCTCCCGCCTCCCGACGCGCACCGGGCGACGCGCCACCGGACGCGGCGCTTCCCCGTGGGTAGTATCCCTCCGGGGTCTGGCCGCCAACGGGAAAGGTGCGGCGGTCCCGGCAGCGAGCGCCTGCGCCGCGCGCGCTGGCGCGGCGGGTGCCCGCGCGACCCATGGCGGCCCGCCGCGCCCGGGCACTCGGTGCGCGGCAGCCCTGGGAGCGGGCGCCGGCTCCCCGGCGCCCGCTCCGGCCCCGGGATCTGAGAACGGGGGGAGCCGTGGGCAGGGGGCCTGCCTGCGGCACGGCGAGGCCCTCTTGGCCCGGCCGCCCACGCGGAGGGGCCGGAAAGGGCGGCGTCCCCGGCGCTCGTCCCCCGTACGGCGAGGGGCCGGTAGCGGGCGCCGCCCCCTGCGCACATGGCGCGCGCCCGCTACCTGACCATGGCCCCGAGCCCACCGGCGGGCTCGGGGCCATGGCTGGCGACGATGTGAAGAGGAGTGGCACGGAGAGCGCCTACTGGGCCGCCCCCGCTGGGCCCGCCCTCCTGCGGGCACTGTAGGAGACGCTCCGGCGAACGAGGCCTTGGCCATTACTGCCTGTGCTGTCTGGGAGACCCGGCACCGCATGGATACGGGGCCGACCGCAGCGCTCCGGTTTGATGCCTTGGGGCAGCGGTCCCACCGGCACGGGGGCTTCTGTGGAAGGGAGGGCCGACGAAACACTGGCTCACCCACGCGCCGGCTGACAGGGGCTGGCTAAGCCGGGATGTTGCTGTGCCGCTCCTGCGTGCTCCCACGGGGTGACACGGGCACAGACGGCGGCGCCAGCGCGCCGCACCGGACACACACGCGGTGACAGCAAACGGGTCAAACGGACCTCCGCCCCGCGACACCCGCATCCAGCCGCGGCACCCCCGCGGTGGAGAGCGGCGGTGCCGCGCAGCCTCCCGCCACCAGCGCGCTATGTGGCGGACACACCCAGATGGTGCGGGACACGAGGGGCCGCGGCCCCGGTGGCAAGGGGCTCGTAGGGCGGAACCGCCGCGGAACCCGCTACCGGGCAGCGCGCCGCAGCACTGCAGCGGCCAAACCCGGGAAACCCGAGCCCGCGCTGGCCGGGCGGCCAGCAGGGTAGAGACGGCAGGTGCGCGCC
>JAJZZC010000226.1 GCA_021797775.1 Bacillota bacterium
CATCGCCTCAGGGAAGTATCGGCCCGAGGCGGGGAAGGGGTGGCAGAGACCCGACTCTAGGCAATGGCATGATCAGCGTCATTGGCCCGTGCGGTTGACTCCACGCAGCGGGTTGCATGTCTGTTGCTCGCCCCTGCGGCCGCCGCCGGCTGCCCGTACTGCTTCGACCCCGACAGCACCTCGCTGCGGGAGGCCCTATCGCGCCACGCGCCCAGCGCCGGGGCACCAATTCCTGCGGCCGCGCTGGCCGAAGACGTCCGGTGGTACCATGGGCTGCTGCGCCGTCAATACGCCGGGTACATCGACCTCGTACGCCATCCTAGCTTCGACGTGAACGCGTTCTTCGCGGCGTGGGCCGAGACACTGCGGTGTAGCGGGAGCGCTCTCCCGTTCCGCAACGCTGTCGTGGAGCCGCTGATCACCCTGCGCTTGGCGGTTCCGGACGGCCACCTGACGTTTCGGGGGGCCGATCCGCTCGTTGGGGCCGACGCGCGCATCGCGGCCTACGAGTATCAGGCTGTGGTCAGGGCAGCCCCCACCGCCGGCCCGGAGGCCGTCGCGGCGGTACCCGGGGTCTGGCCCTCCACTTGGCGGACCGCACCGCTGCTGCGTGTGGGTGGGAGCGTCACGACGGTCGCCACGCTCTCGGCGCGCGGCTGCGGAGATAGCCGAACGTTGAGCCTCGCCAATGGTGACCACCTCGAACTCCACCGACGGCCCCCGCCTCCCGAGGCGCCCGGCGACCAACGGGCGTACACTTGGCGGACCGTTGACGATGTGGCCGTCATCACGCTGCGGCGCTTTGGGGGACCGCCCGCGCTCCAGGAGCAATTACGCCGTTTTGTCGGCGACTACCCGCGCCACGTCACGGCTTCGTCGGTGCTCTTCGACCTACGCGGCAACAACGGCGGGAGCCTGGGCTTCATTCTTGAGTGGATCGCGCAGGCCAGGGGCGGTGAGGCGCGTGGTCTTGCGCCGCTGGAGACGGCGGTCTGGCCGTGGGCTGGCGCATGGAACCGCCTGGTCGAGGACCAGATCCGGCACGGGGACATGGACAAAGAAGAGGCCCGCGAGGAGCGGCGCCGCGTCCGTGAAAGCTGGCCAAGCGCTGCGTCTCCGCTCCGACTGCTCACCGTGACGAACCGCGCGGCATCCCCCGGCCCCTATGAGGGCCGCGTCTTTGTTGCGGTGGACCGTGGTAGCGGCTCCTCGGGCGAGCGAGCGGCCGTTGACCTCAGGCGGCTCCTGGGCGCGATCCTCATCGGGGAGCGTACGTCCGGAGGCATGCAGTACGGCCAGGCCTGCCGCTTCGTGCTGCCGCAGACGGGCCTCGTCTGCCAGTTGCCGATCAGGCGCATCTTCTTCGACCAAGAGGTGGAGTCCGTGGGGTTCCCCGTGGATGTCTACCTCGAAGACATCGGTCAGGCGGCGGAGGCGCTGATCCCGCACCTCGACCGCATCGCGGATGTGGTGCGTGGCGAGTAGACCCCGTGCTCCCGGTCCCTGCAGAACAACCGGGCGTGACTCAGGGCGACTTCTCCGCGGTTGGCCGACCACCGACACTTGCCGCCACGCCCGCCCACCAGCCTACTACACGGGCCTTGCGGCCAAGCGTGCCGCAACGCGAATCGGGCGGTTGGCCATCGCCCAGCCCGACCCGCAGCGGGCTGGAGAGGTCGGTGGCTGCAAGTGCCGACGCTCGTCGCGCTGGATCAAGCGAACCCCGCCTGTCCGCCCGACTTCGCGCGCCGGCTGTATCACCCGGTCACCGTTCCTAGAAACATGAGCATACATTAAGACAGAGACACTCAGGCGACCGCAGGGAGCCTCCCTGGGCAGACGGTCGGCAAGACGCGGACATACCTGCCGCGCCAACCGCACAGTCCACCACCAGGGCGCATCCACGGCCGGTAACCCTGCTTCTCCCGCCGCTGCCCATGTCTCCCCGACAGGATCGGGAACCACGCATTCCGTGACGTGAACGGCCTCGCCACTGACGCGCCCGTATAAGACACGCCCTGCCGGTGGGCGGATGCGGCTTCCGCCAGCCTGCGCCCACGCTCCTTGGCGCGCTCGGCCTGGCGCCGAGCCGCCTGCTCCGCAGGGCGGCGCCGACGACTTCGTTCAGGAGTTGCCGCAGGGGTACGACACGCCCGTCGGCCACGAGCTGGACGGTGCCCCCGTCCTCTCCGGTGGGATCGCGGCCCGCGGGAACCTACTCTTCGCGTCGATCATCGGCGACCCCGACTTCCACGCCCCCCGACCGCAGGCCGGCACCGCGGGCAGTGCCGGTGCGGTCGCCCCCGTCCGCCTCACGGACCGCCCACGCCGAGGCGTGCGGACCGGCTTGGGGCTCCGTTGGCGACCCCGTGACCTTGCGCGACATGGGGAGTGGAAATGCCTGGCGCAAACGGCGATAATGAACATCAGAAGGGTGGGACCGTCATGTCCGAGGCAGCCGGCCTTCCCGATGCAGCGCGGCAGCGCCTGCAAACGAGCCCCCGCACCAGCGACCTTTCCGTCGACGAACTCGCGCTCCTCGAGACCCTCGACGTGGAACCGCTCGGACTGGTCTTCGGCTCCTCCATCTACCACGTGGGCTGGCAGCGGGCTCGTCTCTTTGAGAACCAGGAACTCCCCACGCTGAGTCAGGCCATGCACACGGCGCGTTCCTTGGCGGTGGAGCGTCTAGAGGCGGAAGCGGCGGAGATTGACGCCGACGGCGTCATCGCCGTCCGGTTGGTGATCCAGCAGTACGCCTGGGGTCCGGATCTCCTGGAGTTCATCGCGGCGGGCACGGCGATCCGTTCGCGCGGCGAACGCCTCCGCCCCGCCCACGGCCGACCGTTCGCCTCCAACCTCAGCGGCCAGGACTTTTGGAAGTTGCGGCGGTACGGCTACCGGCCAGCCGGCCTGGCTTTCGGCTGCTGCGTTTACCATGTGGCGCACCTCGGACTCACCAAGTGGGTCCAACAGGTGGGGCGCAACGCGGAAATGAAGGCCTTCACGCAGGCCACCTACAGCGCGCGCGAACTGGCCATGCAGCGGATGGGGGAGGAGGCGCGCGAGGCGGGCGGCGACCTCGTGGTGGCCGTCGCGCTCAGTGAGGGCTCCTGGACCTGGGATACCAACGTCATCGAGTACGCCGCGGTCGGCACGGCCGTGGCGCGCGATGCGCAGCGGCCGGAACTGCCCGTACCACAACTGGTCGTGGGCATGCAGTCCGGCCTTGGGGCCACCGCCAGCCTGGGTCGATTCCCGTCCCCTCCCGCGACGGGGCCCGGCCGCGGGTAGAAACGCCGGAAGGTAAGTCCGACACCTCGACGAACACCTGCACCGTCCACGAAACCATCCCAACGCCTGCAAGGCTTGGCCAAAACCAGGCGTTCGGGAGGTGATTGTCTCAGAAGGCTCTGACCGCCCCTGCTGTTAGACATCGGTTAGATGGAGCAAGGGCTCGACCAGCGGTCAAGACTCACCGCGTTCCTTGCGCAGAAGACGTTCGCCGACGGTTACTCGGTGGGCGCTCGACGGACCACAAGCCGAACTCGGACCTTGTTGAGCGAAATGACCGCGAACACACCGAGACCGTCGCTGGGCAAGTCCGCCAAGAGCAAGGCCGCTTCCACTGTCTCAGCCGCATCCCTGCTGGCCATTTCAGCCGGTAGCCTGATCAGAACAACTCCCAGGCGCACACCCTGCTCCAGACTGCGAAGGGCCAGGCTCCCCAGTCCGACGTCACGCGTGACCAAGACCCGAGCCTCTTCTATGGCTCGCGCCAATAGCGCCTCGTCGCTCGCTCCCCGCAGCGCCGATTCACGGGGGTCCAACACGTCGTGGTCTCTGTCACGCAACCGCGCCGTCAGCTGTCTGGGGACGCACTCGTCAATGAGGAACCGCATGGTACCTGCCCTCGGCGATCTCGGCCGCGGCAACAGCGAGGCAGGCCCTGATCTGTTCCTCACACAGGGCGTACGCCTGGCACAGGTCCTCCGTCCGCTCGCCTGCGGCCAAGGCCCCGAGGACCACGTCCACTGGCACGCGGGTGCCCCGAATGAGCGGCTGCCCGCCCCTCACGGCCGGATCGATCGCGCTGCGGTCCTCCCAGCGCATGCCGTGCACCCCCAGCCATTGTACGTCTTCCGACGGTGCCGCAGCGCCTGGCGTGGCGGCTGTGGTTCCAACCCTGGCCGTGCACCGTCGGGACGCGCAGCCCACTTGAGCAGAAGGTCCGAGAGGCACCGACACATGAGGCGCCTCGGGGCGACCGCCGAAACGGCCCTCGCCCCACTTGAGCAGAAGGTCCGAGAGGCACCGACACATGAGGAGGGCACCACGTTGTCCGCCCTGCTCGCCCGCGAACTTGCGCCGCCATACCTCGCCGCAATTCCCAGACGTCACGGGCGTGCACATGCCGCCCATCCCCGGCCTCAACCGACGCCGAAGGCCGTCGAGGGCGGGGTGGGACGGACCACTGTGGCCGTCAACCTCGCCGTCGCGGCCGCAGGCATGGGGCGTTCGGTCGTGCTTGTGGACCTGCACGCGGGCGTCTGGTCCGCCGCCCGGCACCTTGGCTGTGCGGGCAATCGCGGCGGCCCGCTGGCCGCGCTCGCCGATCCGACCGCGGAGGGCATCCGAGCCGCGGCAGAGCGCCGCCACGGGGTGCTGGTCCTGAGCCGCGGCCGCGACGACGGCCTCTTTCCCGCCCTGGACCGGGAGGCGGTGGCCGCACTCTGCCGGGTCGCGGCGCAGGCCTACGATCTCGTCGTCCTGGAGACCGCCTCCGCCCCCGACGATCCCGGAACCTACGCCGCTGTGGGCACCGCCGACCAGGTGCTCCTGACCTGTGACCCCGGGGACCCCGTCAGCGTGGAGTCGGCCGCGGCGCTGGCACTTCTGGCCCAAGACCTCGGCCGCAACCTCGGCACCTGGCATCTGGTCTGCAACCGGCAGCGGCCCGGCGCCGAGCAGCCTGAGACTGTCTCCGGGTACTTCCGGGACCTCCGGCTACCGATCGCGTTGGCCGCGACGGTACCCGACGAGTCGGAGCGGCACCTTGCCGCGCTGCGGGCAGGTCGCCCGGTGGCCCTGGACGACACGGGCCCCGCCTCCCGCTGGCGCGCCCTGGCGCTTGCGGCCCTCGGGGCCGATCCCGAGCTGTGGGCGCCCCGGCGACGAGCTCTGCTGTCCCGGTTTGCCAACCTGCGAGGTGATGGCGTGGGCGGGCTCATGCCGGAACGCGCGGAGCGCCTGGAGGGCGGGGGGTGGCGATGGTGACGGTGCTCCTGGACGCCGGCATCGCCTTGGCCGTCGCCCTTGCCGCCTACGCTGCCCTTGTCCCCGCCCACCCGTACCGCCCGGTGCGAAGGGAGCGGCGGATTCGGGCGTCCGCTCGGCCGCGGGGATCGGCTCTGGCGGGTCGGCGCGGCATCGTGCTGGCGGGCCTCTGTGGCGGGGTGGTGGGTTTGGCCGCCTCGTCCGCCACCGACAACCGTGTGGCGGCGCTCATCCTGGCGGCGGGAGCGCTCACGATCCCCGGCGCCCTCGCCGGATTGCTGCGGGCCCGCGCGGAGGCGGGGCGCGATCGCGACGTGCAGCAGTTCTGCGCGGTGTTGGCCGACGCTCAGCGCGTCGAGCCCGCCCTGGTCCGCGCCCTGCCGGCGGCGGCCTCTTCGGCGGCCCCCTGGCTCTCCGGGTTCGTGCGTGCGACACTGGCGGCCCACCAGGCGGGCGTGCCCCTGCGGCAGGCCCTGCGCGACGCCGCGCGGCCCAGCGGCCGCCGGGGCCTGGCGCTCGTGGCCCGGCTGGCCGGCGCGGCGGCGGAGCTCGGCAGCGGCGGTCCGGAGACCCTCTCCCGCCTGGCGGAGGCCCTGCGCAGGCGCCGGGAGCTGTATCTGAGCCGGAGGGCCGAACTCGCCGGCCACGGCATCGTGGTGATCGTCATGCTCCTGATGCCGGTGGCTGCCTACCTGGTGGAGACGGGTCTGCCTGGAGCCCGCGCGGCCCTGCTGTATACAGGGGCGGGGCGCGTGGCGGTGGCGTTCGCGGCCGCGTGTGAGGTGGGGGCCTGGCTGACCCTGCGCAAGGTTTCCCGAATCGATTGAAACCTGAATCTCGCAGTGTCAGGCGGGCGCCGCTGTCCGAGAAGGACCCCGCGTACGAGCGGGTGCGGTCGTGGCGAGGGGCTGGCCCCTGGGCGGCAAGGCGACGGGCAAACCCTTTGCGAAAATCAGGTTGAAGAGATGGTCGGTGGATGTACTGGCGGACGTCATCCGCCGAAGTGATGCGCAATCCATGCATCCAACTCGACTCGGGGGTACCGCCTATACCAAAGCCCCCTCGTCCACCGCTGGGGGCTGAAACGCCGCGAGGGCTAACCCGTCGTGCGCGTTCGCTTTGACCCGAGCATGATCCCGCTGCTATGCGAAGGGTTCCCCTTGGGCCCTTGCGGCGGGCCTCCCTCACGGATAGGGCCGCATTGCCATGGCCAGCCGCAGGGCCGGGTCGACGGCGTAGCCGGAGGTCGCGACGCGGTAGACGTCGCGGCCGACGGCCCATCTGACCTGTGTGCTGGCCGAACTGCTGTCGCCGCAGGATGTCAGGAAAGTCACCGAGCCGGGCGTCGCCGGCAGCGCGTGCGTGTGCAGGAAAGCGGCCAGCGCACGTGCGGTGGACAGGCCGGGTGGAACGGCGTCCTGCGCCGGGCAGCCCGCCGCATCCACGCCGAGATGCCAGTGGCCATCACGCCAGAGCACCGTCCCCCCGCCGCCGGCGTATTCCTGGCCCTGCACATCCGCACCCAGCGCCACCGGCACGTGGGCCCCTGTGGGCGGGGCGGCCGGGGCCACGGCCGCGAGGGCGGCCTGGGTATTGGGGTACGCTTGGCCGCCAAAGCGGAAGCCGGCCACCTCGCTGGCGATCGCACCGTCACAGGAACGACCGATCACCGTCTGCCATGGCGCCGGCAGGGGGCAGTAGCCGACGGCGACCCAATACGCGGATCCGTTCGCGCCGGTCTTGATCCAGGCGCCCAGCGCTTGCCCAGCCTGTGCTTCGACGACGAAGGAGTTCAGCTCCCCGGCCGGTGCCATCAGGGGCAGGGTCACCGATGCGCGCAAACGCCCCATGATCTCTCGCGTCAGGGGCGCGAACGCGGACGCGCCTGCAGCCGCGGTGCTCCCTCTGGAGGCCGGCGGCGCCGGCTGGCGGATACCGGAGGGCACCCGGGTTGCGATGCCGCCGCACCCGGCCAGAAGCAGGCCGCCCACTACGATCCCGATCCAGGCGCGCGCATGGCGCGCCTGGCCGCGACGGGGATCCCATGGGCCAGTGCACGGCCCCGCAGGGGGATACGGGCGGCAAAGTCGTCGTCGGTGGTGGCCGCTGTGCACATGCATTTCCATGGCGTTCGTCCTCGGGACGAAGGGTGCCACTCAGGATACTGGATAGTCAAGGCCAATCCCGGCCGCTCCGGCCGCCGCTGCTGCTGCTGCTGGTCAGCGACTATGTCCGGCCAAGAACCAGGATCATGCTGCCAAGCGGAAAGTCCAGCGGCACGAAGACCTCCCGCGCTCGCCGTCCCTTCAGCATGGCCACATACTGCCGCACCGCCGCCTCGGAGACCTCCGCCTGGTACTCCTCCACCAACTGCCGGTGGATCCGCCGCGCCGTCCGCCGCTGCTTCCGCAGCACCTCCTCGTCGCCAGCCACCCAGCCCGCGATCACCGGCTTCCAACGGTCCATCGTCGGGGCCGGCCGCTCCAGCCGCGCCGCTGCCGCGGCTGCGCCTCCACCAGGTAGTCCGCCGCCGTGTACGTACGCACCGTCTTCCGGCTGACGTGCAAGCTGCGCGCGATCTCCCGGATCCCCATGCCCCGCTGCCGCATCACTCGGATACACTGGACGTCGGGCACTTCGAGCATCTCCTTCCCCCCAGGTGGACGCATTGCCAGGCTCATCCACCAGGGTCGGATTCGGGACCGAAGTGCCCCCTCTTGCCCCGGCCCTCCCCGCCGGGGTGG
>JAJZZC010000026.1 GCA_021797775.1 Bacillota bacterium
CGGTGGACGACGCGGGAGCGGCCGTATGGCCTGCGTCCCGTCCGGCACCCGCCCCTCCCGGCCAGGCGTGCCTGTGGACGAGCAGGACAAGCCCGATTCCGAGGCCCCGTCGCGGCGCACGCGTCCTGGCGGGCCGGCGCCGGGCCGGCGGCTCCGGCGCGCGCGCCGGCCCTTGACCGGATGGCGTCGCGTTGCGGCGATGGCGATGGTTGTCGTGGTGCTGCTGCTTTCCGTCGTCGTCATGATCGGACCGCGGCTGAGTGGGGGGCACCTCCTGGTCATGGACTCCATCCTGGCGATCGCGGCCGTGGTGATGGTCGTGCTGGTGCGGGCGGGGCGGTAGGGCGTTGCGCGGCGAACGGCGTCGATGTTCGTTCGCGTGGCGGCCCGAGGCGGTGGCCCGCGAGGAGGGAGCCGCGACACCCCCTCTCCCCGATTCACGCGCGCACCACGCGGCGGCAGGCGATCGAAGGGCCCCGCCAGACCACCAGACGTCCGGCTGGCCCGTTCACAGCTGGTTGCTGATCCCTACGGCCACGTTCGCTCCGACCGCAAGGTGGTTCTGTGGGGTACTCCAGATGCCCCAACTCTCGTGGGTGATGATATTGCCGTTCAGGCGCACGCCTTCCTGGACAGGGGCCGATGACCCCTTGGGAGAGCCTGCGGTCAAGGGCAAGGTGACGACAATGATTCCGGTCGGCTTGGCCTGGTACCCGGGTAGGTGCTCGAAGAACGCAGCCGTCGCTGGCGAGCTTGCCCCGGCTGCTCCGCCCTCGTCGATGTCGCGTGGCTGATCCTGGAGCGCCTCGGCGATCTGCAGCGGGCACAGGACAAGCTGGGCGCCAGGCTGGACCAACTGGACGCCAAGATTGACCAGCAGGGCAAGGACCTCCATGCAGACATCCAACGGTTGGACACCAAGATCGACAGCGTGGCGGATAAGCTGGACGCCAAGATCGACAACCTGCGCAACTACATCGTGAGCCCCGTCGTGTTGGTACTGCTGGCCGCCGTCCTCGCGCACTTTGTGCCGGGCCTCTGACCGGGCCGCGCCCACGACGCCGTCACGTCCCCTCCGGCCGGTACAATGGCCCGCATACCGGTGCGGGGGACGGGGTGGGCGAATGGAGGCGGGGGACGGCGGCTCCGTCGGGGATCTGGGCGCGGAGGCACGGCAGGCGCCGGTGGCGCCTCGGGTGTCGGAGAAGCTGGCTTTACTGCCCGACCGTCCGGGCTGCTACATCTACCGCGACGCGGGGGGGACCATCCTCTATGTCGGCAAGGCGCGCGCCCTGCGGCACCGCGTGCGCAGCTACTTCCAGGAGAGCCGCGCGCTGGACGCCAAGACGGCGGTCTTGGTGTCGCTGGTCGACGATTTGGAGTGGATCGTCACCGACTCCGAGGTCGAGGCCCTGCTCCTGGAGAACAACCTGATCAAGCAGCACCAGCCGCGCTACAACATCCGCCTGCGCGACGACAAGCAGTACCCGTACCTCCGCCTGCAGGTCAGGGACCCCTGGCCGCGCCTGGAGGTGGTGCGCCGCCCGCGGCAGGACGGTGCCCGCTACTTCGGCCCGTACCCGCACGCCTCGGCCGTCTGGGAGACGATGCACACGCTGCGGCGCGTCTTCCCCTACCGGTCCTGTTCGGACCGGCGCCTGGCGCTGCCCCACCCGTGTCTCTTCCACCATATTCACCGCTGCATGGCGCCCTGCATCGCGGCCTGCACCCCCGAGGCCTATCGCCAGATGGGGGCTGAGATGGTCCAGTTCCTTGAAGGGAAAGGCGACGGCGTCCTGGCCCGCCTGCAGGCGCGCATGGCGGAGGCCGCCGAAGACCTGCGTTTTGAGGAGGCGGCGGAGCTCCGCGACCGGCTGCGCGCGCTGCGCGCCGTGCTGGAGAAGCAGAAGGTGCAGGTGGCGGCCGGCTCCGACCGCGACGCCCTGGCCGTGGCCCGCGCCCCCGGGGTCCCGGAGGCGGCGGTCGAGGTCTTCTTCGTGCGCGACGGTAAGGTGGCCGGGCGTGAGGGTTTCATCATGGCGGGCGCTGAGGGACGGGCCGACGGCGAGGTGCTGCAGGCCTTCATCGAGCAGTTCTACGGCGGCGGCGCTGCCGTACCCCCGGAGATCCTCCTGGGCGACGCCCTGCCCGATGAGGCGGAGGTCGTCTCCATGCTGCGGGCGCGCCGAGGGGGCGCGGTGCGCCTGGCCATCCCGCGGCGCGGCGCCAAGCGCGAGTTGGTCGAGTTGGTGGGCCAGAACGCGGGCGAGCACCTGAGCGCTGAGCGCTGGCGGCGCGAGAAGAGCCGTGAGGCCATTGACGCGGCGTTGACCGAGTTGCAGGTCGCCCTCGGCCTGCCTGCCCCGCCCTTGCGCATCGAGTGCTACGACAATTCCAACATCCAGGGCAGCCATCCGGTCTCGGCCATGGTCGTCTTCGAGGACGGCGCGCCCCGCAAGTCGGACTACCGCAAGTTCCGCGTCAAGACCGTCGTCGGCGCCGACGACTTCGCCACGATGCAGGAGATTCTCGGCCGGCGCTTTGCGCGGGCGCGCCGCGAGCGCGCGGACCTGGCGGCGGGCTCGCCGGACGGCGAGGTGCCCGCGGAGGCGGCGGGCTTCGCGCGCCTGCCCGACCTCGTCATCATCGACGGCGGCCGAGGGCAGCTCAGCCACGCCCTCGCCGCCATGCACGAGATGGGGGTCGGCGACATCCCCACCTTCGGCCTGGCCAAGGAACACGAATGGTTGTTTCGCGAGGGCAGCGCCGCGCCCATCGTCCTGCCGGAGGCCTCGCCGGCCCTGCGCCTGCTGCAGCGCATCCGCGACGAGGCGCACCGCTTCGGTCTGGACTACCACCGCCAACTCCGCGGGAGGGCGTCCGTGGCCTCGCTATTGGAGGAGGCGCCCGGCATCGGCCCCCACCGGCGCAAGGCCTTGCTCCGGGCCTTCGGATCGCTGCAGGCCCTGCGCGCGGCCGGCGTGGACGCGGTGGCCGCCGTACCGGGCATGACCCGGCCAGCGGCGGAGGAGTTGCTGGGCTTCCTCCGGGGCAATGAACCAACAGTCGGCGGCGATATACAAAAACCGATTGGGTAAATCGCAATAGACAGTTGACTATCAACCGCCTACGCCGTACCCTCTCCCCATGAGGGGGGGGGTCCGCTTGTCGGCGCAGCCGGCCGTCGGCCGGTGCCCCGGCTGTGGCGAGGTCATGCGCGTGGAACGCCTACGCTGCCCCGCGTGCGAGACGGCGGTCGAGGGGCGGTTCGTGCCGCTGCCGTATGCGGCGCTGTCGGGCGAGCAGGCGGCCTTCCTGGAGGTCTTCCTGAGGGCCCGCGGCAACCTGCGTGAGGTCGAGCGCGTGCTGGGCCTCTCGTACCCGACGGTCCGCAGCCGGCTGGACCACGTCCTTGACGCGCTGGGGTTCGCCGACGGGGCCGGCGGGGCGGGTGGAGACGAGAGCCCCCCGCCGCTGGACCCGGATGGGCGGCGGGAGGCGCTGGCGGCGTTGCAGCGCGGTGACATCACAGCGGTCGAGGCCATCAGGCGCATCCGGGGAGGGGAGTAGCGTATGGCGGATGGTCTGGACGGTGGGGACGAGCGGCTGGCGGTGCTGCAACTGGTGGCCGCGGGCCGGGTGAGCCCCCAGGAGGCCGTGGACCTGCTGGCGGCGTTGGAACCGGTCGCGGCGGCGGCACCGCGGGCGGCCGCCGCCGTGGCGGATCGCGGCGCCGGGCGCGATGGCCCGGCGCCGCAGGGAACAATGCTCCGTGTCCACTGCGAGGACGCCGACCAGGAATGCGACTTCTCCCTACCGGTGGAGGACGTCGATCAGATCGGCGACATGCTGCCGCCGGACATGGCGCGGCAGGTGCCAGCGCGCCTGTTCTTGCAGGTGCCGCGCCTCGCTTGCACCCGTAAGAGCGGGACGATCTTGCGCTACCAAGACGCGCCGTTCGAACTGGAGATCAGTCAGGAGGACGGTTGACGCGCGGGGGGCGCACGGCGCGCGGGCCGTCCGGTACGGCCTCAAGCGCGGCGGTCGGGTGGATGCCGTGGGGGAATGAACCCGAGCAGAGGGGGCGCGTTGGGATGCCGGAGGGTGGCGGGGGCGACCGCATGGCGGTGCTCCAGTTGCTGCAGGCGGGGAAGATCGACAGCGACCAGGGAGTGGCGCTCTTGCGCGCACTGGCCGGGGCCGGGGCGGGGCGCATGCCAGACACCGGAGCCGAGAGCCGCGCGGCCGCTATACGCATGCTGGGCGCCGGGCGGATCGATGTGGACGAGGCGTTGTCGTTGCTCCAAGCGCTGGCGGAGGCGGGCGTGGGCGAACTGCCCGACCTGGGGGCCGAGGAGCGCGCCTCGGTGCTGCAGATGCTCGAGGGCGGTCAGATCCAGGCCGAGGACGCCGTGTCGCTGATCCGGGCTCTCCGCGACCGTGATCGCGACCGCGACCCCGGGGGTGAGGCCCGCGGTCCGCAGGGCGGCTTCCGCCGGGGCACGCGCGAGGCCTTCCGCTTCTCCGCCGGTCCCGGCCCCGAGCAGTGGGAGCGGGCGACGCAGCGCGCCATGGAGCGCGCGCGCCGCGCCGCCGAGTTCTGGTCGCAGCAGGCAGAGGAGATCGCCGAGCGCGCCGGCAAGGCGGCCGAGCAGGTGGGCGAGAACATGGGCCGCGTGCTGTCCGGGGTACCGGACATGGTGGAGCGTATGGCCCGTGCCGGTTGGGGCAACTGGGGTCCCGGCCACCGCTTCGAGGAGACGCTGGAGGGGACCATGCCCCCCGGTGCGGAGGCGACGCTGGACGTCGAGGGCTGGAACGGGCCGGTGTCGGTGCGCGCCGTGGACGGCGACCGGGTGCGCGTCATCCTGCGCAAGACCGTGCACGCCCCCAGCGAGGACGCGGCGCGCGAGATCGCCATGGCGGTGGAGGCCTTTGTGGAGCCGGACGCCCGGCGCGTGCGGGTGGGGCGGCGGCAGGGGAGCGGCGCCTGGCCCGGCGGGCTCGCCATCGAGGCCTATGTCCCGCGCGGGGTGACCTGGACGGGCGAGGCGCGTACCGGCAATGGGCCTGTGGACGTCGACGGGCTGCGGGTGAACGGCCTGCGCCTGGAGACGAGCAACGGGCCGGTGCGCGTCCTCTCCTGCCAGGGCGAGGACCTCGCCGTCACCACGAGCAACGGGCGTATCGAGGTGGCGGGCGCGCTGGCCGGACGGACCGAGCTGCGCACCAGCAACGGGGCCATCGCGGTGGCCCCGTCCGGCGAGGGCGGCGGGGAGACGGCCGTCCGCGCGGTCACCAGCAATGGGGCCATCGAGGTGCGGCTCCCTCCCACGGTGGCTGTGGAGATCGACGCGGCCACGAGCAACGGCCGCTTCGATCTGTCGGGGCTGGGCCCCGAGGGGCCGAACCTGGGCAATCAGAAGGGCTTCGGCCGCAGCGAGGTGCGGTGGCGTGCCCCGTCCTGGGACGAGGCGCCGGCCCGCCTGCGCTTGGCGCTGCGCACCTCAAACGGTGGCGTGCGGGTGATTTGACCCTGGATTGCGCTCTGCGGTGGGGATCTGCCGCGCGTGCCGTAACCGGAGGGCGGCGTCCCGACCCGTACGGGGGGCGCACGGCGACCCTCCGCCAGCGGACCGCTCCGCGTGGGTTCCCGCGCGTGCCTTGTCCGACAGAGCGAGGCCGGGTCCCTCGTACAGCTCTCGGCACGGGCCGAATGGGGTGGCGACGGACGTGAGCAAGGGGGGCGCGACGCCGACGAGAGGCGCATTGCCCCCCGTCACAGGCACCGATCTGTTGGGTTCCACGATCGACCCGCAATCGCGCGGCGGCAGGCGGACGCCGCGGGCGCGGCAGGACCCCGCGACGCGTGGGGGGTGGGCTGGTGCCGCGGGGCCGGCCGCGGACCACACGGCGGCGGGGTGGCGTCCCAACGGCTCCCGCCCGCTCCCCCGCCCGCGCGTGCGGGCGACGAGTCGGGGCCGGGGTGGCCGCGACTCGTCGCGGCCCCTACCCCTGGCCTTCCCCCTGCGGTTGGTCCCCCTGCGGCGCGGCTGCAGGGGCGGGCTCCGCCTCCCCCTCGCCGCCAATATCGCCGGCTGTCGCCCGTGCGCGGTTGCCCGCGGCGGACCACCACCAGATGAGGCCGACCACCACCGCGATCCCCAGGACCCACCACCAGATGTTGCCTGCCGTGGCGGCGACGGCGCCATTCAGGTTGAGGTTCACGTCCAGCGCCTCCTCCACCCGAGGTTCCCCCGCAGCATGCCCGCGGCGGGGGAGGCCGATGCGGGCGGCGGCGAAAGGGGCGCAACCTGGGGGTCGGGGTCGCCCGCCCGTCGCCCCGTGCGGGGGGGGCGAGGCCAACGGGCGCCGCCTCCCGCCCACGGGTACCGCGGTGTCCCCAGGCCGGGGGGTGGGGGCCGAGCCCCGGGTGCGTCCTGTCCGTTCCCTGGGGGAGCGGGGGTGCCCGGTCGCGGGGACGGTCCGGCGCCGTCCTCGTCCCACCCTGAGCACTTCCTGGTCTTAGGATCCACCACGCGCATCGAGGCTTCATCCTGACTTTCGCAAAGGGGCGGCCGGTCGCCTTGCTGCCCAGGGGCCTGCCCCTCGCCACGACCTCACCCGCTCGCGTCGCGGGGTCCTTCTGCGCCATCGGCGTCCACCCGACACCGCGAGATTCAGGTTCATTGCGGCGCAACGCCTCTTGCCTGGACCGTGACCGCGTATGCGCCCCCGCTCCAGTCAACCGTCGCTGCCAGTGCAAAGGGCAGTACTGAGACAGACAGCGTGTGGTGGGGCCCGTGCCGTCCTCGGCCGCTCAACTGGTCCCATCCAGCCGCGCCCGCAGGGCGTTGGTGAGCACCGTGAAGTTGCGGCGAACCAGGGGGATGGCCACCAGATCCACGAGGGGGGCCGCGAAGGCCGCCTGGAAGGTCACCTCGACCGCCAGCTTGGTGCCCGTGCCCTCTGGGAGAAAGCGGCACTCCAAGTCGAAATGGTCCAGGAAGCCGTTGCCGAGCAGATGGGTGCGGATGGTGCGCGCCGCGTCATCGAACGCATCCCGCTCGCGCCAGACGTACACCTGGCCGAAGCGGGCAACTCGCCATTCGGTGATCTGCCAGCCCGGCCCGCTTTCGACCACGGTCAGCGAGCGGATGTCGCGCATCCACTGGCGGAAGGCGCCAAAATCGCGCGCCAGCCGGTACGCCTGCTCGGGCGGTGCATCCAGGGGGGCGTCCAACCGCAGATGCGCCATGCGTCACCGATCCCTTGGCGCGGGCGGGGCCCAGGGGGTTCCCCCGCACCCGCGAGTTGACCGCGCGTTTCCTTCGCCGCGCCGCGGGGAACCCGCCACCCGGGAACGTCGCGGGGGCCACGACGTCATGCGGCCGCACTGATCGCGGCCTCCCGGCCCAGAGCCCGACCGGACGGGCTCTGCGTCGAAAGGCCGCGGCGGGCCCGTCCCCTCCCGAGGTCCCGGACCGCGTGGGCCAGGGCCGGGCCATCCGTACCCCACCGCGCCATGACCAGCGGGGGCAGTGGCCAAGGGTCCCTCGGCGCGGGGGGCGCCGTGTCGCCAAAGGCCGTGGTTGGCCCGTCCCGCCTCCCCAGGACCGGTACCGGCACGCGGGCGCGCCCGTGCGGCCGCACCCCGCGCGCTACGGGCAGCGGGGGGTGGCGGGCTGTGGCGAACGGTGCCCATGCTATGCGCTCGCACGGGGGTGGGTGTCCGCCGGGCAGCCCGAGGGTCGGGCTGGGGGGCCAGCCTGGCCCCCCAGCCCGGGTACGCCGATGGCCAACGCCGGCTGCGTCCTCGCCCCCGGCGGCCTCGGCCGTGGTGCGGGGCGGAGCGGCGGCGCCGGAGGTATGGTTCTGCCACCTCGCGGCGAGCGACGGCTCCAGCCGGGAAGCGCGCACGGCGCGGCGAGCGGGCCTGCCAGCGGCGCCGCAAGCGAACGCGCGGACGTCGTGCGCCCGCGCGTTCGCCCTTATCCCGGCGGCAGCATGTGCGCGACCCGCTCCCCCACGGTGTCTCGGAGCGCGCGCAGCCGCTGCCGCACCGGGGCCAACGCCGGGGGGTCCATGCCGGGGGCCGGCCCAAGGCTGTCGGGGGAAACGGTCCGACAGGCGGCCTCCAGCGCGTCGGCCTCGGTGATCATCCGGTGATCGAAGGCCAAGGCGAGCTCGAGGGCCACCTGTTCGTCGCGCAGCCGCGCCCAGGTCCGGTCGGAGGCGGGGAACCCCTGACCGTGCAACCGTGTCTCCATGTCCCCGACCTCGCCCCGAAGGGCCTCGGTGGCGCGCAGCCCGGCCAGGGCGTCCGCGGGAGGCAGCGGGTGCTCGTGGGTGGGATCAGGCACAAAGCGCCGACGATAGCCCGAGGCCAGGTCGCGCAACGCCTCGGCCGCGTGGCCCACGGCGGAGGCGGCGCGTTGGCGTATCAACAGGTCGTCCGCCCGGGCCTGCTCGCGCGACTTCAGCACGCAGAAGTGGTTGCTCTCCACCGTCAGCAGGGTCCCGTTCTGCACGTCGTTGCCAGGGTGATGATAGAGGAGCACGTCGGGGCCCATGACCTCCTGGCCGTCGTCCTGGAGCGTGCTGACCACGTTCCGGATCGGCATGGCGCAGTCTCCTTTGCAGCCGAACAGGAGAACGTCCTCTCTCGTGACCGCCTCAGGATCCGGGCGTTCGCCCCACAAGAGTCTTGGTCCGTCCCCCCGGCGGCCGAGGCACCACGTGCCGCGCCGCACCCAGTCGGCCGCTCCCCGCGTGCGCCCATGAACGCCGCGCTGGTGGGCTCTTCGGCGGGCGGCCGGGAAGTCCTTGGGGGGCCGGGCCGTGGCGCCGCCGGGCCGCGGAGGCTGGCGGCGAAGGTGTGGGTGTCCGGTATGGGCTCGTCCTCTGGGCCATGGCCACGCTCCGCGGTGACCCGCCCCGTCGCGATCGCCCCGATACGCCTGGCCCGCGTGCCGCCCGCGCCACCTTGCCATCGGCTTGATCCGCGCGATCGCCGCTGCTGGTGCTGGACGTGCCCACGGCAGCCCTGGACCCTGTCGCTGAGGCCGGCGTCTTCCGTCGCTTCGCTGCTATGGCCGCTGGACGAACCGCCGTCTTGGTCAGTCATCGCTTGGGCTTCGCGCGTCTGTGCGACCGAGTTTCTCGTCCTCCGCGCCGGCCGGCTGGTCGAGGAGGGCACCCATGAGGACCTCGTTGTCGCCGGAGGGGAGTATGCGCGCATGTGGGCGACGCAGTCGCGGTGATACGTGTGAAGTTTCGCACTTTTTTGGCCGGACGGGGGGCGGAGCGGGAGACCCCACGGATGCATGTTCCCCTGGACATCTGTGATGGGGTTTTTTAGCACGGCACCGGACCAGTGGCGCCGCGCCCAGGTGCGGCGCCACGACTGCACCGTGGATTGTCTGCTGCTCAGCCGCGTCGCGCTCTGGTACCAGGTCACTGGGGAGTTGCCCATCCGCCTGGTGATCGTCCGCGACCCCGCGGGCCACGAGCACGACGACTTCTTCTTCTCCACCGACATCCACGCCGAGCTGGCTGCCGTCGTTGCCGAGTATGCGGACCGCTGGAGCATCGAGGTGCCCTTCCGCGAGGTCAAGCAGCACCCCCAATCCTGGCGCCGCTGTAGCCCCAGTTGCAACGTCACGGTCGGTCTCCGGCTCTACTCCACCGTCTGGATGTGGTTCCTCCAGGCTGGCGGCGACCAACCCGCTTGGCCGCACCGCCCCTGGTATACGCGCAAGCGTTCCCCATCCTTCGCCGATGCCTTGGCTGCCCTGCGCGCCGCTCTCTGGCGCCAGCGCCTTTCTCCCGCCATCGCTGCCGCGCCCGAGTTCGCCTGAATCGTCGACGCCGTGATCGCCGCCCTGGCTCGCGCGGGCTGAGCGGGACTGCTCCCCGCCTCCACCGCGCGCCGGACCAACCAGATCAAGCACAATCGGCCACTTGCCACCCGGCCGGCCGTTCCGGCGTCCCCTGTCCCTTGCCCTCCCCCTTCAGAAAGAAAGCGCGAAACTTCACGCCGTCAGTGGCCTCCGTGACCCCACGGGCGCCGCGGCCGCCGCCACGACGGCCCCCGCGCCGAGCGCGACGGCGAACGGCGGGGGGATCCCTGCCCCGCAGCCCCGCCGGCCGCTGGCCTCTGGTAGATTGGGGCTTGGCCGCCACGCTGCGGCATGTGCCACACCTGGAGGGGGTCATCGTCACGCGTGCCGACGAGCCAGCGCGAGGAGCGGGCGGAGCGGAGGCGAACGCCGGCACGGGGGGGGTGCGCCTCATCGCTCTGGACCTGGACGGCACGGTACTCGGTCCTGGTCGGCACATCGCGCCGGCTGCCCACGAGGCGTTGCGGGCGGCGGAGGCGGCCGGGGTGCTCGTGGTGCTGGCAAGCGGCCGCATGCTGCGCTCGGCAGCCGGGGTACAGGCGGCCCTCGGGCTGTCCGGTCCCATCATCGCGTACAACGGCGGCATGGTGCGGCTGCCGGACGGGCGCGGCTGGGAGGATCCGGTGCCGCTCCCCGCGGCCCGCGCCATCTCACGCCTGTGCCAGGAACGCGGCTATTTTGTCCAGTGCTACTATGGTGACCGGCTGTGCGTGCCCGCGGACGGGCCCCGGGCACAGGAATACGCCGAGATCGCCGGGGTCCCGTTCGAGGTCGACCCCGCAGCCGTCTTCGATCCGCCGCAGCCGCCGACGAAGCAACTGGTCATCGAGCCCGTCGAGCGTCAGCCCGAGGTGCGGGAGGCCGTGCGCGCCGCCGCGGCGGGGGCCGTCGAACTCGCCAACTCGTACCCCCACTACCTGGAGGTCAGCGCGGCCGGGGTGCATAAGGGCGCCGCGCTCGCCCGCCTAGCCCAGGCATTGGGCGTGCCGCGTGCGGCGGTGATGGCCGTGGGCGATGGGGAAAACGACCTCTCCATGCTGCGGTACGCCGGCGTGCCGGCGGCGGTGGGGAACGCGGTCCCAGGACTCCGGGCCATCGCGGCGGTGCGCGCCGCGGCGTCCTATGGTGACGGGGTGGCGGAGGTGGTGCGCCGTGTGCTCGGCGCGGGCGGCGGGGCGCCCGCTGTCCCGGTGGGCTGAATGCGGGGTAGATGGCGTCGCGACCGGCGGGGCGGCGCGCGCCACCGCTCGCCCACGGCGGGCGTGGCCGGTGACAGCGGGAACGGTGGTGGGCGTGGTGCGCGTCGATGGGCTTGGCATTTCGGAGCTACCCCCGCGCCGCCCGGGACCCTTGCCGGGTGATCTGCCGCTGGAGGTGGCGGCGCTGCAGGTCCTGGCGGCCGGAGAGGATGCCGGTCAGGAGGCCGAGACGGACGACCTGGTGGCCCAGGGCCTCGGTGCGGTCGTCTTCTTCGCCTCGGCCCTGCGTGACCCGGACCGGGCGGCGTCACGGAGTGCCGCCCTGCAGGCCGCGGCGCTTCGCGGGCCCGCCGTCTCCCCGCTGCTGCTGGCGGCGGACGAGGAGGGCGGCCGTGTCTGCCGGCTGCCCCTGTCACCGGCCACCATGCCGGGCGCCATGGCACTGGCGGCCGCGGGGGGCGGCGCCGACCTGGCGCGCACGGCGGGCCGCGCCACGGCGGGCAGGCTGGCGGCGGTGGGCGTGAACTGGAACCTGGCGCCGGTGTGCGACCTCTGGGCGGCGGAGAACCCCGCCCTGGGCAGCCGTTGCTTCGCGCGGGCGCCGGCTCTCGCGGCCGAGTTGGCGGCTGCTTTTGCGCAGGGGTTGCGCGACGGGGGGGTAGCGGCCTGCGCCAAGCACTTCCCCGGCCATGGGGCGACGGCGGTGGATAGCCACGAGGCCCTGCCGGTGCTGGATGCGGACCTCGCGTTGCTGCGCCGGCGGGAGTGGCTACCCTTCGCCGCGGCGGTGCGCGCGGGCGTGGAGACGGTGATGACCGGCCACTTGCTGGCGCCGGCGCTGGGGCTCGAGCCCGCCAGTCTCTCCTCGACGGTGACGCGCGCGCTGCGCGAGGAGCTTGGGTTTACTGGGGTCGTGGTCACGGACGCGCTGGGGATGTCGGGGTGCCTGCGCTACGCCGGGGACGTGGGCCGGGCGGCCGTCCTGGCGCTCCACGCCGGCGCGGACGTCGCGCTCGTCGGGCACGGCCCCGCTGAGCAGCGGCAGGCGCGGGACGCCCTGGTCGCGGCGGTGCGCGCGGGGCGCCTGGCGCGGGAGCGCCTGGATGAGGCCGTCGGCCGGGTGTGGGCGCTGAAGGAGGCGTTGGGGTTGGCGCGCAAAGGCGCGAGCCAGCCGGCGGCGGCGTCCCACCTGCTGGCTCGCCCGGCGGACGTGGATCTGGCGCGCTGGATCGCCCTGCGGTCCATCACGGAGCTGGCGCCGGGTCCGCGGTGCGCGCGGCCAGCGACGATCCGAGCCGGCGAGGGGGCCGCGCCCGCCCTGCTTGCGGCCGTCAGGGGGCGGTGGCCGCAGGCGCGGGAGGAGCCGCCGTCCCGCGATGCCCCCCCCGGCTGTGTCACCCTGGATGCGCGGTGTCACCTGCTGGTCGGGCTGCCCGTGCCCTCGACCCTGCCGGCGGGGGGCGTGCTTTTGGCCTACGACGCGACGCCAGCGTCGTTGGCGGCCCTGCTGGCCTGCGCTACGGGGGAGGCCGAGGCGGGAGGGCGGCTGCCTCTGTAGGGGCAGCCGCCGCGGCTTCTGGGCGCGACGCGCGTGCCCGGTTGTCCAGCCGGGCCGGCAACCGCCCGCGCGCGGTTGCCGGATACGCTCCTACGGGTACCCTGAGCCCCTCCTGATCCCGGGAGGAGCCGCAGCCCTTCGTCGCGGCCCCGCGCGCAGTCGGGCATCGGGGCAAGACGCCCCTTGCCGGAGGCGGACCATTCACCCCGACATTCGCGGCGGGTCGGCGGGTCGCCTTGGTGTCCAGGGGCCGGCCCGTCGCTACCACCTCAACCGTTCGCGGCGCGGGGTCCTCCCGCGCAAGGGCGCCAGCCTGACACTGCGACATTGCGCGACACGCATATTCACCCTGATTTTCGCAAAGGGGTTGCCCGGCGCCTTCGCGCCCAGGCGCCGGCCCCTCGCCACGACCTCACCCGCTCGTACGGCAGCGTCCTTCTGCGACAGCGGCGCCCGCCTGACACTGCGAGATTCAGGTTCACTTGACAGGGCTTCCGTCGGCGGCGCTATCATGCGCCGCCGTAGGTCGCTGCGAAGGAGGTGTTGCTGCCAGACGCCACCTGCGCCTCCGTGACCGCGAGCAGCCAGGGGCCATGGGCCGCATTCAGCCCTGAGGACGGGGCCGTGCAGGTGTTCGGCGTCGCGAAGCCGCCGCTCGTGCCGGCGACGGACTGCAGGGCCTGACCGAGGTTCTGGCGCACCAGGTCGTAGGCGGCGGCGTTGGCGTCGGCTTCGACGCCGAAGGCGTCCTGGAGGGTGACGTCCTGGTCCGGGGAGGCGATGACCGCGGCCTCGGCGGGTCCCGTATACTGCGCCAACTGGTGCAGGGCCAGGCTGGGCACGGCGGAGAGACCGCGGCCCCATCCCATCAGGGCGGTTTGCGCGGCGGAGGAGAGCAGGGCGGTCGCCAGCTTGCTCGCCTCAGTCCGATGGGCCGTGTCCTTCCACACCATCACGTCGAGGTTGTCGGTGGGCACCGCGGGGCGCGAAGGGAACGTGGGTAGCGGTGCCACCTTCCAGGTGATGCTGGAGATGGCGGTTGGCAGGGGCATGGCGGGCGGTAGGAACGCGCCCAAGCGCGCGCGCACCTTGGGGGGGATGCGGGGCACCGGGGCCCGCAGCCCCAACGCCTCGCCCAGCGGACCCATGAAGAAGGTGAAGCCGCGCGGCGGAAGGTGGTTGCCGCGGCAAGACCCGTAGACGGCGCTGTAGGCGACCCAGCCCATGATCTCCTGCAGGGCCGCCTGGGCCTGCGGTGTGGTGAAGCTGGCCGTGCAGGAGGTGGCGTTCGTCTGCGCCCACTGGGTGCCGTAGCCCACGGCGGCGGCACTGACGAGTCCGCCGGGCACGGGGGCCGGCCCGAAGGGCGGCGTGGCGCCAGCCAGAGGCACATAGGCCAGGGGACCGTTCGGGGCGACGAAGCGGGCGGCGGCCGACTGAAGTTGGGCGGCGAAGGCCTCCGCGGTCCAGGCCTGGCCGCCGACCATCGTGGAAGTGGTCTTCGGGACGGCGCACACCAGGGGCACCCGCAGCAGGGGCAGGGCCGCCTGCGGGTGCCCCGCCTGGCCCGGGGCGTAGGCGCGCCCCTGACGCAGCAGCGCCGCGGGTATGGAGTGCAGCGTACTGGCGAATTCCTGCACGTAGGGAGAGAGGTCGAGGGCCCGGGCGGCGAGGTAGCCGTCGATGTCGTGGTGGGGGGCGATGATGAGGTCGGGCATGGGGAGGGAGGGGTCGTCAACGATCTGTACGGGTGGCGGGTTCGTCAGGGGCGAAATCCCTGTGGAGGATGCGTTGGCGGCGGGAGAGGACGTGGTGCTCTGGCCGAACGTCGTCCGGGGGAACCAGTGGCTCGCCTCGGCCGACGCCAAGCCGGTGGCGAACTGGAAGGAATAGTTTCCGCCCGCCTGGTGGGCCGCGGCGCGCAGGGCCTCTCGCACCAAGCGCGGGAAGGGCGGCGTGGACCGGTAGGAGACCGGGTACCAGACCGTCAGCGCCACCGGGGCGGCGGAGGATGCCTGTGGCGCCGCTGGCGCGAAGGCGCGCAAGGCGCCGCAGGCATCCAGCGTGGCGGCCGCCGCCAGGCTCGCGCCGGCTGTCGCCGCCCGCACCAGCAATCGTCGCCGCGTCCAGGGTCCAGAACCGCCCGGCACCCCGGTCGCCGGCGTGTGATCTCCTGGACGCGGCGACGGACCCTTGCCCGAGGCGAGACGGTTTTCCAAGTCCTGCACCCCTCCAGCATGCGCCAGCGCCGGTCGGCGCGGTCGCGGTCCGGGTTGGCGGGCTCCGCCACCCTCACCAAGAGCGGCGCATCGGCGTCCCGGCAGGGCAGGCAGCCCGCCCTGCCGATTGACCCGGGCCCATGCGCGTACTACCCTCGCCGCCACGGTCGTCCCGCGCCGTGGTGGTCGGCGGGCACCTGGCGGCTGGCCCCATTCGGCAGAGGAGGCGGTCAGGCCTTGCGTATCGCGCTCATCGCCCATGACAAGCTCAAGCCGGACATGTTGGATTTCGCCCGCAGCCACCGCGATACGCTGGCCCAGCACGCGCTGGTCGCCACCGGTACCACAGGCGGCCTGGTGGCTGAGGCCACCGGCCTGCCCATCCACCGCTACCTCTCCGGGCCGCTGGGCGGCGATCAGCAGATCGGTAGCGAGATCGCCTCGGGCCGTGTGGACTGCGTGATCTTCCTGCGGGACCCGCTTACGGCACATCCGCACGAGCCCGATGTGGCCGCCCTGCTGCGCCTCTGCGACGTGCGCGTCATCCCCGTGGCCACGAACCTGGCCACGGCGCGCGGTCTGATGGCCGCCATCGAGGCCGGGGTGTTTGCCGCGGGCGGGTGAAGCGCGAGTCGCCCCCGCGTCGCCCGGTGGCGGCGTGTGGCGGTTGTCGCCAGGCCGCGCGGTGGAGCACGGCCGACCGCCGACCTCGCACCGGATCCGACCCGGATGGCCGTCGGGCGGTTTCAGTTCCCGCCTGGGACCATCCCCAACAACCCCCGCTCCCCGGGCGCGAACGGGGGGTTGGCCTGCTGGAAGAACTCGGTCCCGCGGGCGAAGCGGGCCAGGACCTTCCCCTCGTCGGCGTCCCACAGGTCTCGGTCCATCTGGGTCTGTGTCCGGTGCGCCCGGAAGGCCGACATCTTCTGCCGGGCCACCGGACGGCACTCCACCGCCGTGATCTGATCCGCGGTCAGGCCGTGCTTGGCGGGCTCCTTGGCGAGATCCCCGCCTGCCAGGTAATAGAGGCGGGCCGGCTGGAAGGCCCGCACGCCGCCCGCGAGTTGCTCAGGGTGCCAGACGGGCTCGCCCGCGCGCCGCCAAGCCAGGGTCGCCGCCCGCCCGACGGCGCAGTGGTCGGGGTGGCCCCCGCGGTGTTCGTGGAAGGTCAGGACGCCCTCCGGCCGCACGCGGCGCATGTGCAGCGCAAAGCGCGCGGCCAGCGCGTCCTCGTCCTCAAACTCCAGGCACTTATCGCGCAGGCCCAGCAGGGTCAGGCCGCCGATCCCGAGCGCCCGGCAGGCCTCGCGCAACTCGGCCTCGCGCTCGACCGGCAGTCCCTCGCGTGTGGTGTAGGGCGGATCGCCCAGGCGGCGGCCGTGCTCGCCGCGCGTGGCGCAGACGAGGTGGATGGCGCCGCCCGCCGCCGCGAAGGCGGCCAGCGCGCCGCCGCAGATGAAGGTCTCGTCGTCGGGGTGCGCCAACGCCACCAGCAGCGTGGGGTGCGCGCCCGGGCCGGCGTGGGCTGGTGCTTGGAGCCCCCCCGGGGGGTCCCCGGCGGGCTGTGGTTCCGCGAACGGGCTCAGGCTGACCTCCAGGGCGCGCCTCAGCCTGTTGTCCCCATCCCCGTAGCCCTGGAAGATGAGGCGGCCCTGCGCATCGACCCCCCACTCCCGGAGGTCCTCCACGCGCACCCAGCCCTCGCGGCAGCGCAACGCCACGCGGCAGGCGCCGTGTCCGCGCACGCGACCCTCGATCAACTCGATGCGCATGTTGCGCAGAAAGCCGCCGGGGATGGATTCCGCGTGGACGTAAACGGTGTGGCCAGCGAAGCGCGCCAGCGCCGCCTCCGCGGCGACGCCGTCTGCGATGGGCTCCACGGGCGTGGCCCCCTTTCGGTGTGCGCGGGGCGGAGGGCGGCTGAAGCGGTTGGGCGCAACGGGGAGGCCGGGCGACCGCCCCCGTGCCCGGCCAGCCTCGCTTACGGGACGCCGGGGGCGGATCCGGCCCACCCCTGGGCGGCGGGCCGCCGCGCCGGCCGCCCCCGATCCCTGGGGGGCGAGGACGAGGGGCGATTCGCCCGCCGGGACGCGACCGGCAACGGCGTGACCCGGCGGGCGGGGTCACTGCCTACTACGGCGCTCCCGTCCCGGCGTCCGCCTCGCCGCCGGGATGGCGCAGCCCGGGGGCGTCGCGGGGCTTCCACCCCCCGGAAGAGCAGGCAGCGTGACCACCGCCGCCGCCCGCGCTGCGGGTCCATCCGCCGCCCCCCATCGTCCCGACCGCTCGGCAAAGCGCCCTTGTGGGGTGCACGGGGGCGAGCGAGACCGCCCTGTCGCGCTGCACGGGCCCGGAAACCGGTCCCGCCCCGCGGTGGGCTGGGGCACGCGACGGCCCGCTACGACCCGGCTGCCTCCCCCGAGCCACCCGCCAAGGCTTCCGGCAGGACCACCGCGCGCACCCGCGCCATGCCGGGGACGGTGCGCAGTCGCTCCAGGGCCCCGGGGGAGATCGGGTCGTCCACGGCCAGCACCATCACGGCGTCGCCCCGGACGGAGCGGCGGCCCACCAGCATCGCGGCGATGTTCACTCCGGACTCGCCGAGCAACGTGCCCACGGCCCCGATGAGACCCGGCCGGTCCTGGTGGCGGGTCACGAGCATGTAGCGCATGGGCGCCATCTCGATGGGCATGCCGTCGAGGTTGGTCACGCGCAGCGAGCCGTCGGCGAGGGCGTGGCCCGCGACCACGCGCGGCCCGGCTCCGGCGTGCACGCGGAGGGTGAGGGAGCGCTCCGGCACCTCGCTGCTCTGACTGAACACGACCTTGACCCCGTGCTCCACCGCCAGCCGCTGCGCGTTGACCAGGTTGACCACGTCGTCCACCGCGTCGGCGAGGCAGCCCTTGAGCACGGCCGCGGTTACCCATTCGCCCCCGCGCCCGGGCAGCGGCGCGGAGAGGATGTCCACCTGACCGAGCTGCCCGCCCAGGCCCTGCATGTAGAGGCGGCCGAGCAGTTCGCCCAAGGGCACCAGGTGGCGGACCACGTCCCAGTCCCGCGGCGAGAGGCCCGGCAGGTTGACCGCCGTGGCCACGGGCTCGCCGGCCAGCACGGAGCGCACGTAGCGCGCCACGAGTTCGGCGGAGGTGGACTGGGCCTCGCGCGTACTGGCGCCGAGGTGCGGTGTGGCCACCACGTTGGGCAGGTGGACCAGGGGGTTGTCCACGGCTGGCTCATGCGCGAAGACGTCGATACCGGCGCCAGCGACGCGCCCCGTCGCCAATGCCTCGTGCAGCGCCCGCTCGTCGATGATGCCGCCGCGCGCGCAGTTGAGCACCAGGGCCTCGGGCTTCATCAGCGCGAACTCGGCGGCGCCGATCAGCCCGCGGGTGGACTCCGTGAGGGGCGTGTGCACCGTGAGGACGTCCGCGGCGCGTAACACCTCCCGCAGCGGGAGGAAGTGGATGCCCATCTCCTCGGCGCGCTCGGGGCTGAGCAGGGGGTCGTAGCCGCATACGCCCATGCCGAAGGCGTGGGCGCGGCGCGCCACCTCCTGGCCGATACGGCCGAGGCCCACGATGCCGATGGTCTTGCCGCGCAGTTCGGTGCCGACGAAGGCCTCACGCTCCCAGTGACCCGCGCGCAGCGAGGCCACGGCGTCGGGGATGCGGCGCGCCAGCGCCAGCAGCAGCGCGAAGGTCTGTTCGGTGGCGGCCATGGTGTTGCCATCCGGCACGTTGACCACCACGATGCCGCGCTCTGTGGCCGTTTCGACGTCGATGTTATTCACGCCGACGCCCGCACGGCCCACGACCTGCAGGCGGCGGCCGGCGCGCAGCACGTCGGCCGTCACCTGGGTCGCGCTGCGCACGATGAGCGCCTCGAACCCAGGAATCAGCTCCAACAGTTCCGCTGGCGAGCATCCGGGGCGGCGCACCACCTCGTGCTCCTCCGCGAGGACGGCGAGGCCCGACTCGTCGACCGGTTCGGTGACCAGCACCCTGGCCAAGAGGCAATCCTCCCGACGTGGACGTCGACCGCGGGGCGGGGCCGCGCCCGCCTGGCGACCGGGGCGCCTGGCCGGCAGATGCCGCGCGCGTCGGGGAACAGGGCTTTGCGCCGCGGGGCAGCGGGCCCAGCCCCTACCGGCCGGCGAGGACCCGTTGGCGGGGGCGCGGGCAGGGGCCCCCGCCAACGGGTCCGGCACCCGGCCTGGCCACGGCAGGCCGACGAGGCCCCCTCCCGTCGCCCGGGGACCGGCGCGGGGCAGCGTGCCCCCGGGGGTGGGACAGGGCCACGGCGGGGCCATCCGGCAAAGGGGCTCGTCCAGCACGGGCTGGCGAGGATCTGTCCGCCGCGCATCGGGGCCGCGTGGAGTGCCCCAGGGCGCGAGCCCAGTCCCCGAGGCCCCCCAGGGGCCTCTCGCTCGCCACCACCTGCCGCCGAGCACCTCCGGCGCGGGCGCTAGGCGGGCTCCGCACCCCTTCGAGGGCCCTGGCCCTGGGGGACAGGACGCCGCGCCGAACCGCCCACCACAGAGAGCGGGCGGCAGACGCCATCCCCCGCGCCGCAGGCGTGGTAGCGGACCGCCCGTGCATCCGCGTCTCAGACGGCGCCCACGCGCGCCGCCGCGGATCGGGCCGCGGGCAACGCGGCCCCCGCGCCGCGCCACGAGAGATCGCTCAGCGCCGAATCGAATACCCCGAAGAAGCGCAGCAACTGCTCGGCGCTGAGCCCGCCCATGTGCCCAATGCGCAGCATCCGCCCCCGCAACGGGCCCATCCCACCCCCGACGGTGGCGCCGCGGCGGTCCAATGCTTCCGACAGGGCATGGAAGTCCATGCCCTCGGGCAGCAGGGCGGCCGTGACGGTGGGCGAGGCGTGCTCCTCCGCCGCTAGCAGGGGGAAGCCGGCCGCCGGGAAGGCGGCCCGCGCCACGGCGCGCAAGGCCAGGTGCCGCGCGAAGCAGGCGGGCAGACCCTCGGCGAGGATGCGGCGGAGCGAGGCGTCCAGCTCATACAGTAGCGAGACTGCGGGCGTGTACGGGGGGTCCAGGGGCTTTTGCTTGTACGGGCGCCAGTCCCAGTACGAGCGCGGCAGCCGGGCCCGTTGGCAGGCATCCCAGGCCCGCGGGCCAAACGCCACGGCCGCGAGGCCCGGCGGCGCCATCAGCGCCTTCTGCGAGCCGGTGGCGACGACGTCGCAGCCCCAGGCGTCCATGCGCAACTCCGCGCCGCCCAGGGCGCTCACCGCGTCCACCAGGAAGAGCGCGCCGTGCTCGCGCACCGCCGCCGCGATCGCCGGTGCTTTGACGGTCACGCCCGTGGACGTCTCATTGAACGTGAGCAGGACGCCCGCGAAGTGGGGCCCGGGGCCGGCCCGGTCGGCGCGCAGGCGCTGGCGCACGGCCTCGGGGTCCGGCGCCTCGCCGTACGGCACGGCCATGCGCTCTACCCGCAAGCCGAAGGCCTCGGCGATCTCGGACCAGCGCTCACCGAAGGCGCCCATCGGCAGCGAAAGCACGCGGTCCCCGGGTGAGAAGCAGTTGACGATCGTGTTCTCCAGGGCGCCCGTACCGGACCCAGGCCAGACGAACACGTCGTGCTCGGTTTGAAAGACCTGGCGCAGTGCCGCATGGACCCGGGCCCAGAGATCGGTGAAGGCGGCGCTGCGGTGGTTGATCAGGGGGGCCGAGCCATACCGGCGCACGGCCTCCGGGACGGGGGTCGGCCCGGGTACCATGAGTAGTTGCTCGGGGAGTTCAGGGTCGCTCACTTGCTGGGCGTGGGCGGGGACGGGGCGCGGGCCGGCGACCGGCGCCGCCGCCCCGGGGGCCGCTGCGACCGGCGGCTTGTCCGCCAAGCGATCCACCTCCTGGCGCGGGCCGGGCCCGCGACGGCGTTCGGGGGCTTTTTGCGCATGGCTCCGAGACGGTGAAAGCCAACCCGCTAGCGGGAACCTACGCGCCCCGCCGCGCCATGCGTGCGCCGCCCGGCTCTCCGGCACGCACCGTGCTGTGGCGTGGGCCCGACAGACCATGCCGCGCTCGTCCAGCAGGCGACCTGCGGCCCAACGCCAGTAGGCGCGCCCGGCTAACGCCGTCACGCCAGAACCGAGCGGCACACGAATTGTCAAGCCGTAGCGGAAGTCTATCCTGACCGGCCGGGCGCGACAAGGCCTGTCTGCCTGGGTGGCATCGCGGCCAAGGCACGCAGGCTCGCGACCCTCCGGGCGTTAGCCCCCCCCGGCCCCCGCCCGCTCGCGCGGCGGGGGCGCCGGCTGCCTGCGGCCGTGCCGCGTGTCCACCAGCCAGCCTGGCGTGTCGGCGCCGGGCTGGTGGGGCCGGTAGAACAGGGCGGTGACGGCGAAGATGCAGCCGATGAGGAGGATCACCCCGGAGCCGTTGAGCATCAAGGGCAGGGACAGGCCGCCCAAGGCCAGGGCGTTCAGGACCAGCAGCGGCCGGCGGAGCGGGCCCCCGCCCATGTTGATCAGCAGGAGGACGCCGAGGAGCACGAGGACCAGCGGGAGCCACGACCAGCGCCCGACCAGGACGCCCAAGAAGAGGCCCGAAAGGACGCCAATACCCCCGGCCACGCCGCTGCAGCCCGCCCGTGGGTCGCGCGCGGCGGCCACCCCCCGGTTGCTCTCCGTGTGGACGCCGCGTTCCCCATCCCCGCGGCCTCATCCTATGGTAGTAACCGCTGGCCGTCCGGGCAAGCTGCCATGCGGGTGATTTCGGACGGAACGGACGGGCGTCACCCTGGCCCCGGAGGCAGGGTTGCGTCGTTCTGGGCGAGTCGCTTGCGCCACAGGCGCTTGCGGGCGCAGGCCGAGTTCGGCGCGTACGGCCGTCGGTGGCCCCCGTGATCCCACGGGCGCCGCGGCCGCCTCGAGGAGCCGAACCCGTGCGCGGCAAGCGGTGGCGGGCGCGAGCGGACCGGCGTACCGCTCCGCGGTCACCCCCGCTCGTGGCGCCGTCTGGGCGAAGACCCCCCGCCGGAATGACGCGACCCTGGCCCCGGAGGAGCGGGCGGCGGATCCCGCGAAGGGTGGAGGCCCCTTGAGAGGGGGCTCGCCAGCTGCAGGGGGCGCGGACCGGTGATGCCCTGGGGTGCGGGGCCCAAGCGGCGCGCGGCCGCCCTCCCGGAGGAATCGCCCACTGCGTAGCGATCGCGTGGCGGCCCGGACGCGGGAGGGCCGCCCACTCTCCCTGCCACCGCTCAGCCGGCCGCAGACCCCCGGCCGGCGTGCCGCATGGCGCGGGCGCCCGGGCGAAGGCCCCCTCCACGCGGGTGCGAGGCGGGAACCGGGGCGGTTTCACGGCGAAAATCTCTGCGGCGGGGCCTTTTGCCGCGCGCGTGGCGAAGGCTGGCAGTCGTGGGAAAGGGGGGCCGCCGTGGGCGAGTTGCGGCTCGTGCTCGTCACCGGCCTCTCCGGCGCGGGCAAGACCGAGGCCAGCCGCGCCCTGGAGGACGCTGGCTTTTACGTGGTGGACAACCTGCCGCCAGCGCTGATCCCGACCTTCGCCGAGCTCTGCGCCGGCAGCGCGCACGTCGACCGGGCGGCGCTGGTCGTGGACATCCGCGGGCGCGAGTTCTTCGACAGCGTGGCAGCCGCGCTGGCCGGCCTGGACGCGGCCGCCGTGCGCTACGAGGTCCTGTTCCTGGATGCCGACGACGCCGCCCTGGTGCAGCGGTATAAAGAATCGCGGCGCCGCCACCCGTTGGTGCCGGTTGGCCGGATCTCCGACGGCATCGCCGAGGAGCGGATGCGCATCGCCCCGCTGCGGGCCCGCGCCCAGCGCGTGCTCGACACGACTGGCCTGCGCCCGGCCGAGTTGCGGGCCCGGGTGCGCGCGCTCTACGGGGACGAGGGCGCGCCGCGGTTGGCGGTGACGCTGGTATCCTTCGGCTTCAAGCACGGCGTGCCGGCGGACGCCGACCTCGTCTTCGATGTGCGCTTCCTGCCCAACCCGCACTACGACCCCGAGCTACGACCGCACAGCGGCCGGGAGCGCGCGGTGGCCGAATTCGTCCTGCGCTCACCCGTTACGCGGCGCTTTCTGGAGCTGGCGCAGCCCCTGCTGGACTTCCTACTGCCCCACTACGCCGCCGAGGGCAAGGCGCAACTGGTGATCGCCGTCGGCTGCACGGGCGGGCGCCATCGCTCGGTGGTCGTCGTGGAGACCCTGGCGGAACGCTTGCGCCGGCCAGGGTTCCCGGTGGACGTCGTGCATCGCGACTGTGATGCCACGGAGGCCGTGGCTGAGGTCGGCCCGCCGGACGGCCCTGGGCCGGCCTGAGATCCGCCGGCCCGCGGCCGAGCGGCGCTCTTGAGTGGGCGGCTCACCGCGCCGCGCGCCACGAGGTCGGGAGGCTAGGTTGTTGCGCCTTCTCCCTTGGCTCTATCCGGGCCTGCGCGTCAAGCGCTGGCTGTTCCTCTTCGTAGTATCCTTGGCGCTGCTCGGCCTTGGCGTCTCCTTCAGCCTAAGCCCCGGCACAGTGCCCGCGTTGGGCGTGGTGCTCGCCCGGATGCTGCGCGCCCCGGACGGCACCACCGTGCCACGCGGGCCGGAGGCCGTGGCCTTCCTCCTCGCCGGGGGGGCGCTGGCCGTGCTCTCGCTGCGCTCCGCCCTCCGCTCGGTCATCGCCGTGGTCGCGCCCGAGGCCAGCGACACGCTGGGCGAGGTCCTGTACTGGCACCACCACCGGGGGAGGGGTCGGGGGATCGCGGCCATCGGCGGCGGTACCGGCCTGCCCGTCCTGCTGCGCGGGCTGAAGGCGTATAACGTCCAGACCACGGCGCTGGTGACCGTCGGCGATGATGGCGGAAGCTCGGGACGGTTGCGGGGCGAACTGGGCATTCTGCCTCCGGGGGACGTGCGCAACTGCCTGCTGGCCCTGGCCGACGCCGAGCCGCTGATGTCCGAGGTCTTTCAGCACCGTTTCGCCAAGGGCGGCCTCGCCGGGCACACGGTGGGCAACCTGCTCATTGGCGGGCTTTCCGAGGTGACCGGCGACTTCGTCCAGGCGATCGAGGCGGCGAGCCGCGTGCTGGCCGTGCGCGGGCGCGTCCTGCCGTCTACGGTGGCCGACGTGGCGCTGCTGGCCGAATTCGAGGACGGGCGGACGGTCCGCGGCGAGACGGCCATCGTCGCGGCCGGTGGGCGCATCCGCCGCCTGTCGCTGGACCCGCCAGCGGCGGCGTTGCCTCAGTCGGTTGCGGCGCTGGACGCCGCGGACGTGGTGGTGCTCGGCCCCGGCAGCCTCTTCACCAGTGTTCTGCCCAACCTGCTGCTGCCCGAGATGCGCGAGGCCCTGCGCCGCTGCCGCGCCTTGCGCGTGTTCGTTGTCAACGTGATGACCCAGCCCGGCGAGACGGACGGGTTTACGGCGGCGGACCACCTGGCGGCTTTGCAGCAGTACACCGGCACCCCGGGGGTTGACGTGGTGCTGGTGAACAGCCGGCGGATCGAACAGGAGCGCCTGACCGCCTACCGGCAGCAGGGAGCGGCCCCCGTGGTCGTGGACATGGAGCGCCTGGCCGGCATGGGCGTGCACGTGCTCGCCCGCGACGTGGTCACCCGCGAGGGGCTGATCCGCCACGACCCCGATCGGCTCGCCGCGGCGATCCTGGAGGAGGCGCTGCTGCGCCTCGGACGGCACGGGGCCCGTCACCTCCTCGACCACTACCTGTTGCAGGAGCGGCTGCGCCGCCGTACCCGGGAGGAGGCGGGGTAGGGCTGTCCCCGCGCCGCCCGGACCGGTGGACGGGCGGTCTGAACGGGGCACCTTCGTCGCGGCCGTTTCGCCGTTGCAATGCGGGACGCGTTCGGGGAGGATTAGGGCCGTAGCTGGGGGAGGAACGTGGCAGTTGCGGGACGCGGCGGCGGCGGCGGTGCGGGCGGGCCTGCAGGCACCCGCGGACCCGTTTGAACCGGTGCGCCCGGCCCTGGATGCGGTCGGCGCCTTCATCGACCGCGAGTTGTCCCGGCAAGGCGTGGCCTTTGGGGAGATGGGTAGGCACCTCTTGGTCGGCGGCAAGCGGCTGCGGCCTGCCCTGGTGCTGCTCTGCGGCGCCCTCTGCGGCGCCGATCCCGAGGCCATGGTGCCCGTGGCGGCGGCTTGCGAGATTATCCACATGGCCACCCTGGTCCACGATGACCTCATCGACGCGTCCGAGACGCGGCGCGGGGTGCAGGCCGTCCACACCAAGTGGGGTACAGCCGCGTCCGTCCTGCTCGGCGACCACCTCTTCGCCACGGGGTTTTCAGTCCTGGCGGCGTATGGGGACCCCGCCATCGTACGCCTGATGTCCGATGTCGTTTCGCTGACCTGCGCCGGCGAGATTGACGAGCAACGCGCGCAATGGGACCTGGAAGGGACCGAGGAGGCGTACTTCCGCCGGATCCATGCCAAGACGGGGCACTTCATCGCGCAGTGCTGCCGTGCCGGCGCGATGCTGGCCAGGGCGCCGCAGGCCGCCATTGAGGCGCTGGCCCGCTACGGCGCGGAGGTAGGGACCTGCTTCCAGCTCGTCGATGACCTGCTGGACTTCACCGCTGACGAACGCCTCTTGGGCAAGCCGACCGGTTCGGACCTGCGCGCAGGCGTCTACACCCTGCCGGTGGTGTGGGCGCTGTCCAGCCCCGGTCGCGACGAGTTGCGCGCGCTGCTGCGGCAGCGCCCGGTGGATGACGGGCTCGTGGAGGCGGTGGCCGGCCTGCTGCGGGCCGGTGGCGCACTGGAGCACGCGGCCGGCAGCGCCCTGGCCGCGGCACGCCGGGCGCAGGATGCCCTCTGCGCCGTCCCGGCCAATGTGCACCGTGAGCACCTGTACTGCTTGGCCGAGGATCTGGTCCACCGGGTCTCCTGAGCCCGCCCGCTCCTCGCCCCGCGGGGGGTGGGCGGGTCCCGGTCGCCGTGGCCAAGGAGGGGGCCACGCCGTCCCAGGGCGGCGGCGGGTCGTGCCCTACCCGGGGGCGGAGGGGCGCCGGCGGATCGGGCCGCTCCGGGGCGCGGTCGGGGGCGGCTTGCCGGGGGGATCCGCCGGGACTCAACTGGAGGCCCCGCCGTCGCCTCGGCCGTGGCCCAAGTGGGCCGGGACACCCTCCTGGCCTGGGCCGCCCCGTGCCCTACGCGGAGCGGCACCGGGAGCCCCTCCGGGTGCGGTGCGTTGCCCGGCGGGGGGCTTCGCAGGCCATGGCGCCGCCGTCGACGGCCTACCAGTAGCGCGGGGGGCGGTGCCGGGGTGCGCCGCCGCTTCGGGGGTGGCTTGGGAGGATCGGGCCGCCCTAGATGGCGCGCGGCGGCGGGTCGGGGCTCATGGTCCGGCCCCCGCGGACCTGACCCGAGCCCGGCGGCCCTTGCGCCCCGTTCGGAGTGGCGCCTCTGCGCCGCCCTGGGGCAGAGGCGCACCAGGGAACGTCGCGTTGGAAGGGGTGGCGCAGCGACGCTGATGTTGCCAGATGTCGCGATCAGGCGGCTGCCCGTCTACCTGCGTGCCCTGGGCGAGATGCGGGCGGCCGGGGCCGAGATGACCTCGTCCGCGGAACTGGCGCAGCGGACAGGCCTCACCTCGGAGCAGATCCGCAAGGACCTGGCGACCCTCGGGGGGTTCGGTACGCGCGGCGTTGGCTACCGCATCGAGTTGCTGGCGGGTTCCATCCGCGGGGTGCTCGGCCTCGACCGTGAGGTGCCGGTGGTGCTGGTCGGCGCGGGGCACCTGGGTACGGCACTGGCGCGCTACAACCACGCGCGCCGCCAGCAGCCGCGCATCTACGCCATTTTCGACGCGGCCCCAGCCAAGGTGGGTGAGCAGATCGGCGGCACGACGGTCCAGCCGGTCGCGGAGCTGGAGGAGACGGTGCGCCGCCTCGGAATCCGGCTGGCGATCATCGCCGTGCCGGCGGCGGCCGCGCAGGGGGTCGCCGACATGCTGGTCACAGCGGGCTGCGACGTGCTCCTGAACTTCGCGCCGGCCCGCTTGAGCCTGCCGGCCGGCGTGCGCGTCAACAACGTGGACCTGGCCATGGAGCTGGAGGCCCTCGCTTACTTCGTGCGTTCCGACCTGGTCCCGCAGGGACCGGCGGAAGCCCCCTGAGGGCGGTTCGGGCGGAGGGCGAGCGGGTCGGCGATCGCCGATCCCTGCGTGTGCCCGCGGGTCAGCGGCGCTGAGGCCGGCGGCAGACGCCGCCCCTCGCCGCCCCACCCCGGAGGGCGCGGGTAGGGATGCATTCGAACGCCCGCCGCTGGAGGACGTTCCGCGGGGGGCGTGCCGGAGGCCGGAGACGGTGCCAGACCTGTCAGCCCTGGTGCGCCTGAACCCCGCGGGCGTTCTCCACATCCTGGAGACGGTCGCGGATATCGCCATTGTCGCCTACGTCATCTACAAGCTGCTGGTATTCATCCGCGGCACGCGCGCCGTGGCGCTAATCAACGGCCTCATTCTGTTGTTCGCCGCCACCTTCGTCGCCACGCGCTTGCACCTCCAGGCGACCTCCTGGCTCCTTTCCCGCGTGGAGGTGGCCCTGGTCGTGGCCCTGCCCATCGTCTTCCAGCCCGAACTGCGCCGGTTGTTCGAGCAGCTGGGGCGGGGGCGTTTCTTTGCGCGCGCCCTGCCGGAAGCGGGTCCCGAGGGGCCGGCGGCCGTGGTCGCCGAGTTGCGTAAGGCGCTGGCCTGGCTCTCGCGCAACCGCATCGGCGGCCTGATCGTGCTGGAGCGGCAGACGGGCCTCAACGACATCGTCGAGACCGGCATCCAGATCGACGGGCTGGTGTCCTCGCCGTTTCTGATCAACATCTTCATCCCCAATACCCCGCTGCACGACGGCGCGGTCATCGTGCGCGGAAACCGCATCCTGGCCGCGGCCTGCTTCCTGCCGCTGGCGGAGGCCCAGCCGTTGGCCGCTGAGGTGGGAGGCCGGCATCGCGCCGCCCTGGGCATCACCGAGCACTGCGACGCGCTCGCCCTGGTGGTGTCCGAGGAGACGGGTGCGGTCTCCCTTGCCAACGCGGGCAAGTTGATTCGCGGGATCGACGAGGACACGCTGGCCGAGATGCTCGAGAATCTGCTCCAGCAGCCCCCGTCGTTGGTGGAGCGACGGCTGCCGGCGCGCGGGGGGCGGGGGCGTGGATAAGCTTCTGTACAACGAGCTGTTCATTCGCCTGTTGGCCGTGGCGTTGGCCGTCCTGATCTACGTGCAGGTGGTCAGCCAGCCCGGCGGCGTCGTGCAGCGCGCGGTCAGCACCCCTGTGGAGGCCACGGCGCTGTCCTCCGCGCTGGCGGTGCGTTCCATCGTGCCCAGCGGCGTGACCGTCGTCGTGCGCGGCGGCGCGGGCATCATTCAGCAGTTGCGCAACAGCGAGGTGCAGGCGGTGATCGACCTGCGGCAAGCCAAGGCCGGCCGTCGCCTGGTGGATGTGAAGGTCACCGTGCCGCGCGGCGTGCAACTGGTTGGCGTGACGCCCCTCCAGGTGAGCGTGGTCGTCGAGCCGGTGATCGAACGCAATGTGGGTATCATCGTGGAGACGACCGGGAGGGTGCCCGCGGGATTTGCCAGCGGCCAGCCCAGCCTCTCCCAGCCGCAGGTGGTCTTGCGCGGGCCCGCCAGCGCCGTCGACGCCGTGACCCGCGTCGTGGCCCGGGTGACGATCGGCGGGGCCACCGCCGCCGTGAGCACGCAGGCGGCCCTGCTGCCGCTGGACACCGGTGGCCGCCCGGTGCCCGGTGTGCTGGCCATCCCATCCACAGTGACGGTCACGGTACCGGTGGCGCAGGTGGTCCCGACCAAGGTCGTCCCCGTGGTGCCGGTGCTGACCGGGGGACCCGCCAAGGGGTACACTGCCGGCAAGCCGGAGGTGACGCCGGCGACCGTGACGGTATTGGCCACGGCGTCCGTATTGGCCAAGGTGACCCGCGTGCGTACCGCACCCGTGCCCCTGGCGGGCGCGCGCGCCCCGGTGCGGGCGACCGTGCTGGTGCTGGATCCGCCTGGCGCGCTGGCCGTGGAGCCCGCCAACGCGCGGGTGCTGGTGCCGGTGACGCACGGGGGTTGAAGGGGGGCGAATGGCCCGTTCCGGGCGCGCCTCCCGGCCTGGCCGGGGCGCGCGCTGCCGGCCGGGCGTGTTGCTGTGGGAAGGCTTTTTGGCACCGATGGGGTCCGGGGCTTGGCGAACCAGGAATTGACGGTGGAACTGGCCGTGGCGCTCGGGCGCGCGGGTGCGACGGTGCTGGCCCGGCGGTCGGGACACGCGCCACGGCTGCTGGTCGCGCGGGATCCGCGGCGCTCGGGGCCGCTGCTGGAATCGGCGCTGGCTGCGGGCGCGATGTCCGTGGGCGCGGACGTGTGGCGTCTCGGGGTGGCGACGACGCCGTGCGTGGCCTACCTGGTTCGCGTGCTGGACGTGGACGCCGGTGTGGTGATCTCCGCCTCGCACAACCCCGCCGCCTACAATGGCATCAAGTTCTTCAGTCACGACGGCTTCAAGCTGCCGGACGCCCTGGAGGACGAGATCGCGGCGTTGGTGGAGGAGGGGGCCTTGACAGGCGGCGGTGCCGCGGTCGGTGGGTCCACGGACCGGGGCGGCGAGATGGTGCGTTACGTGGACATGGTCGCGGCCCTGGCCGGCGACCTCTCCGGCCTGCGTCTGGTGATGGACTGCGCCAACGGCGCCGCCTACGGGTTGGGGCCCGCAGCGTTGCGCCAAGCGGGCGCCCGCGTCGAGGCGATCGCGGCCTCGCCCGACGGGTTCAATATCAATGAGGGGTGCGGCTCGCTGCACACCGAGGCCTTGGCGCGTGAGGTGGTGGCGCGTGGCGCCGACCTGGGGCTCGCCTTCGACGGCGACGCTGACCGGCTGGTTGCGGTGGACGAGCAGGGGCAGACGGTGGACGGTGACGGCCTGATGGCCGTGATCGGCTGTGATCTCCTGGCGCGTGGGGACCTGCCAGGGAACACGGTGGTGGGGACGGTCATGAGCAACTTCGGCCTGGAGCTTTGCCTGCGTGCGCGCGGTGGGCGCCTGCTGCGCACGCGGGTCGGCGACCGCTACGTGCTGGAGGAGATGCGCCGTGGGGGCTACAACCTCGGTGGCGAGCAGTCGGGGCACGTGATCCTGCTCCGCCACCACACAACGGGCGACGGGCTCTGCACCGGCGCTGTGCTCTGCGGCCTGTTGCGCCGCGATGGGCGGCGCCTGTCGGAGCTCGCTGCCATCGTGCCGCGCATCCCGCAGGTGCTGCGCAACGTACGCGTTCGCGATGCGCGCGCGCTGGAGGGGAACGGGGCGGTGGCCTCCGCCGTCGCGGCGGCGGAGGCGGCCATGGGTGCGCGCGGGCGCGTGGTGGTGCGCCCTTCCGGCACGGAGCCGCTGGTGCGCGTCATGGTCGAGGGCGAGGACGCGGCGCTGGTGGACGAGGCCGTGGAGGCGATCAGCCGGGTCGTGGAGGCGGAGATGGGTGCGGCGGGGTGAGGATGGGACCGGCAGCCGGGATCTGGCGGGATGGCGTCCCTGGGAGGCAATCGCCGCACACAGGGGGGTACGGCCGTCCGCTCCGGGCCGGGGCCGTTGCAAGGGAGCACCCCTTGTCGCCGTGTCTGGGCGATCCACACGGTGACTGCGGTCCTACCCGTCGGTCCTCCCCCGCGCGGCCAGTCGCCTGAGCGGGTCGCGCCGCTCACAGCGCAGACCCTGCGCGCCCCACACATGGACCGACCAGGTCCGCGCGATGGCGTCCTCGTGGGGCGACCACCGGGGTAGCGGACCGCCGGGGAGCGCCCGGCACAGGCTTCCCGGCGGCCCGGCCAGACGTCGTTGGCGGAGGCTACGCACGCAGAATGGCTGCCGCCCGTGCGGTCGATGCCCGTCCTGCCCCGCCACTGTGCTGCGCGCGGGCGGCCTTGGGCTTCGCTCAATCGGGGCAGCCGGCATGTGACGCCGCAGCGCCGGGCTGCGGGTGCAGCGCGCATCGTCGATCGGCACTTGCGCCACGAGCGCCGCTGGGAACGGTCGTGGGGGGCTGGCACCGCTCCCAGAGCTTTGCCGGTGGCAGGGCCGCCGGCGCCGTATAGGGTGAAAGCAAGCGGCGCGTTGGCCGCCGCCGCGATTGGGGGCGGCTGGCGGGGCTGCCGCGCGCACGCCGGTGGCGGGTCGTGGCCTGACGGTATAGGGTGGGGGGCGACGGGTCTCCCGCGGGACGCGCGAACCCGGTCGAGGGGGTGACGGGCGGGCGCGGGCGGGCGCGGGTGGGACGGGCAGTGACAGCGCCGGGACTCCCGGCAGATGCGCCGGGAGTTGACGAGGAGAGGGGTTATCGAGGCATTCGGCGGATACCCTCCGGCCGGCCACGGCCGTAGCCGTCCAGCAAATCCCGCGGGCGACCGCGGGGACAAGGGGACGGCGGTGGTGGGCCCCGCGCGTGCGCGGCGGCCCGGATCGCCACGGGGCCCTGCGGGGGTCGCTGGCGGCGTCCGGCACGCAAGCGGTTGTGTGCCAGCGACAGCCGACTGGCAACGGGGGCTGTCTCCCCCCCGCGCCAGGTCGACGCTTGCAGCGGGCGCCGCGCATCCGCCCACCCTACGCCCACGAGCGCCACGTACTCCCCTTGACGCGATGAGCAAATCGCCCTTTGCGCCGTGCCTGTGGCCGCCTTGCGGAGGCGGCGCGGCGCTGCTGCGCCATTGCCGGCCGCGGGGACGCCGCGGCCGCCTGGGGGTGTGTGGTCGTGTGCGGCATCGTCGGCTACGTGGGCTGCAGGCCGGCGCTGCCCGTCCTGCTGGACGGGTTGCGCCGGCTGGAGTATCGGGGGTACGACTCCGCGGGGGTCGCGCTGCAGGGTGGCGACGCGGTGGTGGTGTGCAAGCGGGCCGGGCGCGTCGAGGCGCTGACGGCCGCAGTGGCGGCCGCGGGGCTGGCGCCGGCGGGGGGACTGGCGGCCGGGGGGAGCGACACGCCGCCGGCCCTAGACACCGCGGCCCGCGCCGGCATCGGCCACACGCGCTGGGCGACGCACGGCGGACCGAGCGACCGCAATGCGCACCCGCACGCCGATGAGCGCCTGCGCGTGGCGGTGGTGCACAACGGCATCATCGAAAACCACGCCGAGCTGCGCGAGGAGCTGCGGGCACGGGGGCACGTGTTCCGCTCGGAGACGGACAGCGAGGTCGTGGCGCACCTGGTGGACGAGGCGCTGACCGCGCGGGCGGCGGCCGACGGGGCTGCGGCGCGGGTCGGCTCCCGCGGCGAGCGGCCCGGGGCAGGCGCTGGCGAAGATGCCGGCGGCCGTAACGCAGTGGACCGAACGGCGGTGACGGCGCTGGGACCAGCCGCCGGGCCGAAGCTAGCGGCGGGCGCCGAGGAAGGCACTGGCGCCCGTGGCGCGGTGGACCTTGCGGCGCTGGCGACGCTGGGACGGGCCGCCGGGCCGGAGCTAGCGGCGGGCGCCGGGGAAGGCACTGGCGCCCGTGACGCGGTGGACCTTGCGGCGCTGGCGACGCTGGGACGGGCCGCCGGGCCGGAGCTAGCGGTGGGCGCCGGGGAAGGCACTGGCGCCCGTGACGCGGTGGACCGCACGCCGGCGGCGGCGCTGGGACCGGCGGCCGGGCGGGAGGTAGCGGCAGGCACGTGGGCCGCGGCTGTCGCCGCGGAAGGGGCCCCACACCTAGACCCGATCGTTGCGGCGGTGCCGGCCCCGGCGGAGCGCGCCGCCGAGCGCGTGGCGGCGCCGGTGGCCGGCGCGCTGCGCGAGGCGGTGCGGGCGGCCGTGGCGCGCCTGCGCGGTTCGTTCGCGCTGGTGGCGATGTCGCGCGACGACCCGGACGTGCTGGTCGGCGCCCGCCAGGCCACGCCGCTGGTGGTGGGCGTGGGCCGGGGGGAGCAGTACATCGCCTCCGATATCGCCGCGCTGCTCCCGTATACCCGGGAGGTCCTGGTGCTGCGCGATGGCGAGATGGCCGAGGTGCGTCCCGACGGGGTAGCGCTCTTCGATTTCGCGGGGCGCCCCGTGGAGGCGCGCGCCCCGGAGCGCGTGGCCTGGGATGTGGCCGCGGCCGAGCGCGGCGGGTACGCCCACTTCATGCGCAAGGAGATCGACGAGCAGCCCGAGGCGCTGGCGGCGGCGCTGCGCGGCCGCTGCGCGGTAGGCGGGGTGGTGCTGGAAGAGTTGGAGGGCTCCGGTGGCGCCCCCGTGGCGCGTGCCCTGGCGGAGGCGCGCCGCGTTGTGCTGCTGGGCTGCGGCACGGCCTACCACGCCGCGCTGGTCGGGCGCGCCCTGCTGGAGCGCTGGACCGGGCTGCCGGCGGATGCGGACATCGGCTCGGAGTTCCGCTACCGCGAGCCGCTCCTTGGGCCGGATACGGTGGCGGTCGCCGTCAGCCAGTCGGGGGAGACGGCGGACACCCTGGCGGCGCTGCGCGAGGCGCGTGCGCGCGGGGCCGTGACGCTGGCCGTGGTCAACGTGGTCGGCAGCGGCATCGCTCGGGAGGCGGATGCGGTGCTGTACACGCGCGCGGGGCCGGAGATCGCGGTGGCCTCGACCAAGGCGTACACGACGCAGATCGCTGTCCTGTCGCTGCTGGCGCACTGGGCGGCGGCGCGGCGCGGCGCGGCCGCGCCCCAGGGGCGGCCGGACCCGGCGGCGCTGGCCGAGTTGCCAGGCTGGGTGCAGCGGGCCCTGGCCCTGGAGCCCGAGGTGGCCCGCGTGGCGGCGCGCCTGGCGCGGCACGACCACTGCTTCTTCATCGGGCGCGGGCTGGATTGGGCCACGGCGGTCGAGGGTCAGCTCAAACTGAAGGAAGTCAGCTACCTGCACGCCGAGGCCTACGCCGCGGGCGAGCTGAAGCACGGTACGCTGGCGCTGATCGAGCCGGGCACCCCCGTCGTGGCGCTCTGCACGCAGCCGCATTTGGCGGAGAAGACCGCCTCCAACGTGGCCGAGGTGCGCGCCCGCGGCGGCTGGGTCGTGGGCGTGGCGACTCCGGCGCTAGCGCCCGCCGTGCGGCCGCTGGGCGAAGAGTTGCTCACCCTGCCCGCGGTGCCCGCCGACCTGGCGCCCGCCGTGGCCGCGATCCCGCTGCAGCTGCTCGCCTACCACACGGCGGTGGCGCGCGGCTGCGACGTCGACCGGCCGCGGAACCTGGCGAAGAGCGTGACGGTGGAGTGAGGGGGGGAGCGGCGTAAGCCGCTCACCCCCGAACCGCATCGGGGGGGCGGCTGGGGGGCGGCGGCCCTCGCCCGCCGCGGGACCTTCACGGCATCTGCGGGGCTGATGGGAGGGTACCGGAGCCCCGACGACGTGGGCGCAAGGAGCCCTTGCCAGGGCTGCGTCGTTCTCGCCAGCGCGGGTACATCGTTGGAACCACAAAACAATCAAGAGATGGTGGGGTGGACCTGCGTGTGTTCGACCCGAATGCTCCAAGCATGCTGCGATATGTTGTTCAATGTAAGGATTGGCAGAACACGGTGTCTGCCTCGACGGTCCGCGAGGCCGTAGGCTCTAAGGCACAAGCGGGAGCTCAAGAAGCAGTTGTTGTGTCGTTGTCGGGGGCGTCCCCTGATGCAGAAAAGGCTGCTGACCAACTCGGAGTGCACCTTCGTACAGTTGGGTTCTATAGCGTCAGGACGCGGTTGGATCCGCTCTGCCTTGTCGGAGTACGATCAACTGGCCACCCTGGCCTCCGCTAACCCCCTGTTCGATGGTTAAAATGCCCATTGAAGCCCTCCGGGGGCTTGTCTCGGTGGCCCAGAACTGTCATTCTTCCGACTATCGAGAGCGAAGTAGTCGTCAGTATGACAGTCGGTGGCGGCGCCGGCTGGAGCTGGCTCCTCGGCGTCACCGTCGGGGCGGCGGTGGCGCGGCCCCGACGTGGCAGCGCGCCGCTCGGGCGTCAACCCCAGCGCTGCACCGAGGCGCGGCGATACCCTGCGGCAAGGGCACGTCGGGCAGACGGGACTCCCTCACGCTTACCGTTCCTCGTCTTTCAGATCTCGCGTACGCCCCCCCTGTCCGTGCCTCGCCCCATTCGCCGGCAGGCCCTTCTTGCCCCTAAGCGCAGACGCGCGCCATTGACATAAGTGACATTTCCCAGTATTCTGGGTGGAGGAGAGGAGGGTTGGGCGACCATGGCATCTGCGTACTTGCACGTTCAAGCCTTGATACGTAAGGCATTGGTGGAGGAGGCGATTCCCGAGAGCGAGGAAGACCGGGTGCTGGTGCTAGCGTGCCAAAAGCTCTTGGAGCGCTTGGCAACCGGATCGCCCAGTCCTGGAGTGGAACGTGGGGCGACCAGATTGGCGGAGGAACTGGACGGAGATCGGGCGTTGCTCGCCGTCTTGGCGGTCCTGTCTGACAATGTAGCCAAAGAGACATCCGCCTCACGGGAACCGGATGAACACCTCACTACCAGAGAAGCCGCCCGCCGTCTGGGGATCAGCTCGGTCAATACCGTCAAGCGGTGGTTGATGGACGGGCGTCTGGACGGGTGCAGGGCCGGCGATCGCTGGCTGGTCTCCGCGCGGTCGGTGCAGAAGCTCCTGGATGCTGGACAGGAGGACCTGCGCCACTTGCAAGCCGAACACGCCCGGGTGGACAAGCTGCTGGCGGCGGACAATATCGACATCGACCCCTCCGACCCCAAGATCCGAGAGATCTTGCGTCATGATCACCGGCATTGAGTGCGCAGTTGCCCCCCGAAACCGTACGCATCTTTGCCGACACCAGTGTGTTGCTCCCACGTGGTGTCCGCGGGCGCATCGTGTCTCTTGCACGCCAGTACACTCCCATTGCGGAGGTGCCTGGCGTGCAATTCTATTGGAGTCCCTGGGTCATCGGCGAGTTGTACCGCAACCTTACCGAGATCTGTCTGCAACGCGGGTGGTCGCATGACCAGATTCACAGCAGCGCCAACCGCATGATGGAGTTGCTGACTACGTATCTACGGGTATCCGAGGTTGCGCCGCCCTACGCCGACATTCCGGGATTGCAGGATCGCGACGATGTCCCGGTGTGGTGGGCGGCGGCACACTGTCGCGCTGACTACCTGCTCACCGACGACACTACCCACTCTCCCAAGTCCGCGCCCCAGGTGTCCGAACGTGGTGCGTGCCGTCCACCGGCCACGCCATCACCTTCATCACTAGCGCTGAGGTGGAAGATCGTTTAGCCGCTCACGGAATCGGTTCGGAGTAGGACTGCCACGCGTCTTCACGGGCCGTTGATCGCTCCCTGGCGCTCAGTGATGGAGCGGGACTTGCCCAAAAACCGACTCCGCGCCTGGAGGCCCTCAGTGGCGTGTAAGGCTTGGTGGACGCGCGGCGCCACCCTGGCCCCCGATCGGCGCGCAGGATCCCGCCTAGCCGACACCGAAGCGGGCCGAGCGGGAGGCGCGGCATGCCAGACGTAGCGGTCGCCGACACCCCACGTCCGTCTTGCGACCGGGCACACCCTTCATCTGCGTCGCGTTGCCAATGATCGGATGCAGCCCAGCGGCCTCCAACAGGTTGTAAATGGGTTTCCAGTACGCC
>JAJZZC010000227.1 GCA_021797775.1 Bacillota bacterium
CGCCGAGCACCGCCAGTGGCCGGCGCCCCGCCGCGAGGGCCCAGGCGGCCGCGCAGGCCAGCGGCGGGATGCCGAGGCCCCCGCCAGCCAGCACCAGCGCCCGTCCGCGCGCCGCCGCTCGACCGGGGTCCGGGAACGAACATCCCAGCGGCCCGAGCAGGTCGAGCCGCTCGCCGGGACGGGCGCGCGCCAGTGCGGCGGTACCCCGGCCGACCACGCGGTAGATGATGGAAACCACGCCCTGCGCGGGGTCGATGGTGCAAAAAGACAGTGGTCGGCGCAGCAGGGGGTCGGCGGGGGGCTCCGCGCCGCTGCCCGCCGCCAGGGGCGTCACCCGCACTTGCGCGAAGTGGCCTGGCAATGCCCGGGCGGCGATGCGCGGCGCGCGTAGGGAGAGGGTGTGCCAGTCCGGGCCCGTGCGCTCGTTCGCCAGCACCCCAGCGTGTTCGGCGGTCCAGCGCGCGGTCCGCCGGCCGTCGCCTTCGGGGGGATCCGGCATGGCATCAGGCAGGGTGCTTACCTCCCGCGGAACGGCTCCAGACGAGCGTAGCACGCGTGTTCGGGGCGCGCAACAGGGGAGCACGGTGCCGCCTCCCCCCGCACGGGGCACGCCTCGCGCCGGCCCCCCGGGGGGGGGCGTGCCAACCGCAAGCCGATTCCTTGCCTCAGGAAGTTATTCCCGCTATTGTCAAATACGCCCATGTCCATTATCATGACTGCCAGAGAATCCCATGCGGCGCGCAAGGGTGCCGTGACGGTGGGGTGAGCGGGATGGCGGGTGTGGTGCCCTGTCCCTTGGGGCCGGGTGGCGTCGATGGCCCTCGGTGTTGGCGCCTGGGCTGGTTGGCGCGGGTGCGCGAGGAGGCGGCCGGTTTGTCGCGCGCGGCGCGCGCCGCCCGCGATCCCGACGACCGCCGTTTGCTGCGGGGCATGGACCGCGAATTGCGGGCCGCGTGGGAGCAATTGGTGGATGCCGCCACCATCGACCAGGATGTGGATGCCTTGTGCCGTCTTTGCGGCATCCGCGCGGAGGAGGCCCCCGCCCTCGCGCACCGCCTGCGTGGGGCCAGCTGGGAGCGCGCCGCGGAGCGCGGGGGGCTCGGTGCCGGCGCAACCGCCGTCGGGCGCCTGCGCCGTGCCGCCCAGGCCCTGTCCGCCTGGGCGGTGGCTTGGCCCGCGGGTTGGGGGGCGGACTGCGCGAGTGCCCGGGGTCGTGTTGAGGATGCCTTCTCTCACCCGCAGGGAGGGGCCGGTGCACCGGCGGGGGGTGATGCCCGTACGCCGGCCGTGGTGGGCGCGGGCCGCGGCGAGGCGCCTACGGCGGGGGTGGACCGCGGGGGGCGGCGCACGCCGGCCGTGTCCGAGGCGCTCGCTTCGGGTGGGGAGCGCGTGCCCGCCGAGCGGATGGCCCGCGGGGTGCCTATGGTCGTCGCAGAGGCCGCCGGCCGAGCGCCGGCCGGGAGGGCGGGGGTGCGCGCAGATCCGGCAGGCGCCACAGTGCCGGTCCCACGGGAGGCGTCCGCCGGGCTCCCACCGATGTCCTCGGGCGCGGCGGGCCCACGTCCTGCCGTGCCCGGGGGGAGCGCCGCGCCTGCATGCACGGGTGTCGCCCCCCCCACCGCGGCGAGCGGACATGTGCCCGCAGGGCCGCACGGCCAGAGCCCCGCGCCTAGCGCCGAGGAGGGATGGACGTTCTTCGTGCCTGGAGGTCGCACGGGGGCGGTGATGCGCCGGCTGCGTCTCGCCCTGCGTCCGGCCGCGTGGGGCAGGTCCCCGGGGGGCGTGCCTGGAGCGGGGGATCCATGGGAGTTGCGGCCTGCCCTGGACGCCGCCGCGCCGGGCGGGTACGCCGAGCTCCGCGCCCCCGTGCCGCTGGCGACGGTGTGGCACTTCCTGCGGCGCATGGGCTGCCGGCCTCTGCTGCCGGACGGCGGGACAGATCCGACCGCCGGTTGGGGGAGGCGGGGGCGCAGCAGGCGGCGCGCAACGGTTGGCAGGGATCGGCGGCGGCCAGTGTGAGGGTTCTGCTCCTGGGAGCGGACCCGGTGTGGATCGCATGGTCGGAACGGCTCACCGCCGCCGGCTGGACCGTGGAGCACTGGTCCGGCATGACGGCCGGGACCCTCCCCGCGGACGCTGACGCCGTGTTGCTGACGCCCTGGCTTGCCCCCGCCCGGGACGCGGCCGCCTGGGCGGCGAGCACCTGGCCCGCCGCCGCGGTCTGGGTCGTGGTCACCGGGCCCACGGCCGCTATGCAGCGGGGGCTGCTTTGTGCCGGGGCAGCGGGCACGCTGGCGCGCGATCCGAGTGCGTGGGCCCTGCTGCGCCTGCGCGCCAGCGCCACGAGGTCCCCCCGCGGCCCTTCAGGCGTCACACGGCCGACCCCTGCGCCCGGCACGCGGCGCGGTCCGTGTCGTCAGACACCCCCAGCTTCGCCGTCCGTGGCCGGGGAGGCACGAGGGGGAACGGCCGTCCCCGTGGCGGGGGCCGAGCAAACCGGCGATCCATCCGCGGCCGGGGGTGGGCGGGGGCCCGCCACTTCCCGTACCGCGTGGGGCTTGCCGTTCGGCGGGCGGGCCGCGCCCGGGGACCCCATCCCCGTCTCGACTGGGCCAGGGCGGAGTGCCGTCGGCAGGGTGTGGCCGCGCCTGACCCGGCGCGGGCTGGCCTGGCTCCTGCGGGCCCAGGCCGGTTCCGCAGCCGCCACTCGAACGGGTGGCCGGCCGGGGCGCCTCGACCCGTGGTGGGCCTGGCCGCCGCGCGCCGAACCCGGACCCGGCGGGACGCTGCTCGGGGTGGTAGCCACTCCGGGGGTGGATCCGCGCCCCCTCCTGGAGGAGTGGGCTGCTCGGCGCCTGCTGCGGGTCCGTGCGCAACCCCTTCTGCCCGACGCGCGGCCCCAAGTCCGGGGGACGGGCGGCGGCGACCGCGGCGTGCGGGATGCGGTTGACCCGCTGTGCCCAACGGACGGCGAGGTGCCGTGCCTCTGGGTGCCAGACGCGCGGCCGCCCCGCGAGGGGGTGCCCGATCCGCGCCTGCATGTGGCCGCTCAGCGCTGCGTGGCCGTGGCGGTGGCCGCGACCCCCGACCCGGAGGGCCTGCGGGCGGCGAGTGCCGTCCTCGCCCATCTGGCATCCGGCATGGGCGGCACTCGTGGCGCCGCGGACCGGCTCGCACTGTGGCTGGTGGAGGGATGTGGGCGGGTGGCCTCCGACGGCGAGCTGTCTGGAGCCCTCGGCGTTCCCTGCCGCACGGTGCCGGGCCGGACGGGATCGTCCCGCCCGGCTGCTGCGCACGGAGGCGGCGGCGTACCGTCAGGTACCCCTGAGCGCGACCAGCGGGGCCTGTCGCGCCCGCGGCCGCCCGTCGATTGACCGGAACGCGCGGGCTTGCCGGTCGCCGATCATGCGGCTGTCCCCATCCCTGTACGGGTAGGCGACAGACGGAGGGGTGTGCGATGGCTGCCGTGGGGTGGACGCGCTCGGAGACGCGGGGTACAGGGGCCCTCTGGTTCGCGCTGGTCGCAGTGGTCTGCGCGCTGGTGGCGGCCTATGTGGCGGTGGCGCTGGTGCGCTCGGTCCGGCGCACCGTGCCCGTCGTGGTGGCCCGCCGGCTGGTGCCACCCCTGGCGCCGGTCGCGGCCGCCGACGTCGCACTGGCCGACCTTCCGGCCGCCGCGCTCCCCCCGGGCGCGTTCCGCCGGCCCGCGGCGGTGGTCGGGGCATACACGCGTATGGGGCTGGTCCCCGGCGAGGTGGTCACGGCCAGGGCCCTCTCTGGTGGTGTGCAGGCGGCCACGGCCTTCGATGTGCGCCTCGCGCGGCTGGCCGACGTCGCTGCCTGCCCGCGGGGCGGGAGCAGCCAAGGTGCGCGGGTCCCGCCGCCGGCCGTTCCCGCGGGGGGCCGGGCGTCGGCGGGGAGTTCAGGCTGCCGTGACTTGGTGGCCGTGTCGCTCCCGCTAACCGCCGACCAGGGGTACCAGTTGGTCCGTGCGGGCGACCTCGTGGACGTCGCCGCGACGTACACCCTGCAGAGCGGCACCGTAAGCCAGGTCGTAGCCGCGGACGTCCCCGTCCTCTACCGGGTGGCCGGCACGATGTCCGGGGGCGCCGGCTTCGCCGGCCAGAGCGGATCGCTGGGGGCGAGTTCCGGGTGGCTCGTGCTCGGGGTCCCACCTGGACAGGCGTTGCGCCTCCAACTCGCCGAGAACACGGGCCGCGTTGACGTCTTCCTGCGCCCACCGGGGGCCCCGTCCGAGCCCGCCGCGTTGCAGCGTGAAGTGGTGACCACCGCGGACCTGGCGGGCGCCGTGTCCGCGACCCCGCCCAGCCTGGCCGGGCAACTGCCCTGAGCGGTGGGGTTCCCGCGGCGGCTCCGCACGATGGAGCGCCGCACGGTCGCCGCTCCGCGGCCGGGGCCGACCGGATGGCGTGCGACGCGCCGCGGGCCGGCTGACCGCGACCCTGGCGCTCTGCAGGGAGGGCCGAGCCCGGACCAGCGCGGGCCGGCTGCAAACGGACCGGGGACGATGTCTGGGCCATCGCGGCTCTCAATCCGCGCAGGAACCGGGGCGAGCAGCTGGTCCGCCTTACCTGCCAAAGATCCCGCCTGGTCGCGTGCGCACACGCGGAAACGTCTGGCCCCGAGGTGGCCTGTGTGAGGCCCCGCGGCCACGGTGGGGTCGGCAGTTGTGAGCGGGGGCGGCGGACCAGGAGAGGGGTCCGACGGGCTGCGGGAGACCGAGGGCGGTCGCGCCGCACGGGGCGATGCTGGCAAGGGATGCCGGCGTCGCTCCCCACTCCCATCCAGGGTGGGAATCCCGGCGTGCGCGGCGTCTGCCGCGCACGGCCGAGTTCGCCTGTTGCCTACCGCCCCGCGAGGGGCAAATCTGAGGCCGGAAAGGGGCGAAAGCCTGGTCGGGCGGACGTGTGGCAGGCCGAGTGATCGGTTTTGTCCACATTTTTGACCAGGTGGAAGAAAGTGGCGCTGGCCGAGGAGATCGGGCGGGCCCTCTGGTTCGTAGCGCTCGACGACGACGCGGCCTGGCTGGACGACCTCAATGATATGTTCGTCGGCTGCGCAGACCTGCGCATGGCCGGGGGTACCTCGCGGGTACACGACGTGCGCCGGCTGGTGGCGGAGAACGGGGCGGACCTGGTGCTGGTCGACCACGGGCTGGCGGGTGCCTCGGGCACTGTGGCGGCGGGGGCGCTGGCCCGGCAGATGCCGGCCGTGCGCGTCTACCTTATGGCAGAAAGCCCGACGCGCGAGCTGTGGGAGGACGCGCGCCGCCGCGGAGTGCGCGGCGTGATCCGCAAGCCCTTCACGCCGGAGGCCCTGGTGCGCCGCGTCCGGGAGGACATGGACGCGGAGGCGCGCCAGACGGAGGCGTTGGATCCGGCGACCGCGCCGCCCCGCGCCGCGGGGGCCCACGTGGGGGCGGACGCGCCCCGCGCCATCGCTGTATTCAGCTTCAAAGGGGGTGTGGGCAAGTCCCTGGTGGCGGCCAACCTGGCCGTGGCCGCAGCCTCGGCGGTCCGCCCGCAGCGCCGGCAGGTCGCGCTGGTCGACGCCGAGGAGGGGGTGGGCACCACGCCGACCCTGCTCGGGGTGGCGGGTCGGCCAACGCTGCTCGACTGGAGCGAGTACGAGGGGGAGCGCGTCGTTGACCCGGCTATCGCCGGGCGCAAGCTCGCCCAATTGCGCTGCGGCCTGCACTGCGTCTTCGCACCCGGAGAGATGGACCGCGCGGTGTCGCGCCCACTAATGGACACCGTGCTCGGCACGCTACGCGGCATGTTCGGCCTGGTCGTGGTCGACTGCGCCCCCCAGGTGACCGAAGCTGTGCTGTCTGCCTTACAGCAGTGCACGACGTTGCTGCTAGTGGTCGAGCCCACCCTCGACTGTCTAGACAAGGTGCGCCGCGGCGTGGTCGCGCTGCAGGCGGCCGGCGTCGGGATGGCCAAGCTGCGGGTCCTTGTCAACCAGGGCCGGCCTGGTAGCGGCGAATACACCGCGGCCGAGGTGCGTGAGGCCTTGGGGCTGCAGGTGTTAGGGCGACTGCCCTTCGACCCGGAGGTCCGGCGCTGCGTGAACCGGCGGCAGCCGCTGGCTCTTTGCGCGGAACGGGGGCCCTTCATGGCCGCGCTGTTGCGCGCTGTGGACGGGATCCTCCCGGGGCTCGGCCAGATCCCCGGACGGCGGTGGTGGCCGTGGGGGTGAGGATAGGCCCGCCCCGGGGCCCGCGCGCCGCACTGACTCGCGGCCGGGGGGTCTCTAGTGGGCGAGACACGCTCGGCGCGGCCCGCCGCGCCGCTCTCTAGGGGGCGCACCGATGGCGGAGGCATGTGATCCGTTTCGCAACGCCCTGGCCGTGCTGCGCGAGGAGCGCTCCGCCTACGACGGCCAGTCGTTAGCGGAAGAGGTGCGGCCCCAGCCCGGGGACCGGCCACGCTTCGTCGGGCTGTCCCCCGATGTGGCCGCCGGCCCGGAGCAGGACGCGGTGCGCCGCATCTTCGCGCGGCTGGGGTCGGAGGGCCAAGGGCTCGGCGAGCCGGACCAGCGGGCGCTGGTCAAGGCGCTCGTCGCGGCCGAGGCCGGCGAACTGCCGCGCTCGCGCCTGGAAGCCATCGAGCGGGAGGTGCTCCAGAGCCTAGGCGGCAAGCTGGGGCTGCTGCAGCCCCTCCTGGACGACCCGGAGGTCACCGAGGTGATGGTCAACGCCCCGGACCAGGTCTACGTGGAGCGCCGTGGCCGCATCGAACGCGCCGCGGTCTGCTTCCGCGACGAGCGTTCCGTCCAGGCCCTGGTGGAGCGTATCGTGGCGCCGCTCGGCCGTTCCTTTTCCCTGGCGCACCCGACGGTCGACGCGCGCCTGCCCGACGGCAGCCGTGTGCACGCCGTTCGCCCGCCGGTGTCCCTCCTCGGCACGGCATTGACCATCCGGCGCTTCCCCCGCCTCCTGAGCCTGCAAGACCTGGTGGAGGCCGGTGCGTGCGGAGAGGCTCGCTGGGAGATGCCGGACCTGGACGGGCCGTGGCCCCGCGGTGCGCCCGCCTGGGTAGCCCTGGCTTGGTGCGTGTGGCACGGGGCGAACCTTCTGGTCAGCGGCGGTACGGCCTCGGGCAAGACCACGCTGCTCAACGCGCTGACCGAGTTCATCCCGCCGGCGGAGCGCGTCGTGGTCATCGAGGATGCCGCCGAACTGCAGCCGCGGCTGCCCCACGTCGTGCGTTTGGAGGCGCGGCCGCCAAACGCCGAAGGCAGCGGGGCGGTGAGCATCCAGCATCTGGTTATCAACGCCCTCCGCATGCGTCCGGACCGCATCGTCGTGGGTGAAGTGCGGGACCTGGAGGCCCTCGACATGCTCCTGGCGATGAACACCGGGCACGACGGCTCGCTGACCACCATCCATGCCAATTCGCCGGCCGAGGTGTTCCCGCGGCTCGTCCAGGCCACCACGTTGCGCAGCGCGGGCGCCGTGGCCGGCGCCAGGGCCGAGGCGGTGGTCGAGATCGCGGCCGCCGCGCTCAAGGTCATCGTGCAGGTGGCGCGCGCCAGCGGTGGGCGCCGCATCGAGGCCGTGGTGGCCGTCGAGGGCAGCGACCCCGCTGGGGGGCCCCGCCTGCGCCCGCTCTACCTCTGGGAGGGCGGGCACCTCGCTGCCACAGGCGAGCGGCCGGTATGGGCCGATTCCCCCGGCCGCGGCGTCCGCCCATAACCCGATGCCACGGCGCCTCGTCCATCAGGGCCGGAGCCCGGCCGAGCCACGGAGCGTCGAGCCGTCGTCCCCTTCCCAGCGGGAGGTGTCAGCGTGCCATGACCGTGCTATTTGTCTGCACCGCCGCTGCCGTGCTGGCGCTGGCCGAGGCCGTGCGCGCCGCCTGGGGCCGCCGATCCGGCC
>JAJZZC010000228.1 GCA_021797775.1 Bacillota bacterium
CCCACCTGAGCCAAAAGACCGGCCACAGCGTGTACGTCCGCCAGGGCAAGCGGCAGGAGCGAGACACGACCAGCGCCGCGCCGCGGGTGGAGGGCCGGCAGTGGGTGCCCCGCAAGCACGAGACGCTCCTGTGGGATTTGGTGCTGTCGGGGCGTCCTTACACCGTGGAGGTCCTGCGGGCGGCGGGAGAAGGCGGAGGGGGCCGCCGCTGGCGCGCGGGGGTCCAGGGGTCTCTCGCGGTTCACGTAGCGGGCAGGGTGAGGGCAAGGACCGCCGGGTCGGCAAGTTCCCGCCGGGCGCCGTCCGTGAAGGCGTAGCCGCCGACGACCGCGCCAGCCCGCCCGTACAGCCGAACGAGCACCTTCGCGCGGCGGCGGGCGCGCGCGACGTCTCCTTCGTCCACGGTCGCGGAGAGTTCGACGGCGAACCGCGCCTCGCTTTGCTCGTCACGGGCACGGACCACGGCATCGGCCCGCAGGAGGTCTTCCCGTTCGTCGACCGTGACGCGGCCGGTGTCTACGGCTTGCGTCCAGTAGGTCGGCCAGGTCGGCGTTGCTGATGACGCGGACGCGGCGATAGCCGGAAGGACTGAGATGGGAAGGCGCGCGGTCGGCGAAGCGCCGCTCCAGGTCGGACCCGCGGAGCGCCGCCATGTGGTTGCTGAGCGTGTCGGTGCGCTGGGTCAGGGCGGCCACCTGCTCGTCGGTGCGGCGCTGGGCGGCCGTCAGCGCCGTCTCCTGCTCCGCCAGCGCCCGCACGGCCTCGGGTAGCGAGAGCAACTCGTCCGTCAGGACGGCGCGGCGCAGATCCTTACTCCAGTCAGCATGCGCCTCCAAGAGGCGTAGCAGGTCATGGAAGTCTTCCACGGTGAATGGCATGGAGGAGCACCTGCTGCGAGGTCAGGATAGCACGCCGACGTCTCCCGGGCGCTGGGTCACCCGCACCGCCCCGGCCGTAGCCCCACGCAATCGCACCATCGATCCCCAGAGCAGGCATCACGACCGCGCGGCGGCCCCGGCCACCTCCGCAACGACCGCCCGCCACGCCGCCTCCGGGTCGGGCGCCTCTGTCACCGGCCGGCCCACGACCAGGTAGTCCGCGCCAGCCGCCACGGCCGCCGCCGGCGCGGCCACCCGCGCCTGGTCCCCGCGCGCCGCCCCAGAGGGGCGCACCCCCGGCGTGACGATGAGGCACGCGGGTCCCGTGGCGTCGCGCACCTGCGCCGCTTCTTCGGGCGAGGCCACCACGCCGTCACAGCCAGCGGCCCGCGCCATGCGCGCCAGCGTCGTCACCTGGTCGTGCAGGGGCGTCCGCACACCGAGGGCGTGCAGGGTGGCCGCGTCCAGGCTGGTGAGCACGGTGACCGCAAGGCAGCGCGGCCGGACAGCGCCGTCAGACCCTGCCGGCTGGCGCGACGCCGCAACGGAAGCGGCGTCCACCGCCTCACGCAGCATCACCGGGCCGCCGGCCGCGTGAAGCGTCACGCCCCACGGCCCCAGCCCAGCCAGCGCCCGCACGGCGCGCCCCACGGTGCGGGGAATGTCGTGCAGCTTGAGGTCGAGCAGCAGCGGACCCGTCAGGCGCTGCAGCGCGCCCACGCCCTCGGGGCCGGCGCGGCAGAACAACTCGAGCCCCAGCTTGAAACGCGCGCCGAGCGGCGCCAGGACCGAGGCCAGCCGCAGGGCCTCCCCCTGGTCGGGGAAGTCCAGCGCGACAAAGACCCGAGCCGCCGCCGCGCGGAAAGCGTCCGCGGATGCCGCGGACACACGCCCCGTCCCGTCCACCGTCGTCCCCACCCCCACGCGCGCCCCCTGCCGACCTCGTCTCGACCGGCCACCATCTGGCGGGGGCCTCGGCGGCCCCGCGTTGCCGGGAGGGGGGAGCCGCGGCCCGCTCCGGCTCGGGGGCGGCACTGGCCGGTCCCCTTCCGGCTGGTCTCCGGCCGGCGGCCTCACACCGATGACCACGCCGCCGCGGGCCACCCACAGGGCAGCGCACCCCCCCGCCCACCGCACCCCCGGGGGCAACGGCCCGCGTGCCGCGGGTGGGCTGAGCCGACGGCGCCGCCACCGCCCGGCCCCGCTCAGGTCCCGGCAGGGCCCAGCGCGGCGACCACGACCCGGCAGGCGCGTACCGGCCCGCCGTGACCGGCGCCCGATGCGGCGTCGCCCATACGGGGGGCCCGCGCGGCGGGGCAGGCCCTGGAGGGGGCTCTGCCCCACCGCTCCCCCCCGTGCCGCCCGCGCGGCGGCCCCAAGCGCTCCTCCCCCGGCCTTGCCGCCACGGCCACCCGGCAGGCTCCGCGCCTGAGGGCGCGTACCGCCGTCAGGCGGTCCGGCCATCACCGGCAGCCTGGGCCCGCCACTCCTGCAGCGGCCATGCCTCCGGCGGGGTGTCGCCCCGTGCCGCGGCCGCCCGCAAGGCCAGCACCCAGGCCGCCGCGGTGTCGAGCGAGGTGAAGCACGGCACCCCCAGCTCGGCTGCGGCACGGCGCACGCGGAACCCGTCGCGCTCGGCGCGCCGCCCCCGCGTCAGCGTGTTCAGCACCACATGCACGCGCCCCTCGCGGATGGCGTCCAGGCAGTTCGGCTCCCCCTCGTCCAGCTTCTTGACCGGTTCAGAGGGGATGCCGTCAGCGGCCAGCAGGGCATGCGTGCCGGCGGTGGCCAGCAGGCGCATGCCCAGCCTGTGCAGCCCGCGCAACAGCGGCAAGGCATCCGCCTTGTCCCGATCGGCGATCATCACCAGCGCCGTGGCGCGCTTGGGCGGCAGGCTAGTGCCGCAGGCGGCGAAGCCCTTCATCAGGGCGTCCGCATAGGTGGGGCCGATCCCCATGACCTCGCCGGTCGACTTCATCTCCGGGCCGAGCGCGGTGTCCACCCCGGTCAGCTTGCTCCAGGAGAAGACCGGCATCTTGACCGCCACGTACCCGGGGTTCGCCGGGCGATCGACCGGTCCGGCAAAGCCCTGCGCCCGTAAGGTGCCGCCGAGGATGACCCGAGTGGCCACCCGCGTGAGGGGGACACCGGTGACCTTGGTGAGGAAGGGCACGGTGCGCGACGCCCGGGGATTGACCTCCAGCACGTGCACGCCGCCACCGCCCACCGCATCCGGGCCCGCCAGCACGTACTGCACGTTCAGCAGACCCCGCACCCCCAGGGCACGCGCCATCTCCAGCGTATAACGTTCGATGGAGGCGATGTCGGCCGGGGTGAGCGAGCGGGGCGGGTAGACGGCGATGCTGTCGCCACTGTGCACGCCAGCCCGTTCCACGTGTTCCAGGATCCCGGCGATCAAGACCTGCTCCCCGTCGGAGACGGCGTCCACCTCGACCTCCCGGCCTCCCACGTAGCGGTCGACGAGGATGGGATGCTCCGGACTGACGCGCACGGCGCCGCGCACGTATTCCTCCAGGTCGGCGGCGGTGTAGCAGATCTCCATCGCGCGCCCCCCCAACACGTAGGACGGCCGCACGAGCACCGGGAAGGCTACGCGCGCCGCCACGGCCTGCGCCTCGGCGAGGGAGGTCGCCGCGCCGCCGGCCGGGCGCGGGATGCCGAGGCGCTCCAGCATGGCGTCGAACTGGCCTCGATCCTCGGCCATGTCGATGCCCTCGGGTCCCGTGCCGAGGATGCGCACACCCTCCGCGGCCAGCGGGGCGGCGAGGTTGATGGCGGTCTGGCCGCCGAACTGCGCCACCACGCCCAGGGGCCGCTCGACGGCGACGACGTGCAGCACGTCCTCCAGGGTCAGGGGTTCGAAGTAGAGGCGGTCGGCGGTGCTCCAGTCCGTGCTCACCGTCTCGGGGTTGTTGTTGACGATGACGGCCGCATAGCCGGCCTCGCGCAGGGCCCACGCCGCGTGCACCGAACCGTAGTCGAACTCGATACCCTGGCCGATGCGAATCGGCCCGGACCCCAGCACCACCACCCGTGGGCGATCACCGCCGGCCCGGGATTCATCCTCCCGGTCGTAACAGGAGTAGAAATAGGGCGTCGCCGCTTCGAACTCGGCGGCGCAGGTGTCGACCATCTTGTAGACGGGGAGCACGCCCTGCTCCGCACGCGCGTGGCGCACCCGCTCTGCCGGTACGCCCAGCAACGCGGCCAGGCGCTGGTCGGAGAAGCCCTGCGCCTTGAGCCGCCGCAACGCCTCGGCGTCGGTCAGCAGGGACGGCCCGGCGGTCCGCGCCTCCGCCTCCAGGTCCACCAGCCGTTGGAGGTGACGCAGGAACCACGGGTCGATGGATGTCTGTCCGGCGATAGCGGGGACGGCCATTCCCCGGCGCAGCGCCTCACAGAGGAGGAGGAGGCGCCGGTCGTCCCCGGGCGAGAGCAACCGGTTCAGTTCCTCTCCCGACATCTCGGCGGCCCCGGACAACTCGCAGCCGTCCAGTCCGGCGTCCAGCGAGCGGATGGCCTTCTGCAGTGCCCCGTTGAAGGTGCGGTCGATGGCCATGACCTCGCCGGTCGCCTTCATCTGTGTACCCAGCCCGCGCTCGGCGGTCCGGAACTTGTCGAACGGCCAGCGCGGGATCTTCAGCACGACGTAATCCAGCGACGGCTCAAAGAACGCGAAGGTGGTGCCGGTCACTGGGTTGCGGATCTCATCCAGGACCAAACCCACAGCGATCTTGGCCGCCACCTTGGCGATGGGATAGCCGGTGGCCTTGCTGGCGAGCGCCGAGGAGCGCGAGACACGCGGGTTGACTTCGATGACGACGTAACGGTCACTGGCCGGGTCAGCGGCGAACTGCACGTTGCAGCCCCCGGCGATGCCGAGGGCGTCGATGATGCGCAGGGCCGCCGCGCGCAGGCGCTGGTAGTCGCGGTCCGAGAGCGTCTGGCTCGGGGCGACCACGACGGAGTCCCCCGTGTGCACCCCGACCGGGTCCAGGTTCTCCATGTTGCAGACGGTGATGCAGTTGCCTGCGGCATCCCGCATCACCTCGTACTCGATCTCCTTCCACCCGTAGACCGAACGCTCGACGAGGCACTGGCCGATGGGGCTGCTGCGCAGGCCGCGCCGCACCACCTCGCGCAGGGTGCCGGCATCGTGGGCGAAGCCGCCCCCGCTGCCGCCGAGGGTATAGGCGGGGCGCACGATCAGCGGGAAGCCAATGCCCTCCGCGAAGGCCTCGGCATCCTCCAGCGAGTGGACGATGGCGGAGGCCGGCACCGGCTCCCCGATGCGCCGCATCGTCTCACGGAACAGTTCCCGGTCCTCGGCTTGGCGAATGCCCAGGAGCGGGGTACCCAGTAGCTCCACCCCGTACCGCTGCAGCACACCCGCGTCGTGCAGCGCCACGGCCAGGTTGAGCCCCACCTGCCCGCCGAGCCCCGCCAGCAGGCCCTGTGGCCGTTCGCGCGCGATCACCGCCGCCGCCTGTTCCACGGTCAGCGGCTCCAGGTAGACACGGTCGGCCACCTCGGCGTCGGTCATGATGGTGGCGGGGTTGCTGTTGAGGAGGACGACCTCCAACCCCTCCTCCCGAAGCGCCTGACACGCCTGGGTGCCCGCGTAGTCGAACTCGGCCGCCTGGCCGATGACGATGGGGCCCGAGCCGATGACCATGACGCGGTGCAGATCGGACCGGCGCGGCACGCGGCACGCCTCCCACGGGGAGGCGTGCCCGCAGGCACCCTCCTCCGAATAACGTTCGGAGCGGCCGGCACGGTCGTCGTGCCAGCGAACGGGGCGAGCGGACAGGGATGCGCGCGAAAAACAGCGCGGACTTCTCTTGGTGCGGCCCCGGCCCCCCGCGGGCCACGGGCGGAGCCCTTGGACCCCCTGCCGCTGGCACTTCGCCGCAGCGGGTGGGGGGGGTGCCCCGCCGCCGGCGCCGCAACCGCCCCGGGGCTCGGGTCCGCGACGGCAAGGCATAGGTCCCCGGGCGCACACTGGGCCGAGGCGCTTGAGGCGTCGTCCCGGGGCCTGACCACCGCGGCCCCTTCCCTGACGGGGTGCCGCGGAGTCGGCCGCGGGCCAGACCGGAGTCCGAGGGCCTTGGGCCACATCCGGTAACGAAGCTGGGGCATCGCGAAAAGCGACCTTGGCAGCGGCCACCCGGCGCCCACCGCCCGCCGGACCGCCAACCTAGCGGCACCAGATCCCCAAAGCGGGGTTTCGCCGCGGCCTCCTACTACTACCCTGAGCACTTCCTGATCTTAGGACCAACCACGCGCATCAAGTCCTTGCGTATACACGTTCATCGCGGCACAACGCCTCTTGCCTGATCCATGACCTAGCATTCATCGTCGCTCCAGTCACCAGTCGCTGCCAGTGCAAAGGGCAATACTACTACTACCCGGAGCACTTCCTGATCCCAGGGCCCACCGGGCATCGCGGCCCTGTGCATATGCGCTCATCGCGGCAAGACGCCCCTTGCCTAAGCCGTGACCGACTCTTCACCGCCGCCCCAGGAACCAGCCTATTCCAGTGCTGAGGGCAGGACTACAGCACGGGTTGCAGCGCCGCCCCACGGCGCTGCCGACACAGTTCCAGAAACTCCGCGAACAGCGCGCGGGACTCGCCCGGCCCGGGACAGGCCTCCGGGTGGTACTGGACGGAGAACGCGGGCAGATCCCGGTGAGCCAGGCCCTCGACGGTGTCGTCGTTGAGATTCCTATGCGTCACCACCACGACATCGGGGTCCAGGCTATCGGCGATCAGCGCATAGCCGTGGTTCTGGGTCGTGATGACCCCACGGCCGCTGCGCGTGTCGATGACAGGGTGGTTCACCCCCCGATGCCCAAAGAGCATCTTGTCCGTGCGGCCGCCGAGCGCAAGGCCCAGTAACTGGTGGCCGAGACAGATGCCGAAGATCGGCAGGCGCGCCGCCAGGAGCGCGCGGATGGTCTCCGGCCCGCCAGCGACGTCCCGCGGGTCGCCGGGCCCGTTGCTCAGCAGGATGCCGTCCGGTTGCAGCGCCAGGATCTGCTGCGCGGTGAAGGCCGCGGGGACCACCGTCACGCCGGCGCCCAGCAGCGCCAGCGAGCGCGCGATGTTGGACTTGGCCCCGTAGTCGACCAGCACCACGTGCGGCTCGCCGCGGGAAAAGGCGTACGGCTCGGGCGTGCTCACCTCCGCCACCAGACCGCGCGGCTGCCAGGCCCGCACCTGCGTGAGCACCTCCGCAGGGCTCTCGGCCGCCGCGCTGGCGGCGGGGCCGGCAAGCAGCGCGCCGCGCACGGTGCCGAAACGCCGCAGGTGCCGCGTCAGCGCACGGGTGTCCACGCCCTCCAGGCCGGGGATGCCGTGCGTGGCCATGTACGCCGCGACGCCGCCGCGGGGTCCCCAGTGGCTGGGCTCGGAGCAATGCTCGTGGACCACAAAGCCGCGCACCCACGGGCGGACGGACTCGGCCTCCTCGCCCAGGGTGCCGTAGTTGCCGATGAGCGGGTAGGTCATGACCACGATCTGCCCGGCGTAGGAGGGGTCGGTCAGCACCTCCTGGTAACCCGTCATGCCGGTGTTGAACACGACCTCGCCCAGCACCGCGCCGTCACCGGCGAACGCCGCGCCCGGCCAGGTCGTCCCGTCCTCCAGCACCAAGAGCCCCCGCACGGGCGCCCCCTCCTTACCGCCACGCAGCCCCGTCGGCGCGTGCCTCCTACTGTAGTCCCGTCTGCATGTTTATGCAATCGCGGGGACACAGCCCCGCGTCAAAGGCCACGCGCCCACCCACCACGGTCAACGCCGCCCGGCCGGTCAGCCGCCGCCCGCCGAGCGGGGTGCTGCGGCCCGCCGTGCGAAGGGCTGGAGGCTGTACCACCCATTCGCCCCGGGGGTCGAACACCGAGGCGTCGGCCGGGTCCCCGGGGGCCAGACGCCCACCCGGCAGGCCCAGGGCCACGGCCGGTCCCGCCGAGCACGCC
>JAJZZC010000229.1 GCA_021797775.1 Bacillota bacterium
CGGGGGAGTCCATACCTGGCACGCGAGGTGGGTCAATTACCTGGCGCCGGGTGGGTCAATTACGTGACGCACCCTGGGTCAATTACGTGACGCGCAACACACGATCGATGATCCGCTCGATCTCCCGGCTCCGCGCATCCAGCACGAGGATCGCTGTCGGGGCGTGCGTCGCCCCGGGCACGGCTGCCGAAGACGCGTGCTTCGCGCACGGGCACCCCCCTCGGCCAAGAGCCTCCGTTTCAACCTGAATCTCGCAGGGTCAGGCGGGTGCCGCTGTCCGAGAAGGACCCCGCGTACGAGCGGGTGCGGTCGTGGCGAGGGACTGGCCCCTGGGCGCCAAGGCGACGGGCAAACCCTTTGCGAGAATCAGGTTCAATTCCGCTGCCACGCGGCGATCGGCTTCCTGCATCATGGCAGTTGCACCCTGGCGCGGACCCGCTCGTGGATCCGCGCGCCCACCCGGGACCAGGGGTGCTTGCCCTGCAGGAGTTCCTTCCAGTACCGCCCGGATTCCTGCCACGGCATCAAATCGTGCAGCGGCGCGGCGTTGAGGCAGACGCCGTCGTCCAGGTCAGGCTGCAGGTGCAACTCCGCCACCGTGACGAGCCGGCGCCGGAACTCACGGATGTCCGCGAGCATCTCCTCCTGCCGCTCCACCGCCCGTTCGGCCTGACGGCGGGCCCGGGTGTCGGCGGCGCGAGCCACCGCGCCGTGCAACTCCTGCAGGCGTTGTTCGACGCCCCGGAGCTTCGGTTCCACATAGGACTGCAGGCCCTTGAACAGCAGGTCCCCGTCGAGGCGCGGGTAGTAGAGCCAGATGGCGTAGTGGCGTCGCGGTGACTGCAGCAGCCAGTAGATCGGAGCCTTGCGCGGTTTCTTGGAGTAGCGCCGGAGGTGCGCGGCGAAGAACCCGCTGGCCTTGCGGAAGTGGTCGCGCAGGTCGCGGACGCGGAAAATGCTGCACGCTTCACGAAGGAAAGCCTCCGAGCGCTCACCGAACAACACCGTGAAGGCCTCGCTGACGCAACGAACGATATCGTCCGGGTGGCCCTCGTCGTCGACCAGAAGCCCTGTCCAACGGACGCGCATGGGATAGGTGTCGTCGGGGATGGTGTCGGGTGTCACCGGCCCCTGTGGCAGCGTGCCCGTGTCAGGGCGGGAACACCGCCACGCTTCGCTCGCGATGCCGGCGGATCGTGCGGGCAAGCCATCAGGGCCAACCAGCGTACCTGGCGGGCAAAGGGGGAGGGGATCAAACGGGCCTGGCAACGACGGGGCGAGGGAGGGGTCGCGGCCGATGCGGATGTCCCAACGGCCGAACGCGCAGCCGATGGAGTAAGCGAGGGTAAGCATTCGGTGAAGTGCGTGCCGAGCCACTAGCTGTGGTACGCGCTCGCCACGGGGGTGCCGTCGACCCACCAGGCGTAGCGGTCCCAACGCAGTTCACCGAACAGGTACAAGCGAGGAGATCCGTTGTGAACGCCAAGGGGTTGCCGACCTCGGTGACTGGCCCGGTAGCGTCCTCATCTTCGTCATCTGCAGATCCGGATTCCATCCCGCCATGGACGTCGGCCCTTCGGGAATAGGTCTCGGTAAGGGCTTGCTGCATCTCCTGCCGACTACCGTTCTCTATCTCGTAGAGGCCATATGCGACATCGCCAACCTCGCCTTGAAGGGCGGTTATATGCCCAAGCGCTTTGGCGGTATATTGACGGTACCCGGCGAAGCGTTCATCGATGGTGCGGCCATCGGACCGGAGCAGCCACGGGGCGACATAGGCATGTGACGCCTCGCCCCCCGAGTCACCTTTGTTCCTAACGGAAAAGGCTTGCAGCTTGCAGCGCGCACTCAGCCGTCCGATTGGCGGCAGGGGTCCCAAGGTTGGGCAATGGAGTGTTCTGAATGAGTCCCACCTCGTACGATCGTGCGGCCGCGCCGACCTGCGCCATCACCGCAGCGAAGAAGGGTTGGCTATTCATCACTCCAAGTAGGGGCGTGGAAGTCCCTCTGCTGAACGCGACTGGACCCTTGTGACCGAAGATCGCGCCCGCGGGAAAGACGCGAACGGCCAACCGGCTGGTCGTCCTCAGCGGCCACGTCAACCCCGGCCGGAAGTAGTAGGTCTCATTGCGGATGTACGTGCGGTCGAAGTTTCGGATTCGCTCGCCATTGTCTTCCCAGTCGATAACTAAGTACACATCCGCATAGTACGGCGAATACGCCCCGCCTTTGACGAACGGCACCCAACGCTTCCCGCGCCGGGTCTCAGACTTCGGCTCATCGGTTCGCCGCCGCCCGGAAACCGTTGAGCCCCAAGGATCACCCAAAGTCTGGCAGACTGTGCATCCCGCACGCGGTCTGCCGGATCACCATACCACCTGCAGTACGTCGTCATCGCGATTGGTACCATATCTAGTGATTCGATCCATCTGCGGACCTCCGGCGTGCACAACGGGTGAGACGCGCCAGAAGCCCAATGCGTCGAACTCTGGGTCTGCTCCCGGCACTCCTCCTGGTACGCCGTCAGCCGCGCGGGGTCGTCCAGATCCTCCGCCTTGACGGGTACGTGGACGATCCGTGCGGGGTCGACCTCCCACCAGGCCCGCACAAAGCGGAAATCATCGGAGGTCTGCAGCCCTACCTTGACCTCCAGCCCCTCCGACTCAAACGGCGGCAAATCCCGGAACTTCTGCTGCAGGGCCTCACTGACCCAATAGGCGAAGGGCGAGTCGGGTACCTGAGCAAACGCAGCCGGATCCACGCGGAATACCCTGCCGTCACCCGGGTCGCCTTCACGAGCGGCCCCACGGCGGCGGCCAGGGCGGCACGCTTGTCCTGCGCTTCGAGCACGCGTAGGAACATCGCTTCAGGCAACGCGCCACCGCCCTTGCACCGTTCTGACAGCAGCCGATCGCGGCGGGGTCATGCCACGGCCTCCAGGCAGTACGCGGCGGCCTCCACCATGGCGGACTCCAGAACCCCGGCTCCGAGGTCCGCGACTGCCACGAGCCGTGCTCGCCCCAGGAGGACCTCTTCCCGCCAACGCCGCGATGAGGACAGGAACAGGGGCGTACGCGTGGTGATGGCGCCGAGCATGCCCCCGGGCCGCAGCAGTTCCAGGCCGCGTTCGACAAAAGCCGCCGCCAGGTCGTGGCGGCTCCGCGGATACTGATCGTCCAGATAGGGCCGCGATGCGTGCGTGGCGTCGCCAAACGGCGGATTCATGAGGACCACGTCGAAGCGGACAGCGCAGAGCGTGTCCAGCAGCGCCAGTCCCTGTCGGGTCTCGCGGGTGAAGAGGTGGCGGCTGTACCCCGTGCCGTTGACGGCCTGCTCTTCATACAGCCCGAGGGCCTCCAGGACCCGCGGCTCGGCCTGCCGCCAAAACCCATCCGTGTCGCGGCCGAACAGGGGGAGGTCCTGCCACACGCCGCGGCGTGCGGCGTCGATGGCCTCGCGGATCTCTACCTCCGCCTTGAGGAGCGAGCCGATCTCGCCGGCAAGCCGCAGGTGGCCCACCAGGCGGCGCACCGCGGGCACCAGCGCCGGCTCGGCCATCTCCCCGAGGAAATCCTCCAGGAGGGCGGCCTCGCCCGGCATGGGTTCTGCGCAGACGATGCGGGCCGGCGGGGGCTCGGGGCGCTCGCCCCGCGGCACCCCGCACCCCTGCAGCGCCCGCTGCGCGCGGAGCCACAGGGCCAGGCCGGCGATCTGCACGGCCCGGGGGTCGATGTCGACGCCGAAGATGTTGTGCCGCAGATCAGCCCGGGGACCGCGAGCGCGAAGGCAGAGCGGTCTGGGTAGTCGTCCCGCAGCGTGCGGCCGCTTCCCGACTACACCGGAGCACTCGGGTCTTCCCATGCCTCCGGGTAGACGGTCTGCAGCACCGCAAAGGCATAGAGGAGGAAGTGCTCGCTGCCGCAGGCGGGGTCGCAGACGCCGAACTCGCGCGGGTCCCTGGCGGGCACGCGGGAGGGGGCCATTGCGCGCGACCCGTCGCCTGGCCAGAGAGTAGGTAGCGGCTCCGCCGCAGCAGGGCGGTTTGCCCTCCCCGCATCCGGCACCAGAGTCGGCCCAGCGTGTTGTCCGTCAAGAACTCCACGACGTAGCGGGGGGTGTAGAACTGGTTGCGGAAGGCGAGCTCGTCGCCGTTGCGCGGCGCCTGGCTGGCTTTGCGCGCCGCCTCCCGACGCTGCTTGGAGGTGAAGTACTGGTAGACCCCAGCCGATGGACTCCTCCTCCGCCGAGGCCAGCTCCAGCGCGGTGGCATTCAGGCGTTCCAGGGCCGCATCCAGCACGCTCTGCTGGGGCACCAGGCGCGGTCCGCTGGGGGATTCGGTCGCGAACAGGGCACTGACCTCGCCGGCCAGGGCGCGTCCCTGGGCGAGCAGGAAGCGGCGGTACGCGAACTCGCGGTCTCCGACCTCCCACAGCGCATCCATGTCCGGGTGGTCGGCCCGGAAGAAGCACCACTTTCCGGTATACTCGGAAGGTCCGTCGAGCCCGCGCTCGCCGTAGCGCTGGTCGGCCGCTCAGGAGCCGATCACGTGGGTGCGCAAGCGGCCTCCTATGCCGCACTCGGGATGGGTGTCCGGCCATCGGTTCCGCGAGCGCCCGCGCTATGTGCGGGAGCAGATGGCCATCCTCCGCTCGCCCCCGGCATCCCTCGTGTCCCGCCCTCCCGGCCGAGCCGAGCGGAGCAACGACCGAGTTGTTCTCACAGTCTCTTACGGGAGCAGGTCGTCCACCGCCACGACCACTCCCGCTAACCCTGGCACCGGGATCGCCTCGCCCCGCTCCGGGCGCACCCGCTCGCGGTAGCCGCGGGGCGTGGGGCCGCGGTGGATCTCGATGCTGCCGGATCCGCTGAGGTCGATCAGCCACGCCTCAGGTATCCCGGCCCGCCCGTAGAGCGGGATCTTGATGTCGCGGTCGTAGGCGACGGAGCTGTCGGCGACCTCGATCACCAACAGGATGTCGGGTGGACGTGGCAGCCAGGAGGCGTAGTCGTCAGCGCGCGGCTTGAGCAGGGCGAGATCTGGTTGGGGCTGGGACTCGGCGCTGAGCTCGACGGGATTCTGGACGGCGACGCTCGCGTGATCGCCGGTCAGACGCACGAGCACCCGGTTTAGGCGCAGCACCAGGCTCGCATGGGCGGCGCCGATGGGGCTCACGTCCACGATCTCCCCTTCGATCAGCTCCACTCGGTCGTCTTCGGCGAGGATGCCGGACTCGGCCATCTTGCGGTACTCGTCGACCGTGAACCGCCGGCGGGTCACGACACCCATCGGGGTCGTCGCCTCCTACCGAGGGCCGTATTCAGAGGAGGGCGCTCTGCCCGGTCAGGTGATTCGACCGTACGCAGCGCGGATTGGGACACCAGGACCACGCCGTTATGGGCGGGCCAATGGCTTGCGTCCTCCAAGGAGTAAACGTGGTGTGTACGCTTGCCCGACTTGCGTGCCAAACCGTGACCTCCGCCGCTCGTGCCGCCCCTGCCGGGAACGAAAGTCCCGCCTCTGGCACCAAGTCCGCGGACCACCAGCGAGGCATCGCAATGCGTCGCTCGCCGAGCGCCGCGACCCCAGCGCGGCGTGCGGTCGGATCTCCGCCTGGTCTTCGTGCGGTGCGGCGGCAACAACCCCCTGGAAGGAGCCGCCGCCGGTGATGCACGTCTCCCGACGTCTGTCGGCAGAAGGCCGTGAGCGCCACACGTCCAGAGGCGTTGTGCGCCACACGTCACCAGCAAAATAGCGGCCTCCAAGGTCGATCTGGAAGCCGCCGCCTATTCCCGGAACCCGTTGTCGCGGTTGGGTTTTGGTGCGAGAGGGGGGACTTGAACCCCCACGGCTTACGCCACACGCCCCTCAAACGTGCCTGTCTGCCAGTTCCAGCACTCTCGCGTAAGGTCGGGACACCGGACCACCAGGGGACCCAAAACAGCGCCGGGCGAGGGAACCCGGCGCGTCCATCACCGCTTGGTGCCGGAGGTGGGATTTGAACCCACACAGGCGTAAGCCCACGGCGCCCTGAACACCGCGTGTCTGCCAATTCCACCACTCCGGCGTGAGTGGGCAGCAACATTCTAGCGCCGGGTGTGCGCCCGGTCAATCGGGAAACGGGCGTGACCCGCGGCACCCTCCTGGACCGTGCCCGTCGGGGCCGCCCGGGGGCGCCGGCCAATGCGACGGACCTTTTTCCCCCGACGCACCGGCGTGGCCTCGCCGCGCGGGCGGTCCCCACGCGGCGCTTCCGCACTGTCCGGTAGGTCGTCCTGGTCGATCTCGCGGGCAACCGGCTGGCGCGCGTTCCCGCACCCGCCCCCCGCCGTGCCGCCGCAGGCCGCTCCCCACGCGCCGCGTCGGCCCTGCGCCCCGGATCAGAGGAACTTCATGTGGACCTGTTTGCGCGGCAGCCGCTCAAAGCCGAAGCGCTGGTACAGGTGGAGGGTCGGCAGGTTGTCCTGGTCGGTCTCCAGCTGCAACCGGTGGGCGCCACGTTCCCGCGCCAGCCCCTCGGCGTGCCGCAGCAGGGCGCCGGCCACGCCCTGACCCCGGTAGGCGGGCACCGTGTAGAGGCCCTCGACGCACAGCAGGGGGAGCCCCGTGCTGGTGGAGACGCTCCAGCAGAGATGGATGAAGCCGACCACACCATCTGCCGCACGGGCCAGGAGGAAGAGGCTCCCATCCGCGCGCAGGTGCCGCTCCAGGGCGGCGCGGCACCGCGCGACCTGCCCGTCGCTGGGGTGGTCGCCGTGCACGTAGCCCGCCAGCGGCGGGAACCCCGTGGGTCCGCCGCCGCCGAGGGCCCGGGAACCGGGGCCGCGCCGCCCGGCCACGGCGCGGCGGTCTGGCGGGAGGGTGCGGGGGGGCCGATGTCGGGGCGCCTGGAGGCGTGGCCGCGGCGCGTTGCCCGACCGGCCCGTGCCCCTAGACCCGTCCCCACTTGCGCAGGTTGTCGAGGCTGATCTGCACCGACTCCAGGGGCGGCCGCTGGCAGCTGTCCTGCTCCACGATGTACCAGCGTGTGCCGACGGCATCGCCCGCCGCGAAGAGCGGCTGGAAGTCCAGCACCCCGGCGCCGATCTCGGCGAAATCGCCCGCGGCGGTCATGTCCTTGATGTGGATCAGCGCGCAGCGCGCCCCCAGTTGGCGGACGTAGGCCGCGGGGTCGACGCCGCCGCGCTTGGCCCAGAACGCGTCGAGTTCGGCCTTCACATACGCGGGGTCGCTGTGCGCGTAGAGGACGTCGAGCCCGTAGCGTTCGCCGCAGCGCACGAACTCGTGGGCGTGGTTGTGGTAGCCGAGCGTGATGCCCTCGCCGGCCAGCGAGCGGCCCACGGCCTCCAGGTCCCGGCCGGCCTGCGCGAAGCCGGCCTCGTCCCGGCTGTACCGCCCCGGCAGCGACGGAACGGTGCAGAACGCGCAGCCGACGGTGTGATGCAGGCGCACAATGCCCGCCAGGTCGCGCTGCAACTCGTCGATGCCCGTGTGCGTGCCCGCCGCCACCAGGCCGAGTTCGCCCAGCAGGTCGCGCACGCGCTCCGGGGAGAGCCCGCCATAGCCCGCGAACTCCACGGCGGGGTATCCCGCCTCCGCCACCTGGCGCAGTGTCCCCGCAAAGTCCTTGCCGGCCGGCTCCCGCACGGTGTAGAGCTGGAGCGCGACCCTTGGGTCGGCCATGCCCGCCATCCCCCTTTGGTGCGGCGCGCCCTTTGCGCCGCCGGGCCCCTGCGTTTCGCGGCGGTGCGCGCGCAACCTGCCGCGCGGCGGATGAGCCGTCAGGCGGCCTGGACCCGACAGGCCGCGCGCGGCCGCGGCGTGGGCGGTGCGGCC
>JAJZZC010000230.1 GCA_021797775.1 Bacillota bacterium
CCGCCGTTAGGCGGCACCATGAGCCCGCGGCGGGTCCTCCCCGACGGGGTTGCCCATCATCGTGGACCAAATGGCACCTCTCCACCGGCTGGCCTTGTGGCGCAACGCCAGGACCGTGTGCCTTGGCAGAGGGGGGGGCGGACAAGCATAATGGCAGCATCCGGTCCGACCCATTTGGCTGATTCCATCCTCGCCATGAGGGTCGAGCGGGTGACTCCCAGCGTGTGGCACGGAGGAGGTCGCTGCAGGTTGGCATCGATATCCCGACGAGAAGTCCTAGGCCGCGCCATGCTCGGTTCCGCTGCCGCCCTGGCGGGGGCCGCGGCCCCGTTTCCCGTAGCCGCCCGGGCGGCGCCGGTCCGGGGCTCCCAGCGCATCACTCTTAGCTTTCAGCCCTGGCAGTACGCGTACGGGTTCCAGAGCCTGCCGACCTCCTTCAACCGTATCCTATACGAAGCCACCGCTCCCTTCCGCCAGGCCCACCCCGGCATCAACCTGGTTTTTTTCGGGCCCCAGACTAACCCTTACGCGTCCGTGCTGGCGGGTGAGGGCCCGGACGTACCGCAACTGCAGGGGGGCGGCGGTTCCATCGTCGAATGGATGCAACAGGGGCTGCTCGTCGACCTGAGCCCGCGGATCCAGCAGGCGAACATCAACATGGCGGACTTCGACTTCGATCAGGTTGCGGATGCCACGGGGTCGGCGGGCGCGATTTACGGTGTTCCGAACTACACGGGTACCTCGGGCTACGTCGTGAACCTCTCCGCCCTGGATCAGCTTGGCCTGAAATATCCGTCGCCCAACTGGACCTACCTGGAGTGGGAGCACCTGGCGCGGTCCGTCAGCGGGAAAGCGGCCAACGGGCAGCAGCGGCTGGGCACTACGATCGACAGTGGCTGTACGTACGGCAACGCGCCGGACTCATTCTATTTCCACGGGTGGGGTGCCAGCGTGCGGGACGCCGCCAACCCGGCGCGCTGTGCTCTAGACAGCCCCGCAGCCATCGCCTGCGGTGAGTTTCTGTATTCCCTTGTATGGGGAAACGTGGCGCAATGGGGCTGGGTTCCGTCCAACTTCCAGCAGGGCCTCACCGTCCTCCCATTTTGTTGGCTACAGTCGTACATCATTCCGGCGGCGACACAGTGGCACGGCTTCAAGTGGGACTTCTGGCCGAGTCCCGCATGGCCCAAGGGGTCTACGGCCATGACCAACCCGAACTTCTTCGCGATCAGTTCCAGCAGCAAGCAGCCTGACGCGGCGTGGGAACTGCTGTACTGGCTCACGATCGAACCATACTGGCAGCGGGCGCTGATGCGCACCGCGCTGCTGCCTCCCGGATACCTGCCTCTCTGGGACGAGTGGGTGACCACCGTCCAACAGGTGGCGCCGACGTTGCGCGGCAAGAATCTGTCCGTGTTCGCGCAACAGGTACACAGCGGCATCATGTGCGGGGGGCTGCACTTCGCCTACGAGGACACCCAGGCGCACACCATCCTGCAGAACTGGTTCACCCAGATCGACCAGCGCAAGGTATCGGTCTCGGACGGCTTCCGCCAAGCGGCGCAGGAGGTCAACGCCCTGGAGGCGACGGGCGCCAAGATGCAGGCCGCCCAGACCGCCCGGATCCTGGCGGTCGAAGCGAGTGTGCGTTCTGGCGCGACCCTGACGGCTCCCCCGAAGACCGGGCTCGGCGCCCCGCCGCAACCGGCCGCTCGTGGAGCGGTCACCCGTTCGTCGGGTGGCGGGGTGGTCCTCGTCGCCGCTGGGGCAGACGTGTGGGACCCCACAGCCAATTGTGTGTTCGCTTGCGCCGCCAGCACGGCCCGGCAGGCCGAGTTCACCTGCCGTGTCACCCTCTTGGCGAACGTGAACTGCCCGCACCTCAGCCAGTGGGCCAAGGTCGGGTTGATGGCGGCCGGTGACCTCTCCGACGAGGCGGCTGCCGTCACGCTCGAACTCACCGGGGAAAACGGCATCTACCAGCAGTTGCAGTTCACCTCGGCCGGCGGGTGGAACGCCACAGGGCCTAGTTCCGCGACGGCGGGGAGCGGTCTGATCGGGAACGCCGTGCTCACCGTGCCCAACAGCAAGAAGGTCGGCAACTACCTGCTGAAGCCGGTCTGGCTGCGGATGAGCCGCAACGGGCTGGTGTGGCGCACGTACACTTCTCTAGATGGGACCGACTGGACGCAGGCTGGGCCTGACGCCGCGTTGGAGGCCGCCGGGGTGTGGGTGGGACTCTTCGCCACCGCCCACAACAGCTCGTTCGGGGGCAAGGGGCAGATCCGGGCCGCCTTCGACCATCTGAGTTTCCCGGCGACCGACGTGGTTCAGGTGGGCACCCCGTGATGGCTGAGATCTCGCTCGGCGGAACCGCGCTGCTCTCGGCCAATGGCCGTGGTGCCAGGGTGCTCTGGACGGATGCGCAACATGGCGGCGGATGTATGCTGGCCGGCGGTGTGACGGGCGGTGGCCGCTCCCGTCCAACCGCGGAGATCGCTGCGGCGCGGCTCCGGTGCCAGACCGTCCCCACGCCGCATCTGAGGCCGCCGCCCAGCGGCCCCGCCGCAGTCCGGAACCACGCGACGCCACGACCCACATCGCCCCGGTCGGGACTTGTGTAGGAACGGGAGGGCCGTGTGCGGAACGCGGCACAACGTTGGGGAGGGTGGGCGAGGCCCCGACGGAAGGGCACGGGCCAAGGACCGCTGGAGGCGAAGCGGGTGAGGGGGCACCTGCAGCGCGGGCGATTGGCACGGTTCTCCGGCATCGCCGGTGCTTGTTGGATGCCCCCGAGAGCCACGGGCAGCGCAGGCGAAGAACGCATGCCCGGGGGGTGGAGCGCGGAACAAAGGGTCGCCCCGGCACGACTCCATGGCCCTGCTCGAAACCGGTTGGCACCATGACGGCTTTGGGATCGAGCCCGTCGGACGGGCGAGGGGTAGCGCCGGCCACAACTCCCTCGCCCCCGACACTGGCAGTGGGCCCGAGCCCCCTATGCCCGCAACGGGAGGGGATGCCGTTGGATCCGTTGCCCGCAGTTTACCTGATCCACCACAGCCACACCGACGTCGGTTACACCCACGACCAACCAGTGGTCTGGGACCTGTACCGCCGCTTTCTCGACCAGGCCATCGACCTCTGCGTGGCGGACGCCGACCGCAATGGCGACGACTGCTTCCGCTGGACGGTCGAGACCACGGCGCCGCTCCTGCGCTGGTTGCAGACGGCGCCGCCGGCGCGGCGCCGTCTGCTGGCGGACCTCTGCCGCCTGGGGCGGATCGAGGTGACCGCCATGCCGGTCAACGTGACGCCGCTCTATGACACCGCGGAACTGGCCGAGGCGCTGCGGCCCGTGCGCGCGATCCGCGAAGAGCTCGGCATCGCCGTGCGGTACGCCATGAACAGCGATGTGAACGGCCAGAACTGGCCGTTGGTAGATGTCCTGCTGGATGCCGGCATCGAGGCCCTCAGCATGGCGATCAACGTCGACCACGGCGGTGCGCCGCCCGGGCGCCCCAACGCCTTCCTCTGGGAGGGGCCGAGCGGCCGGCGCATTCTCGCCTGGAACGGCTGGAGCTACGGGTTCGCGTGGGGACTGGGCATCGGCCACTCCGCGGAGAGGCTGGCGGAGCGCTGGCCCCGGGTGCACGAGCACCTCGTGGCGTTGGGCTCCCCCCTGCCCGCGGTGATGATGCAACTCTTCAGCGGGTTCGGAGACAACGGCCCCCCCGTCCCGGAACTCGCCGCCTTCGTGCGGGCGTGGAACGCCGCGGGCCGTGCTCCCCACCTGGTGGTGGCCACGCCCGCACAATGGTGGGCCAGCGTGCGGCCGCATACCGAGCACCTCCCGGTCTGGCGTGGGGACTGGACGGATTTCTGGAACTTCGGCGCCGGGTCGAGCGCGCTAGAGACCGCCATCAACCGGGCGAGCCGCGGGCGGCTGCACGCGGCCGACCGCGCGGCGGCCGCGGTACGCGCCATGGCGCCGATATCGGTTCCCGCGCCGGCGCGCACCCCGGGGCGCGAGGCGCGGGAACGCGCCGCCTTTGCGCTGCACCTTTGGGACGAACACACCTGGGGCGCGGACTGCAGCGTGAGCCGCCCGGACGACGAGGATACCGTGGCACAGTGGCAGCACAAGGCGGCCTATGCCTATGAGGCGCGGAGCCTGAGCGTCATGCTGCGGCGCGACGCGGTAGCCGAACTGACGCGGGCCGTGGCGCGCACAGACGCCGACGCGCTCTTGGTGTTCAACCCGGCGCCCTGCGCCCGCCAGGTGGCCGGTCCCGTCCCTGACTGGCGACCCTCCGCGCAACGCGGGGGGGCCGGGGACCCCACGGCCGCGCGCCACTTCCAGGACCGCCTCCTGCGCGGCGCAGGCGACTACCTGCCGCCCATCGAGGTACCGGGCCTCGGTTACGCGGTGGTGCCCGCGGCCGCGCTGCGCCCGGCGGGACCGCCCCACGTCTCCGCGGATGAGACGGTCGCCTGCGGCCGCTTCCAGATCACCTTCGACGTGGAGCACGGCGGCATCCGCTCCTGGCTCGACCGCGACCTGGGCCAGGAGATGGTCGATGCCCGTGCCCCGTGGCCCCTGCACGGCTTCGTGCACGAGCGGCCCGCCGGGGATCCCGGCTCCGGCCGGGAGCGCATCTGGTCCTGGCCGGCCGCCGGCTCCAGGGAATGGGATCGCGGGTGGCGGGAGTGGGACCGCGGGTGGCATCCGGGGTGGGAAGCAGAACGCCGGGGCCCGACGCGTGTGGTGGAGCACCGCGTCGAGCGCACGCCCGTGGGTGTGCGCGTGGTACAGCGCCTCGATGCGCACGGCGTGCGCGGGCTCACGCAGGTGACAACGCTGGTCGACGGTCTCGACACGCTGTGGCTGGAGTCGCGCTGGCACATGGAGGACACCCCGGCGGTCGAGGCCACCTACCTGGCGTTCCCCTTGGCACTGGCCGGCGCCGAGGTGCGTTACGACGTGGGCGGGCAGGCCGTACGCCCAGAGGCGGACCAGATCCCCGGCGCCTGCCGGGACTTCTATAACGTCCAGAACTGGGTGGACCTTAGCGGAACGGGCGCGGGGGTAACGGTGGGCTGCCCGGACACCCCGCTGTGGCAGTTCGGCGGGTTCACCTTCGGCGGCAACGCGCAGACCTTCTCGCTCGCGGCCCCGCTCCTGCTGGCCTGGGTGACCAACAACTACTGGCATACCAACTTCCGCGCGGCGCAGCCAGGTCCAGTGTACGCCCGCTTCGCCTTGCGGCCCCACCGCGGCCCCTTCGACGAGGGAGAAGCGCATCGGTTGGGCGCCGAAGTCGCGTTGGAGCCGATCTTCCAGCACCTCGGGGAGCCCCCGATCGCGGCCGGGTTGCTGCCCCCACGCGGCAGCCTGCTGCGGGGGCCGGAGCCACCCGTGCTGCTGCTCGGCCTGCACCCGGATCCCGATGGCTCAACGCTGGCGGGCCTGCTCAACGCCAGCGATGCCCCGGCAGAGGCCACCCTGGCCCCGGGCGTGCTGGGCATCCGTCGGGCCGTACGGACGGACGGCGTGGGCGCGGCCCAAGCCGTGCTGCCGTTAGACGGCGCAGGGGCGGTGCGCTTGGCGCTGGGGCCCCGCCGCCTGGCCACCGTCCGGCTCTGGCTGGAACCTGCGGCAGTCGCGCGGCGTCCTGGGATGGTGTGACCCGAACACGCGCGTCCCGGTCGCGCCCACTGGGAAGATGACAGGTTGACGCACGGTGCCGTGGTCTAATGGCTCGCCCCGTGCGTGCGCCGGACAGGGCTCGCGGCCACGGCGTGGTGAACGAGGAGCCTTGTGGCGGAGGCCCGGAGCGGAAGGGGATTAGTGCCATCGTCGCCCCCTCCCCTACTGCCCTCACGCCGACCATGGCCGCTGGCGCCGGGCGGCAGCGAGAAGCCGGTCGCCGCCAGCGGTGAGCCCCCGCCCGCTCGCCCAGAGGGAGGCCCTGCCCGACACGGTGGCAGGACTGTAGCCGACACGCCAGAGCCGGACATCGCCGGCTCTGGCGTCGCTCCCCAGTACGGCCGCAGGATTTCCGTGTTGAAGCGTATGGTGAAGTTTCGCGCTTTCTTTCTGAAGGGGCAGGGCAAGGGACAGGGGACGCCGGAGCCGCCGGCCGGGTGGCAAGTGGCCGATTGTGCTTGATCTGGTTGGTCCGGCGCGCGGTGGAGGCGGGAGCAGTTCCGCGCGAGCCAGGGCGGTGAATCGCGGCGTCGACGATTTTGGCGAACTCGGGCGCGGCAGCGATGGCGGGAGAAAGGCGCTGGTGCCAGAGAGCGGCGCGCAGGGCTGCCAAGGCGTCGGCGAAGGATGGGGAACGCTTGCGCGTATACCAGGGGCGGTACGGCCAAGCGGGTTGGTCGCGTCCTGCCCGGGGCGCAGATGCGCTACCTGGCGTGGTCGCACGAGCGGCCCGTTGCCGCCTTCGGGTAGGGGGCACCGCCTGGCGGCTGGCGCCTCGGGATCGTTGGATCGGGTGGACCTCCGGGGAACGGGAACAGCATCTACCCCAGGTCGCCGCCGTCCACCGCACCTTGCCTCCCACCTACTCGGCCGCCTGGCCCGCCGCCTGGCGGTCGACTGGCCTGCCCGCTTACGCCACGGAGCTGGTGCTGCTCGAGAGCTTCGTCGAAGCGGACCGCATTGCGGGCACCTGCTTCGCCGCCGCCAACTGGCGCAGGGTCGGGCAGACCACGGGCCGCGGACGCAACGACCAAGGCGAGTCGGTCAAAGACGGCTGGCTCCTGCCCCTCCGCCCTGGTTTCCGCCAGACCCTGACCGGGGGGCGGTTGGCGTGAGCGGTGCCTACGTCCTGGCGACGGATGTGCTCGGCGCCCTGCCTGTGGTGAACCACTTCCTGGCCCGGCTGGAGGGCGATCAGGCCCTGGCTCGGCGTCCTCCCGCCGGGGACGCCTCCGTCCGCCTGGCTCCGGCGAGCGCCCTGGGCGTCGCCCTGCGCTGCCTCTGCCTCCGGCACCAGCCCCTCTACGCGCTGGAGGAGTGGAGCCGACCCTACGCGGTGGACCTCCTGGGTCTTCAGCGCGTCGAGCGCCCGTACCTCAATGACGACCGCGTCGGCCGTGCCCTGCTACGCCTGTTCGACGCCGATCGGGCCTCCCTGCTCACGGAACTGGTCTCGGCATGATCGCCACCTTCCACCTGGACTGCGGTCAGCTGCACAACGACTCGACGACCCTCACCTTCAGCGGCACTTACGCCCAGGCCACCGGCCGACCCCGCGGAGGCAAGACCACTCCGATCATCACCCGCGGCCACAACGAAGATCACCGCCTGGACCTCAAGCAGTTGCTCTGGATCCTGACCGTCTCCGCCGACGGCGCCGTCCCTCTCGCCTACCGGACCGAGCCCGGCAACACCAGCGACGCACCAGGCACATCGCCACCTGGGACAGCCTGACCGAGCTGCTCGGCCGCTCCGAGCTCTGCTCCCGCCCCGCGATGGATCACATCGCGAGCAAGGGCGGGCGCTTCCTCACGATCATGCCCCGCACCCGGAACGAGGACGGCGACTTCCGCACCTGGATCGTCTCCCACGTCCCCCCTTGGGAAGAGGGCGCCCATGGAGACTGGCCCGATGATGCTACTGACCACGCGACTTGACACCGAACACCACGCACGCTGCTCACGCTACTTGACAGGCCTGCCGGCTTGCGAGGCCCTGTCGGGTGAGGGGGCGCCGCCGTAGGCTGTCTTGCCGGGCGGCATGCCCTTCAAGGCGATGCCGCTGCCGCCGGAATCGGCGGCGCCGGAGGCGCGCCCGCCAGG
>JAJZZC010000231.1 GCA_021797775.1 Bacillota bacterium
CCGCATCTCGGCGTCGGCGCACGGCCAGGGTACCGCCAAGGATCGAGACACCAACCGACAAGTAGGGCTACGCCAGCCGGGTCGTCGGGCGCACGGGTGGCCCGGCCGGTCAAGGCCAGTCGGCTGGCCACGCCGAGTCTCACTCCGCCACAGGGCAGGGCGTGGGCGGGGGAGGCGCCTTGCGCCGGGGGCGTGAGCCCCCATCCGGGAGCCATGGGTGCCATGGCTGGCCGCCGGGCAGGCGGGGGTGTTGAGGCGAACCCCGTGCCCTCTGAACGCATGGCGTTCAGGGCACACCGGCACGGGGTTCGTCGTGGCCGGAGCACCGTGGGTGCTCGACGGCCACGAGCCGAGGGATCCCGGATCGTGGGTCCGGGGACGCATGCCGCCAACTGGTCTAGTGGGGGACGCTGATTCCCCGCGCGGCGTCTCCCCCAACGGTTTCCGGTCTCGGGTTTTCGGGGTGCCACACCTCTACTCAGACGCACCAACGGGTGCCCACCTCTTCTCAGACACACATGCCCTCCGGGACGGAATGGGGCGGGCGGGTGCCATGGCCGCCGCGCGGGGCCCTGTCCTGTGTTGTCCCCGTGCAAGAGCCTCTGGCACAAGGCGTTGTGGGAACGCTGTCCCGAGCCGGGCCGTGGGCGGCCATTTGCTGTCCCGAGGTGTCCCCGCCTAACACGCTGCGCGCCAAGGGTTTGTGGGAACGCTGTCCAGTCTCGGCGCTCGCTGTACCCCACGGGGGTGTGCCGAGTTCGGCCCGTCACCCGCCGGGCCTGGTCCGTTGGACGGCACCCTCGGGGGGTGTCCAGGTCTGTCCACCCGCACAATCCTCTGGCACAGGATTGTGCGGGCGTGCTGTCCAGTCTTGGCACCTGCTGTACCCTATGGGGCTTGCCGGGTTCGACCCATCGTCCGCCGGGTCTGGCCGGCGCGGCGAAGCGCCGCGCGCCCAGGTGCGCCTGCGGGAAGTGCGGCCGCAGACGCTCGGCCGCCAGGCCCCGGTCCAGCGGGGTGAGATAGAGCCAGCCGGCCAGGCCCAGCAGCCAGGGCAGGGAGGCGCCGCTGGCCCGCGCGAAGCGGCGGAGGAAGTCGGGGGTGGGGGAGAAGACCTGGCCGCGCAGCACCTTGTTCACCCCGGGCCGGGAGACGCCCATGGCCTCGGCCAGGGCGCGCTCGGACCCGCCCAGGCGGCGCAGTTGCCGCTGTAGGTACGGGGCCAGCCACGGACTGGGCGGGTAGGGGCGGCTGTAATGGCCCGGGTGCGTTCTGCGCCGCCCGATACCGTGGATGCGCAGACGCCCAAGGGCGGTGTTGTGATCCCCTGGCCCCCGCGGCGGGGGTGTCTTGGAGGCTAGGCGCCTGCGTGCCGGGGCACGTCCGGCCGGTCCGGCGGCTGCCCGGAGCGTGCGGGTGGCCCTATATGCGCCGGGTGGCGGAGTCCAGCCAACGCAGGGCCACATCCTCGCCTGCGAGAACGGCCAAGACCCACAGGAGACGCTCTGGCTGGGGCGTGAGGGCCCGGACCGACGGGAAGTGGGGCCTCAGGGCTGCGCTCAGCGCACGGAGCCCTTGTCCGTCAAGACGGAGGTCTCGCGAGGCCTCGACCAGCCGCACGAAGCCAGAGATGTTCTGGCGGTCCATCCCACGTAGCAGGCAGAGCAACTGTGCCGCCGCGGTGGCCCAGAAGAAAGCGGATCGTCCGGTGTCGGCGCGCAGCAACGCGCCGGCGAAGTCCAGCGCGCGCTGCCGGTGGGTAGTGATCGCGGGGAGCAGCGGCAGCGCGCCGGGGTCAATACGCCGCAGATAGTCCTCCTGTGTGGTGGCGGGACCGATGTCCAGGGCGGAGAGGGCGGCGAGTTGCCCACAGATCTGGCGGGCGGCGTCGTTACGTTGGCGAGGTCGAGGCAGGCGGCGCGACTCCACCTCCAGGGCAGCGTCAAAGGCTACCCAGAAGGTCGCAGGTCGCATGCCCCCGGCGTGGACGACGGCAAGCCGGGAGGTGTCATAGAGCTGCTTGGGCAGGTCGCCCAGCTTCGCGGGACGCAGGCCGGTGCCCTCGGGGCCAATGTCCAGCGTGAGGATCTTGTCCGCCAGCAGGGCGGCGGGCTCCACCGCGCGGAACGGCGGCACCTCCGTGGGGGGAAACGGCAGCAGTTCCGTCTGAATCTGAACGGCGGGCGGCAGCACTCCCGGGTGGAAGATGTCCAGCAGGAGCCGGCCACCGATGAGAAGCCCCGCACGCTGGGCGATGGCCAGGGGAAGGGAGACGGCGTAACTGGTCATCGGAACACCTTCGGGGCCCCGGCGAGGGGAGAAGGAAAAGTCCGGTCCCAAGGCAGCGAAATCGCTGGCGATGCTGTGTACGAGGTCACCGGCCGCCAGCGGCGGGAGGTCGGTAACGACATCGACATCCAGGCTGCCCCGCTGCCAATCGAGTGGCAGCAGGCTCTGGACCGCGGCGCCGCCGCGTAGCGCCACGTGCCCCGGCGCGCGACGCTGCAGTTGCTGAACAAGCTCATAGTCCCAGGCGAGCACCTCCAGCACTTCCGGCCGGATGCGCCGCTGCCGAGCACGCTCACGCAGGGTCGGCTCTTCGAAGGCCTCCGGCGGGTACACCAGGACCGGGCGGTAGACCTGCAGGCGCGTCACCGCGACACCTCAAGCAGGCCTGCCAGGATCTCGGCCACCACGGGGGGGACGGGAGTTCCGTCGCTGGCGGCCCGGCCCTGCAACTGCCCCACCAGCGGATCGAAGATGGGCAGGAGACCATGTTGCCGGGCGTGATGCCGCAGCCTTCCGAAGTTCCACGAGTGCCCGCGCTCCTGCAGGGCCGCCGCGATCCTGCCGATCTCGCTCCAGGGAAGCGGAAAGCCGAATCGCCTCATCTCGGCCGCCAGGTCGACCAGTGCGCGCTCGGGGGCCGCGATGTGCGCTTCGGCACCGCTCAGGTCCCCGCGGGGGCGGAGGATGGCCGGGGCATCGCCCTCGATCTCCAGGTGCGCTACGAGGTTCCGCAACTGGCGGACGGTCTCCGCCGAGGGATTGACGGCGGCGGCCAGGTGGGTGGCCGCCAGTTCGGCCGCCGCCCAGTCTTCCGCGTGCCTGGCCACGATGACAAGGACCGGGTTCCACCAGAGCAGATGGTGTGCCAGGGGAGCCAGTACGCTCAGACCGGAGATGAGAAAGGGCAGCCCGGCAGATTCCAGTACGCTGTAGACCGCATGGGCCGCAGGGTCAAGATCACCAGGGGCAAGGCTCCAGGAGGCAGGGACCGAGGGCTGGGCGAAGACGCGGTACACCCCACGGCCCAGGCGCTGCGCATAGCGGTGGGCGTGCAGTGCGGCGAGTAGGGATTTGGCGCTGGTGTGGGCCAGACCAAGGACCGCCTCCAGGTCGGCGGGTCCCACGGCACCGTCGCCGAGGCGCTCGTGGATGCGTCCGGCCAAGCGATTGAGGTAGCCCGCGGTCACCAAGGGCACCACCACCGGGTCAAAGTACTTTACTATTATGATACAACGCGATGACATTGATCGTAAAGCCCCATCCGGCCGCCTGGTCGCTCTACCCGGTACATGCCTCAAATCCAAGATGTCTATCTGTTCAGGCGCCACTACGTCACAACGCCTAGATGCTCACAACGCATCGTGCGCCGCTGGCTGGCAGCGAAGGGACGGAGGCGCCCACGCCTCACTGGCTAGCATCCTCGCGGGCGGGCATACCGCGCTTGGCGCGGCCGGGGTAGCGCTGCAGGTCGCGCCAAGCCTGGTCGCCCAGCGCCTGGCGCAGCGCGGCCGGGTCGCTCGCGCGCAGCCGCTCCAGAGCCAGGCGCACGACGTCGCTGGCCAAGAGGGCGCCGTCCTCTAGCGGTGTCTGCAGGGCCACCTGCCGCGCCCAGCGGTATCGTCGCGGCCGCCACCTTGCCGGGCGCCGGTGGTGCCGCTTCCGCCGCGGGCGGCGGGGCCCGCCGCCCGCCCCCAGGTCCGTGCATGGCTGCGTGGGGGGCGGCCCCTGCTCCGCAGGGCGGCTGCGCTGCGTCACGTCGTTTTCCGTCCCGGGGCGGGATGGACTCTGCCCGCAGGCCGCACGGTACCCCCAGGGCGCTCCCCGGAACCACTGCGGGGCGGCGCCAATCTACCTTGCGGGGCCCCGGGACCCGGGATACCTGGCGGGGCCGGTGACGGCGGGCCATGTCGCGCAAGGTCTGCATCGGTGGGGGCGAGGGCTGCGCGGCCGGCCGGATCCGGGGGCTGTTGTAGGTGTAGCCGCTCTGGATCACGCTGCGGATGTCCGCCAGGAACAGCGCGGCCGTGGCGGGATCGACGGTACCCGCGTCCCGCAGGCGTTCGAGGGCGCGTTCCGTTCCCTGCCAGTACACCCTGCCTTCGTCGAACGTCTCGGGTTCGATCGCGTGGTCCCGCAGGGCGACGACGAGCAGTTGCTGCGCGCGGGCCGCCAGGCGGGCCGGCGCGGTGTGGGCACGCCCCGCGCACCAGCCGCCAGCGACGGCGAAGGCCACCGCGGCCGCAAGGCGCAACAGGCCCACGGTCTTGTCGTTAGTTTGCAAGGCCATGATCAGGAGGACCACGTACGCGCCGCCGCTGGCGGCGGCGGCCCCCGCCCATAGGCAGGTGGCCAGGAGAGGCCGCTGGCCCCGGCGCATCCACCACAGCAGGCGGGATACGGCCCACGCCAGCAGGCACAGCAGCAGGATCAAGCCAGCGCCGGTCAGCACGGTGATCAATGCGCATCCCCGCCGTTCCCCGGTATCCGCCCGCGTCCACGCCCATCAGCAAGGGGTGGGTGGCGTCCAGGCCAGGCATGCCGTCTGGGTTATGGTCTCGGCTGCTAACACTACCACTGACCGGCCCCGGCGCAAAGGGGCTTACGGTTCCATGGCCCGCCGCGCCGCGGCCTCCACCTCCCGGAGCCAACCGTCGATCCGTTCCGCGCGGTCCGCCGGCAGCCGCAGCGTCACCGCAGCCGCGCCGCGCCCCAGTCGCCGCACCCGCCACTCCGACGTCCCGGCCGGATCCGGCGGATCGCCGGGCACATCCATCAGGGTGGGGACCGCGCGCGCCCGCCGGGTCAGCTCCTCCAGGGCGCCCGGCTCGGCGAGCAGATCCCGCCCCTGCCGCTCCAGAGGCTGCAGGCCCCCCTCCCGTATGACCTCCACCGGCAGCAAGCCCAACAGCCACAGCGCGGGTCCAGGAGCGTACCGCTCCAGGAGGCCGAGCAGCACGTACTGGTCCGCCTCACTCTGCAACCAAGGCTCCGTCCGGGCGCTCCGCAGCCAGGCCGAGGCCTTGGCCCGGGCCGCGTCCTGGCCGGGCGGCCCCTCGCCCTCCCATTCCGCTGGCAGCGCGACCTCGCACGCGCGCAGCCAGGCGTGCACCGCCCTGCCCTGGTCCTCCAGGGCGGGGCTGGCGCTGTGCAGGGGGACCGCTGGCGCGGCGAAGCGCCGCGTGCCCAGGTGCGCCTGCGGGGAGTGCGGCCGCAGGCGCTCGGCCGCCAGGCCCCGGTCCAGCGGGGTGAGATAGAGCCAGCCGGCCAGGCCCAGCAGCCAGGGCAGGGAGGCGCCGCTGGCCCGCGCGAAACGGCGGAGGAAGTCGGGGGTAGGGGAGAAGACCTGGCCGCGCAGCACCTTGTTCACCCCGGGCCGGGAGACGCCCATGGCCTCGGCCAGGGCGCGTTCGGACCCGCCCAGGCGGCGCAGTTGCCGCTGTAGGTACGGGGCCAGCCACGGACTGGGCGGGTAGGGGCGGCTGTAGTTCATGGCCCAGGTGCGTTCTGCGCCGCGGCTTCCAACGCCTTCGCCCCGTGGCGCTGGCCAGGCGCGGCCTGGCACCGAGCACGGGTGGCCGCCAGCCGTGGCGCGTCCCAGCAATATCGCGCCGTACGCGACATCCTGAACGCGTACGCGCTCAAGGCCTACAGCGACAGAAGGCATCTCGCTGGCGCCTGCTGCTGATAGCGATAGATCTTCTGGCCCAAGCTGCTTCCTAACCCAAATAAGCCTGGGCTTGCACGAATTCAGACACCATGATAGGATGCGGGAGCCAGCACCGGTGGGCGTGCACGGTTGGGGGGGGGACAACAGGGCTGCGTCGTTCAGGGAACCCATCTTCGGGCGGACACGCGCTCCGGGGCGCGCCCGGGAGCATTAGGCGACGCACCTTCCGGCCGGCGTGGGCTGCGGCTTCGGCCGGTCCGGCCGGTGACGCCACCCTGGGGGGGACAGGAGATGGCAAGAAACACCGGGGGCGGGCGCGTGGGCCAGGTGAAGAACCGATCCCAGTTCTTCAGCGCCGAGCACAACCGTTGGGTCAAGCGCGACACCCGTACCGGACGAATCGTCGCCGTCAAGGCAGACGAGAAGCCGTACAAGGGTGTGCGGAAGGAGAGGGGTGGACGCCATGCTGACTAAGAAAGAAGCCAAAGTTGCTAAGGCCGGCGTCGGCGGATTATTTGGCGGTATCATCGGAGCGCTTCTTGGTGGCCCTATTGGAGCAGCAATCGGCGCTGCTGTGGCTGCGGTGATTGCACACGAGAAGTTGTAAGTCAAGCAAGCCAGGGACTCGCGCCAATGATTTAGCCTCCGCGGCCATCTGGCGTGCGAAGCCGATCACTTTTGGTACCTATCGTGTTAGATGTTGAACCATGACCAACGCATACAAATCACACAGGCGTGGGGGTATTGTCATGGCACCAAAAGCGTCAAGCGGGAAGCGCACGAGCAAGGCTGCCGCAACTACCGCTTCGCGTGTTCTGCGAGACGGCCGATATAGCGATGCGGCGAAGACGGCTGCGGGAAGCGCACTGAGCCAACGGGGAGTTAAGAAGCCGAAGAAAAAGTAACGGCTCGGGGGCGCACCGCCATCGGTACCGCCGAGGCCCCTGGGGGGACGTTCATCCTCCAGCGTCGCCGCGGGCGGGCATACCGCGCTTGGCGCGGCCGGGGTAGCGCTGCAGGTCGCGCCAGGCCTGGTCGACCAGCGCCTGGCGCAGGCTGGCGGCATCGCTCGCCCGCAACCGTTCCAGGGCCAGACGCACGACGTCGCTGGCCGAGAGGGCGCAGTCCTCCAGTTGCGCCTGCAGGGCCACCTGCCGCGCCCAGCGATACTGCTCCGGCGTGACAAACACCGTGACCCGGCGATACCGCTCCGCCGCCGGCGGCGTCTTGGCGGGCGCCGCGCCAGCGGGCGCCGCCGCCACGGCCGGCGCGGGCGGGGGGCTTTCGGCCTCCGGCGCCGTCCGTTGCTGGCCGCGGGCCAGCATCTCCGCGGCGCTGAATCGCTTGCGGGCCATGGTCTTTCCTCCTCAGCGCCGCGTGGCGGCGAGCACCTCGGCAATGAAGGCCCGGTAGGCCGCCAGCACCGGGTCCCTGCCGCGTGGTGCCGGGTCCTCGCCCGGCGGCGGAAGGAGCCCCTGCTCGGCCAGGTGGCGGCGCTGCGCCACGTGCTCCTCCACCGCGGCCCGGCGGGGGATCGCGGTGCGGAAGAGGGGGAGACGGTCGGCGGTCAGGGCCCGCCGCACCTCGGCCGTCACGCGGAGCCGCGGCTCGGCCATGGTCAGCAACACCCCCAGCAGCGGTGCATGCACCACCTCCTCCTGCCGGAACTCCTCGATCCAGCCGAGGAAACTGCCCAGGGCGGCCACAGCCAGGTGGGTGGGGGTGACGGGGGCGATCAGGCCCGTGGCGGCGGCCAGGGCGTTGAGGGAGACCAGGCTGAGGCTGGGGG
>JAJZZC010000232.1 GCA_021797775.1 Bacillota bacterium
GCGCAAGGCGCGCACGATGAGGGCCAGCGCCGGCTGGATGCCGCCCATCACCTCGACGACGGCATCGACCGCCGGATCCCCGAGGGCGACCTCTGGATCGGCGGTCAACACGCCCGGGGCCAGCGTCGTCGCACGCGCCCTGCCCGGGTCGCGCACCAGGACGCGCACGACCTCGATCCCGCATCCGACCTTACGCGCGATATCCGCACGGTTGGCGGCGAGCAGGTGTGCGACCCCCGCGCCCACCGTGCCCAGCCCAAGGAGAGAGACGCGCACGGCACGCCGCCGAACGGCGACAGCCGGCCGGCGGGCCTCATCCCCCGGTCCCTCGATCCCGTTGTCGAGCACGTCCCACCCCAAGGGCGCCGCCGCCCCGCATACCGCGCGATTGTAGCATCGGCGTCCCCAGCGAACAATGCGCCATGCAAGACCCTCCCACAGGACGCGGCGGCACCGACGGCGGCGTGGTGCCACCGGCTCCCGCCGCCAGCGATCTCGCCCGGGCTGCTGTGATCGCAGGTAACACCTGCCTGCGCCAGCACATCGTCCGCAGCACCTGGGCGACCGCCCAGTGCCGCCCGCCCGGGCACGGCGGGAAACCGGCGTAGCCCCGCTGGGCTGCGACCCTGGCATCGCGCAGGGCGCGGAAGGCGGCTCCGCCGATAGTGGATCACGAACGAAGGGTGTAAGGAGCCGCGAAATATTAGATTTGAGCCCGGGCGTGGCCGGAATGCGAAGTTCCCAGCGGCTCTCCCCAAGAGAACTGGTTCGGGGTCTCGCGTGCCAGTCCAAGGCCAGACGCGCTGAACTTGTCCTCTCCGCCCCAACGTGTCAGCTCCCGGCGCGAGGTCAAGGTCCAGCATCCCGACGTTACCATCGTGCACCGCCCGCCGCTTGTCAACCGAGGAGCTTTGATAATGCGCGGCTCCTAACCGGCCGAGTGCCCTATCCTGCCATCGGCGCGCGGCGTCTCACCCGGCGCGGAGTAGACCGGCGCCCGCCCAGGCGACGAGGGTCCACCGCCCTATCGAGCCGAGGCGCAAAAGCACTGCCCCGTGTCGGCGGCCGGCATGGGAGACATGCCCCGCTCAGCCATCCTCCGCCCCGCTCCCCACCCGCGCGTCTTCTTCATACGCCTCCCAGACCAGCCGGACGCGGCGCAGCCCGGCGTGCGGCTCCGCGACGGCCGCGCCCCCGGCCACCCGCCACGTCACCTCGGCCTCCCAGATCTGGCGCTGCAGTTCCGCTTCGAACACGCCGGCCACCGCGTCCGTGGCCGCGGCGAAGCGGGTGAGCCAGCGGACCTCTGCCCAACGCTCCACCGGCAGGGCCACGGCTAGGCGGGCGAGCCACACCGCCACCTCGGTGGGCAGGGGACCGCCGCCCGGACGATGCGCCTCCAGAAGGGCAAAGAGGCGGCGGAGCCAGGGCAGGAGCGCGGGCGCTGGCAGGTCCAGGGCCACCAGGCTCAACCACCAGGCCAGTTGGCGGGCCTGCACCCCCAGCGGATCCGGCGACACCGGCGCGCCGGGCGTCCCGGCGATGCGGCCCGCCAGTTGCAGTGCCGCGTCGGGCCAGGCCGCGCGGGCGAGCGCGGCCAAACGGAAGGCGGCCCATGCCTCCAGGCAGCGGCCGGGGGGCGCCCCCTCCCATGCGACGCCCGCCCCTTGGCGCAGCGCGGAGATGGGATCGGATTCCCCCATCGCGACGCGCGCCAGCGCGTCGGCGGACTCGGCCGCCGGCAGGGCCGCCATGGCCTGCTCCCAGGCACCGACGGGCAGAAAGCTCTCCGGCTGCCAGACCCAGAGAAATAGCAGGGCCAGGACGTGCCGGCAAAAGGGCCGATGGGCGGGGCAGGAACAGGAAGGCGTGATGGCGGGACCACCAGAGCCGTCCGCGCGCACGACCTCGGCCCGCACGGCGTGAACCTCGCTGCTGCCTTCCACCTCGGCGGCCAGCAGGGCACCGCGGCTCCGGGGTTGGTGGACCCGCCCCAGCAAGGCGTAGTCGCGCCCCGCCTCCAGGAGGGCAGACGGGGCCAAACCGAAGACGTCCGCCTCACCGAGCGGCGCAGGCTGATCGGGCGCGCCACCTGGTTGGTCGACCGCGGCGCGGCGCGAGGCGGGCGCCAGCGCGCCAGGGGCGCGCGGGGTACCTCCGGGCACCGGGGGCTGTGGGGGGGATGCCCTCACGCCTGGATCGCGGCGGTGCCGCCCTCCTCGCCCGGGGCCGACCGCTTGACCCGCCGCACCGGGATGTTGGCCACCAGGGCCACGGCGTCGTTCTCCCGCTGCAGTTGGACCTCCATGGTCGCCTCATCGATGTCGAGGTAGCTGGAGATGACACGGATGAGGTCGACCTTGAGCGCATCCCAGACCTGCGGCGCCACGGTGGCCCGGTCATGCACCAGGACCATGCGCAGCCGCTCCTTGGCGATATCTTTGCTGGGACTCTCCCTCCCGAAGATGCGCTGCAACAGCTCCAGCATAGTGCCCCCCCGGTTTCCGGCACCCTCGCCGGCCGTCCGGCCTGCGCCCGCGTCGCCGCCGGGTATGTCCGCCAATGCGTCCCCCGGGTTCGACGGCGCGGCGCCATGCCGCCGCGCGAATCGCCACCAGTCGAAGATGGGAGGCATCAGCGTCCCCCGCCGAGAAGGCGCCGCAGCCTTCCGAACAGGCCCTCCGGCGCGGTGATGCTCTCCATGGGTACGTCCTCGCCCTGCAACCGGCGCGCGATGTTGCGAAAGGACTGGCCCGCCCGCGAGTGGGGCGAAAGGGCGGCGGGCTCACCACGGTTGGTGCTCACAACGATAGATTCGTCGTCTGGCACCACACCGATGAGGTCGATGGCCAGGATGTCCAGGATGTCCCCGATGTCCATCATGTCGCCGCGGCGCACCATCTGCGCCCGCAGGCGGTTCACGATCAGGCGCGGGCCGCCGAGCCCGGAGGACTCCAGCAAACCGACGATGCGGTCGGCGTCGCGCACCGAGGACACCTCGGGCGTGGCCACGATCAGCGCCCGGTCCGCTCCGGCGATGGCATTGCGAAAGCCCTGCTCGATCCCCGCGGGCGAGTCCACCAGCACAAAGTCGAACTCCGACTTGAGCTCCTCGCAGAGCGCCTTCATCTGCTCAGGCGTGACCGCGGTCTTGTCCTTGGTCTGGGCAGCGGGCAACAGGCAGAGGTTGTCGAAGCGCTTATCCTTGATGAGGGCCTGTGGCAGGCGGCAGTAACCCTCCACCACGTCCACCAGGTGGTAGACGATGCGGTTTTCCAGCCCCATCACCACGTCCAGGTTGCGCAGGCCGATGTCCGCGTCGATGAGGACCACCGATTTGCCTAAAGACGCCAGGCTGGCGCCGAGATTGGCCGAGGTGGTGGTCTTGCCCACCCCGCCTTTGCCGGACGTGATGACGATCGCCTCTCCCACAGTTGTGCCTGGTTAGAAAATGTGGACAAACCGAGCGCTCGGCTTGCCACACGTCCGCCCGACCAGGATTTCGCCCCTTTCGGCCTCAGATTTGCCCCTCGCGGGGCGGTAGGCGACAGGCGGACTCGGGCTGCGCGGCAGGAGCCGCGCACGCCGGGACTCTCACCCGGACCGGAGAGCGGATGCACGACCGACGTCCGTCGCCAAGATCCGCCCGGTCCCGAGCGACCGTCCCGTGCGGGTCACTTGGTTCACCTCCATCCGCGCGCCGCGCGACCCAGGTCGCCCGCCCCTCAACGGCTTGCTCCATCTGGGCCTCGGCTGCGGAGGGGTCGCTCCGCGTGCTCCCGTTGCATGCTGCTCCCCGTGCGTCAAAGGGCGCCGGTCAGGTCAGGGCTTGGCCCCTGCCATCCGTCCCTCGCGGCCGTTCATGCCTTCCTACGGGTTTTGGCGCTGACCCGGCTAACGACTCCCTGCCCCACCGCACCCACTGCAACGCCACCGCGGCCGCCCCCTGGGGCTGATCCGCTTGCCGCGCCGCTTGCGCCACCGCGCAAGGTGGCGCAAGTGCTCGTCCCCCGTGGCCCCACGGTCCAAGAGTCACACTCCCCCGCATCGCCCCGGTCAAACTCGCAGCCAGCCACGATGGCCTGCGCTCGTCCTTCCCTCGGGGAGCTGACCTGTGCCGGCCGCTTGGCCTCGCCCGCCCTGCACCCGGCTGAGGACGCCCGCCGAGCCACCCGGCGCGGCGAGCCGCCGACACCCAGCGCCTGCGGTCCGAGGGATCAGGCCGTCACCTCAGGCACCGATTATCCTAAGGGTCGCGCGCGAACGGCGCCGGCCCTCCGCCCCCGGTGAACCTCCCTACGGCACGTACCGTTCCACGACAAGGACACCGTCGCGTACGCGTGCCACCTCCGGCGCATCGGGGCGCGGGATCAGACCGTCCGGCGCCCGTCCGATCACGGCGCCGATCCGCAACTGCGTGGGGTGCAGGCGGAACGCCGCCACGATGGCCTCCGTGCCGCCCGTGGCCCCGGCGTGCGCCACGCCGCGGAGGGTGCCCATGACGACGATGTCCCCCGCCGCTACGACCTCCGCCCCCGGATTGACGTCGCCAAGGACGACCACGTTGCCCGCGAAGCGGATGCGCTGCCCCGACCGCAGGGTCCTCTTGATCAACATCGTGGGTACGGGTTCCGCGGGCAGTGGCCCGGACGGCGCCCACATCGCTCCCGGACCCTCCCCGGACGGCAACGCCGCCGGCGCAGAGGCACCGGGGGCCTGCCGTCCAGCCGCCGGGCCGACCCGCTCCCCCGCCGCGCCGCGTCCCGCGACGCGCGGGCGGTGGCCGCGCGGCCGCGTGCGCCGGGCATCCGGAGCCGGCGTGCCACCACGTAGCCCGCCTTCCGCAGCCCACATGCCCCGCCCGCCTACCCGTCCGGGTGGCGGGGCGGCTTCTTCCGGTTCCCGGTCCTCTCGGGCAACGACGGCGGCCACGTCGCGATCCGCGGCGCCCGCGGGGGGGAGCCCGGCAACGCCCACGTCCGGCGCGGCGGTCACGTCGCCAACCTCCACGACCTGCAGCAGTTGGGCCCCGTGGCGGTCGAGCAGCAGCTCCTCCATGCGGCGCAACTGGGGTACCGTCGGCGCGCGGTCGACCTCCAGGGTTACGGTAAGGCCGCGCAACTCCTGGCCCCGGATGTCTCGCTCCAGCTCCGCGCAGGCCGATTCGAAGTCAGCGAGCGGCATCATCCGGAGGCGGACGCCCGAACGGGGCCCCCTCACGCGCACGGGCGACCGGTCGCCACCCGGCTCGGACGGTGCGTCACGGCTTGCCATCCCGCGCCTCCATGTCCCGCCTGGGTCGTCTTGCCCTGACGACCAGCATGTTCCACGGCCCCCCGAGGCCCCCCTCCCGTTGGGCGCATCGGATCCACCGCGCAAACCCAACCAGGACGACAGACTCTGACGGCGTTAGCGATGAGGCCGCGCTCGGCCGGGCAGCGAGGTGGGCCGACGCTCTGTTCCGCCGCCCCGCCCCCCGGGCCCCGGAAGGAACGCGTTTCCATATGTCGCGGATGGTGGCATATCGGCGGTCGCGGTCGAACACGGCCGAAGCGAGAACCGTCCCGTGCAGCGGCGCCTTGCGGGGTAGCAGGGGCCCTAACGGGACGCGGCCCCGGTGACGCGGCTCGGCGGCGCTCTCCTCAAAGGGCCCGTCGAGGACGAGCCGGGTCGGGAGAAGAGGCACGCTGCGAACCGACAGGTTCCGCCCCTGGATGCCCTCCATATGCCGCCACAGGGGGCGACCTAGCCCGGCGGGTGATCGCGACACCGGCGCGGGCGGCGCGCCCACGGGAAGGCGCGCGATGCGCCGGTTCTCTGAAGGGCTTGGCGCACAATGGACTCTACCAGGCGCGCGCGATCTGGCGAAGACGCCCGACGAGGCGGGCCGCAGCGGCGCCCCGGAACGGCCAGCTGGCGTCTCACTCATTGCCGCGCGGCGGGCATCCCCCGGTACGCCGGTCCCACGTACTGCGCCCGAGGCCGGATCAGGCGATTGTGGCGATACTGCTCGATCACGTGGGCCGTCCAACCGCTGACGCGCGCGACGGCAAAGGTAGGCGTGAACAACTCCACGGGGATCCCCAACAGGCGGTAGAGGTCTCCCGAGTACAGGTCAACGTTGGCGTAGAGGCCGCGCAAGCGGTGCACCGCTTCCTCCAGTGCGCGCGTCACCAGGTAGGCGCGGCGGTCCCCGGCGGCTGCGGCGATCGCCGCAGCCAAGTCACGCAGCACCACGGCCCGGGGGTCCGCGGTGCGGTAGACACGGTGCCCGAAGCCCGGGATCCTGCGGCCCTGTTCCAGTTCTCGGCGCGCCCAACCCTCCGCCTGCCCCGGCGTGCCGATCTCCTCTACGACGTGCATCACCGACTCATTGGCGCCTCCGTGCAGCGGTCCGGCGAGCGTCCCGATAGCGGAGGTGATCGCGGCGTGCATGTCGGCGAGAGTGGCTGCGGTAACGCGTGCCGCGAAGGTCGATGCGTTGAGTTCGTGGTCCGCGTGGAGCACCAGCGCGATGTCCATCGCGCGGACGTGCGCCGGCGGCGGTTCGGAACCGGTGAGCATATACAGGTAGTTTGCGGCGTGGCAGAGGTCCGGCCTGGGAGCCACCGGGGCCAGCCCTTGGCGCAACCGCCACCACGTCGCCACGGTCCATGCCACCTGAGCGGTAAGCCGAATGGCCCGCGCACGCTGCCCTCCGGTCGAGCCGTCCGGGGCGGGCTCGTGCATCCCCAGCGCCGAAACCACCGTGCGCAGGGCGTCCATCGCTGAGCCCGCCGGCAGGGAGGCCATCCAGTCCACCACCCCAGGGGTCGGCACGGACGCGGCCACCAGGGCTGCACGTAGGGCGGAGGCTTCGCCCGCCGTGGGCATCGCGCCCGTCCAAAGCAGGTGACAGACGTCTTCGAACGGCACGCGCCCGGCCAGGTCCCTGACATCGTACCCCCGATAGATCAGACGCCCGCCCTGCCCGTCAATGGCGCAGATCTCCGTCGTACACGCCACAACATCCTCGAGGCCACCCCTGTCCGCCACCACGAACCCCCCCGGACCCAGCACGGGGGAGCCTTTCGCCGCCTGTCCGGCGCTCCCTCCCCCTCGGGCGGGGTGAGCGGGGTGAGCGCGTTCCGGCGCAGGGCCTTCGGCCCGAACGCCCGACGCGTGGGGGGACGAGTGGCGGCAAGAGGTCCGCTGCAGATGCGCCCGGGCGTGGTGGCACACGGGCTCGGGGCCGCTGCCTCCGGGCCGCCTCCCCCGCCATGACCGCCGTGGCCGGCGACCTACGGCGCGATGGGGCGCCCTCCAGCCCAAGCGGTTTCCCGACAACGCCGCAGCCCTTTGCAGGGTGAGGGAGGGGGTGCCGCTGGCCGCGTCGCACTGGTAGCCCGTGCGACGCGGCCAGCGGCACCCCTCGGGTCCCCCCTGCGAGGGCCTCCGCAGCCACGGTCTCTGGGCCGCGGCGGGTGGGTGCCCGCCCACCGCCGCGCCAGCCGATGCCCTCTGCGCGCAACGTGGTCCGGGGACAGGTGCCCGGATAGCGCCAAGGCCCCGTCTGGGGCGCGGCTCCTCCCACCCCCCGGCGACCCGCGGCTCAGGCGATTCCGGGGAGTGGGGCCTCGCCCCAGGCCGGCCCCACCGGGATCTCGCCCTATGGCCCAGGCCCCCCCCCCCCCCCCCCCCCCCCCCCGGGGGGGGGGGCGCGCCCCCCCCGCCCCCCCCC
>JAJZZC010000233.1 GCA_021797775.1 Bacillota bacterium
CCCACCGCCAGCCACCCACCGCACCGGCCCACCGCCAGCCACCCACCGCACCGGCCCACCGCCAGCCACCCACCGCACCGGCCCACCACCGGTACCCCACCACACCGGCCCACCGCCGGCCACCCACCGTACGGGCCCACCGCCAGCCACCCACCGCACCGGCCCACCGCCGGTACCCCACCCCACCGGCCCACCGCCGGTACCCCGCCCCACCGGCCCGGCCGGCCACCCGCCGCCCAGCCCCATGGCCCACACCCCGCTGCATGGGCCCCCCCAGGACACGGGCCGGGCGCGCCCAGGCGCGCCTCAGCGCGGGCCTTTGAGCCAGGGCATCATCGCGCGCAGCCGCTGGCCGACCTCGGCCATGGGATGGGCCTGCTCCTGGGCGCGCAGCGACGCCATGACGGGCCAGTTGGCGCGGTTCTCCAGGACCCAGTCGCGGGCAAACTCGCCGGACTGCACGCGCCGCAGGTTCTCGCGCAGGCGGGCGCGCACATGGTCGTCGACGACGCGGGGGCCGACGGTCAGGCCGCCGAACTCGGCCGTGTTGCTGACCCCCTGGTACATCCCCTCGAGACCCCCGGCATAGATGAGGTCGACGATCAGCTTGAGTTCGTGGCAGCACTCAAAGTAGGCCATCTCCGGCGCGTAGCCGGCCTCGACCAGGGTGTCAAACCCGGCCTTGATCAACTCGGCGACCCCGCCGCACAGCACGTTCTGCTCGCCGAACAGGTCGGTCTCCGTCTCCTCCTTGAAGGAGGTCTCAAAGATCCCGGCACGGGCGCAACCGATGCCCTTGCCATAGGCCAGCCCCAGTTCCTGCGCACGACCGGAGGCGTTCTGGTGCACGGCGATCAGGGCCGGCACGCCCTGGCCGTTGAGGTAGAGGCCGCGCACCGTGGCCCCCGGGGCCTTGGGCGCGATCATCACGACGTCGACGTCCGGCGGCGGGGTGATCTGGCGGAAGTGGATCGCGAAGCCGTGGGAGAAACCGAGCACCTGCCCGGCGCGCAGGTTCGGGGCGATCTGCTGCGCGTAGGTGTCACCCTGCCGCTCGTCCGGGATCAGGACCTGGACGTAGTCCGCGGCCCGGACGGCGTCGGCCACCGGGCCGACCGCAAACCCGTCGGCCTCGGCCTGCTTCCAGCGGCGCGCGCCTTCGTGCAACCCGACCCGAACGTTGAGACCGGAGTCGCGCAGGTTGCAGGCCTGGGCGCTGCCTTGGATGCCATAGCCGAGGATGGCGATGGTCTTGCCTTGCAGGCGGGCGAGATCGGCGTCCTGATCGTAATAGATGCGCGGCAAAGGGAAACCTCCTCCTCGTCAACTGGTCAGCGGGGCGGACGGACCGTGGACGCACGGGATCGGGGGTCCGGACGGGCGGCTGGCCCGCAGACCGCCGGGGACCAAAACCCAAACGGGCTCGCATGCGCGCTGGAGTCCGCTGGCGCCCCACCACCGCTCGTGGCCGGCCGGTCCGCTGTGGCAACATGGGGCCGCAAGGCCGCGCGCATCGGGTCTAACCGAGCGGTATGGGGCCGAGTCGGGACAGCGGCGCCGGGCCTTCCGGGCGCCGCAATCCGGCGCTGCCGGGGACGCGCCAACAGCGCCAACAGCGGCGCGCGCCGCCGGGCGGCGACGACGACCGTGCTGCCCCGCGCCGGCCGGGCACGCAACCCACGCCGCGGCGAAGCGCCCGCAGCGTCACGGGTTGCCCACAGCACCCTGCCGACCCACCAGCCAGGCGCGCCCGGCGGCGCCGCCCTGGGACCGCACCGACTCAGGCCGATTCGACCGTCCGCTCGCGCGGCCCGCCCGCAGGGTCCTCCGCACCGCCGCCGTCCGGCTCCATGCGCAGCACCTCGGCACCACGGGCGAGGGCAACGGCCCCGGTGCGGGCCACCTCCAGCACGCCGTAGTCCGCCAGCACCTCCAGCAACGCGCCCACCTTGCGCTCGTCGCCGGTGATCTCCACCATCAGCGACTCCTTGCCGACGTCGACCACCTGACCACGGAAGACGTCGACCACCTGCATGATGGCGGCCCGCGTGGCGTGGTCGGCTCGCACCTTGATCAGGGCCAGCTCGCGGCTGACCATGGCGTCAGGCGCGAGCGCCTGCACGGAGAGCACGTCCACGAGCTTTTCCATCTGGCCGACCATCTGGTCGCGCACGCGATCGTCGCCCTCGATCACGATCGTGATCCGTGACATGCTCGGGTCCTCCGTCGGCCCGACCGCCAGACTCTCGATGTTGAACCCGCGGCGGCTGAACAGGCCCGAGACCCTGGCCAGCACGCCGAACTGGTTTTCGACCAGGGCTCCGAGGGTATACCGCATGCCAAGACCTCCACAGCGCGACATTCGCGGCGCCGCGGCCGTCGCGGGACCGGGCCGAGACGCGGCAGGCGTGGGACGGATCGCGGGCAGGCGGCGGGCACGCCGCGGGGCCCTGCAAGGGGCCCGCGGCCGACCCCGGGCGGGGCGACCGCTCCAGAGCCGCGGCAGCCGGAGACGGCCCGCGGCATCCGCGCAGAGGCGGCGTCCGGGGGTCGGGGCAAAACGAAAGGCCCCCGCCCACCCGGCGCCTGTTCTCCATGGCGCGCAGGGGGCGAAGGGCCACTCGGCCTTCCGCTGTACCACCCCGATGCACCACCACCTCACGGCGGCGGCCTCACGCACTCCCCACCGGCCGTGACACACGGCGGCCCTGGGAGCGCCCAGGGGTAACGGCCCTGGCGGCAAACCTGCCGACCGGCCGGGCAGGACTCCCCGCGGAGGCCGGCCGTTCCGCCGCGCCCCACGCACTTCGTCCCACCAGCTCCGGGAGGAGTTCGGACCGCGCGCGGACCGGCTCGCACCCGCCGCCGGCTCTCTCGACCGCGCCCGCCGCCCTACTGCTTCCCGTCATCGCGCGCTGTGACCGCAGAACCAGACCCGTACCTCGGCATCGTAACGTACGGGCGGTCGGCCGGCAAGGGGCGCGGGCCGCCTTCCGGCAGCCGCCCCCCGAGCCGGCGGGGGCGTGGGCGCAGGGCTGTGTCAAGTAACCATCGTGCCGCCCCGCAGCCGAGCGGAGATTAACTGGATGAATTGAACACCGTGGTCCAGCGGTTGGTGTAGGTGGTCGTAACAGCGGCGTGCGCCGTGGTGGCCCTCGCCCACGCTCCTGGTGTCCGCTAGGCGCCGTATGGGTCGGGTGGTGTGTAGGCCCCCTCTGCGCCATGTGGCACGGGGCGCCGCCCCCCCCGCGCGGGGAAGGTGGCGCGCCCGCGCCTATCATGGAACGGTCCCACGCAAATCCTACGAGGCAGCGCCGATGCGGGCCGGTTTCGCCCCGGCGGCGCCGGGGCGCGCGGTCGCGAGCAAGACCCCGCCGACGAGGATGAGTGCGCCGAGCACGACGTTGCCGGCCTCGGCCAACCCTGTGCCGCGTCCGGCAAGCACGAAGGCACTCACCAGAAACCAGGCGCCGAAGACAGCCCGCGCCCAGTCCGCCAAGGCCCGCCACCCGGTGGCCGCGGCCTCCGCGCCGATGACGCCCGCAGCGATCGCCAGCGCGGCGATCACGACGTTGCTCCAACCCGCGAGCCCTTTGAAGTGATACACCCACGTCGACACCGCGATCCAGAAGGCGAACAGATCCATGATCCAGGTCGTCCAGCGACGCACGCCCATCGCCCCCCAGAGATGCGGATGGGACACGGCCCTGGGGCGGACGCGCCACCGCTGCGGGCGGACCACGCGCCACAGAGGCGCCGCGAGGCCGCTCCCGCGGCGGGTGGAGAGCGCGACGGGCGCAAGCGCATCCCATGGTGTGGTCGCTCCCCCAGCCAGGTCGGGACCTTCCGGCCCCCGACGGCGGACGCTTGACCCCACGAGGATACCATATGCGCGGGCAATACGGTTACGCCTACCGCTCTATATGAGTAGCGCCGCCACCGTGGCGCGCCCGCTCGCGCGACCGGCCGCGGCGCGGAACCCCGGCCGCACTGGGCCGCCGAGGGGACCCTAGTCGTGTTCGGACAGCACCGTGACGGACTAGCCCGTTCGGGCATCTGATGAGACCCACTACCTCCTCGCGACTGCTAGAAGCGGCGCGGACGGGAGCCACGAGGGGTTTTCGTTTGGCGGGGCCCGACGACACCGAGCACCATCGGAGGCATCCTCGCCCATCCGGCCTGACGGAGCCGCAGCGCGGGAACGGTGGAGGGCTTATCGAGGCCCATCGCGCTGGGGCGAGGGGCGATGCGACCGGGCCTGGACGGGGCAGGGGCCGCGGGAGGGATGCGCCCTAGGTCGCTTGGTGCCGATGGTAGCACGGCGGCACCAAGCGCGCCGGGCCACCCCCGCCCCGACCGTCGGTGGGACCGCAGAAGCGACAGCGGTAGCCCCCCTCTGAAAGGGCGTTGGCGACGGCGTCGGCCAACGCCCCGTTCACCGTGTCGCGCAACACATCCAACCAGGCGAGGGAAACGCCGTGCCTGCCGCTCGGGCTCACATGCCCGAGAGCACCGGGCGAAACAACCCCAACCCGAAGTGGGCGTTGGCCCCGACCGTGATGGGCCCGCAGACCCTGGACGCAAAGGTAAGCTCAAAGCCGTACGCGCCCGGCACCAGGGCGCTCTGACCGTCACGCCGCCGCTGAAACGAGATCCACGCGTGGCTGCGGCCACAGCCCAGATACCGCTCGGTACGGGCAACGCCGCCCAGCGACGGGCCGAGGCCACGGAAGCCGAGTTCGCGCCGCAGTTGGGCCTCCGGTGCCTCGGGGTCGGGATCATCCCCGTTGGGTCCTTTGGGATGGCGCGGGAGCACAAACGGCGTCTCGGACCGCCATACCGCAGACGGGCCCCTAAGGCAGAGGGGCAGGGCTTCGGTCCCCCCCGTGCCCAAGAGCTGCAGACCCACGCGCAGGGGCCGCCCGGCCCAGTCCGGGCGCCGCAGCTCGTCCATCCGGCACAGGGCCGCCACAGAGGCGGCGTCGAGCCCGGCGGGTGCCCACACCGTCAGGTGGTCCAACCGGCCATCGCGATCCTCGTCCGTGGACAGGTAGTGGCAGTGCCCGTGCTGGTCGCCCAGCGGACCGGCGGCATCGCGCCCGGATAGCGTGCTGCTAAGCGCGCCACCCTCCCGCCGGCCGTACCACGCCATCGCCGACCGCCGCGCCAGGTCACCGATATCCAAGGTTGCGGTGAGTGCCGGGAGCGGGCTGCCGGGCTCCGGTGCAGGAAAAAGGGCGTAGCGGACCACCGTCGCGGGCGCGATCGGCGCTGGCCCACCGACGCGGGAGGCGAGCCCTGCCAACGGGGGGCGCACATAGGTCACCCAACGGCTCCCCGGAGGGGTACGGGCGTCCGCCCCGCGTCCCCGCCGCAGTGCGTCGGTGTTAAGTGCTAGGTCCCGCAGCGTCACGGCAGTGACCGGACACAGCACATCCACGCGCTCTGTGTGCTCTGCGGGCATCCCGCCTTCGTCGGCGGGCATGCAGTTGCAAGCGGGCGGCGGTGCATCGAGCACCTCGGCGCGGCACCACGATTCCGCGCGACCTAAGTAGGGCAGGGGATCCAACAGGCTGCGTAACAGGGTGACATCGGCGGCGGGGAGGGCAATCCCCGGCCAAACCATGTCCACGCTGCGGTCGGCATCTCGGCGGCCCAGAGCCACGAAGGTGTCGAACACAGATGTGGTGCCCGTGGCCAGCGGCATGTAGTGGCGGGTGTGGCCAAGGCGCGCGGGCGGCAGACGGAAGTGGGGCAACTCGGCCATCGCGCGCAGGAGGGGACCGACCCGGGACGCCGGCACCTCGGGGCAGGCCCGCTGCCAGACGGCGATCAGCGCGCGCAGCAAGCGCCAAGGCGACGGCGGCCATTCCGGCCGTCCTTCGTTGACGTGCGCTCCCCAGGGTGTGGCATGGTACCGGCCCGCGGTAAATGTGCAGCGAACGGCCAGCATGCGGTGCGGGCCTCCTTTCCTGCTTAGCGCCGCCCCCGGGCGCCGCGCTTCACCGTACTGGCCTCCGTCAAGGCCCGGCGCAAGACGGTCACCGGCGGATCGGCCCAGTGCCCGGCACACGCTCCGAGCGCGTGGCGCAAACGCGCCGCCAGTTCCGTTTCGGAAGGGAGGACGGTATCTCGGGGCACCGTGATCTCGACTTCAGGGGCTGCCACCTCAAAGTCACAGGCGGTACGGAGGCGGAGCCCGGTGCGCAGGAAGCGGCGGATCTTCCAAACGGCCAGTACCACAAGGAACTCCACCGCCACCGGCGGCAGGCCATAGCTGTGCAGCAGCGCGGTGTCGAGGGAAAAGTAGGCGCGAATGTCCCTGGCCACGAACTCGATGCGGGCATACGGCACATTGCCGTACCCCTTCTTGGTATCACCTCCGGTGTGCACCCGGTCGAGCTTGACGCCCCCACTCAGCGCTTCATGTGCGTCGACGGCCTCGACGAAGCCGGACAGTGCCCGCTGCAGGCGGGCCCGCCCATCCAACTCCGTGAGAAAGACACCGTGGAGCACGGCGTTGGGGTCGTAGTGATACACTGCCTGGGCGATCCGACGGGGGTCGACGATCCCGACGCCCGGCAGATCGTCGTCACCGTCCCCCTCTGCCGGCGTGTCGCCATCCGCCTTGGCCTTCTTCTTTCGTGCCGGCACGCCGGTCCGTTTGCGTAAGGTCTCCCTAAACGGCTCGCCGTCCTCCCCCACCGCGTCCATGATGTACGGGGAGTTGAGCCGATGCGCCTCCAGGAGACTCGCTGTGACGGTACCGTCGGTCCCGTCGCCTTCAAGAAGGACGCGCACGTAGGGCAGGCCCTTCAACTCCTCGACGACATCTTGCACCCCAGCATCCCAACAGACCGCCTCCAGCCGATTGGCGACTGACTGGGGCGACTCCACCAACACCATCTGCGTCTCACGGTCCTCGGTCGTGGTGGACACCCGGTAGGTTGCCGCCCCGAGGTCCGGATAGCCCGCGGGCTGAAAACGGGCCCCCTGCGCAGGACGCAGCGGAACCTCCAAGCGCAAGCGGCCAGATTCGAAGACCTGGTGCAGCCAACGATCGGCGGCGTCCACGGCCACGGCTTTCCGCCTCCTTGGGTCTAAGGTCTCGTCTCATGGCTATAAACGGATAACCAGCCCGTGCAGCGCGCGGTGGTGCTGGACGGGCACCAGCAGCGCCGCCGACATGCGCTGAGCAGTGCTCGGCGGCACGATCCAGCCGGGGTCAGGACGTGTGAAGCGCAACGGGACCTGGTGCGCTTGCAGATGGCGCGCGACGGACCGCGCGGCTCCGGCTACATCCCGCGCGCGCAACCTGGGCAGGACGTCAGTGGGCGGCAAGAGCGCGAGGCCTTCCGCCACAGGCCAGGGCGAAAAGACCTGCTTCAACAAGGCATAAACCCGCGAGAGATCCGGCGGCAGTGCGTCCGTGGTGGCGGTGGGCACCGTCTCCTTTCCGTGGCGGACCAGCGCCACCGCCCGCACCAGACGGGCCAAACGTGTCTCGTCCAGCCGCCCATCCAGCAAGGCGTGCACGTCGTCGACCGCGGCCGGGAGCGTGGACGCGAGGGGCATGGTCATGAGCCCATCCTCACGCGCGAGCATGAGGCGTTGGGCCAGAATGGCCTCCAGATTGCCGTACAGCCCGATGGCGTCGCGCCAGACCACGGCGCGCGAGCGGTCATCCCACTCCCAGCCA
>JAJZZC010000234.1 GCA_021797775.1 Bacillota bacterium
CCTGGTTAGCTCAACGGTAGAGCATCCGGCTGTTAACCGGAGGGTTGCAGGTTCGAATCCTGCACCAGGAGCCGCCAGAGAAGAGCGAACGCCCCGCCCTCAGGCGGGGCGTTCGCGTGTCCGGAGGGCGCTCCGGGCAGCCTATGGCCATACACTGCCCAGAGCGGGCGCGGGTGGAGGTAGCAGGGGTGCAGGTACAGATCATCGGCGCCCCCCTGGACCTCGGGGCGGCGCGCCGGGGCACAGACATGGGACCGAGTGCGATCCGCTGTGCCCGGTTGCACGACGCGCTGCGCGGGCTCGGAGCGACAGTCGTCGACCGCGGCAACGTCGTGGTCCCGGGGGTGGAGAGTCGCACCGAGGACGGGAACCAGCGGTTGCGTTACCTGCCTGAGATCACCACAGCCTGTGGCGCGGTGGCACGGGAGGTGGAGGCGGCGGTCCACGACGGAGGCTTCCCGCTGGTCCTCGGCGGGGACCACAGCGTATCGATCGGCACACTGGCGGGGTTGCACCGCGCGGGAGCCGATTTCGGCGTGATCTGGCTGGACGCGCACGGCGATTTCAACACGGCGGAAACGACGCCCAGCGGAAACATCCACGGGATGGCACTGGCTGTCGCCACGGGCCGCGGGTGCCCGGAACTCTGCGCTTTGGCGGGCGGCGCCCCCGCCGTGGCCGATAGCGCCGTGGTGCTGATGGGGGTGCGTGCCCTTGACCCCGGGGAGCGCACCGCCCTCTGCGCCTCGGCGGTAACGGTGTTGACCATGAAGGACGTGGACGAGTTCGGGGCCGCCGAGGTGGTACGACGCGCGATGGCCGCAGCCAGCGCGGACGGCAGGCGGGCGGTGCATCTGAGCTGCGACCTCGACGTCCTGGACCCTGTCCATGCGCCGGGGGTCGGCACGCCGGTTCCGGGGGGGGTCACGTACCGCGAGGCCCTCCTGGCCATGGAGCTGCTTGCAGAGTCCGGCCTGTTACGCAGCATGGAGGTCGTGGAGGTGAACCCCGTCCTGGATGAGGCGAACCGGACGGCGCGGACCGCGGTCGAGCTCGTTGCCAGCGCCTTAGGGGAGCGCATCATCTGAACCCCTTGGCGCGCGGCCACGGCGTCGCTCGCCGGGCGGTGCCCCACGATTCCTTGAAGGGGACGGCTCTCGGGCGCGTGGTCGACCGTGGGTCAGGTTGGGTGCGGTGGGGGGCGTGCGAGGTCAAGGTGGGCTGCGCCCGAGAGGGCCATCTCCTCCGTCCCACCCGTGGGATCGGCCCCGTTGCACCGACCCCCAAGCGGGGCGGTGTCCTTCTCGGGAAAGCGCTTGGGCCAGACGCGGCGGTTGCCGGGGGGCCGCGGAAATCTCGCCGGTCGCGGGGGTGGAGGCGGCCCGGGGGTAGCGCTTCCGTGCCCGTGCGCCAGAAGCGCGGGTGGATCTGCGGCCGACCTCCGGTGCGGGCTCCCCGTCCCCCCGCCCGCCGGGCGTTGCGGCCGAAGGCCCCCCGCCGGAATGATCCTGACTTTCGCGAAGGGGCGGTCGGTCGCCCTGGTGCCCAGGGGCCGGCCCCTCGCCACGACCTCACCCGCTCGCGTCACGGGGTCCTTCTGCGCCAGCGGCGTCCGCCTGACACTGCGAGATTCAGGATGATATCACCCTGGCACAACCGGGCAGGGTCGCGTCGTTCTGGGCGAGTCGCTTGCGCCACAGGCGATTGCGGGCGCAGGCCGAATTCGCGGCGTACGGCCGTCCGAGCCCCCGTGACCCCACGGGCGCCGGGGCCGCATCGAGGGGCCGAACCTGTGCGCGGCAAGTGGTGGCAGGCGCGAGCGGACCGGTATGCCGCTCCGAAGTCACCCCCGCTCGTGGCATCGTCTGGGCGAAGGCCCCCCGCCCGAATGACGCGACCCTGCACAACCGGGGGCGCAGGCAGGAACCGCTCCAGGGGCACACGAAGACCTGACGGTGGGGCGTCGCTGCGGATGTGCCTACGCCGGGCACGAGGCTCCCCGACCGCGCCAAGATCCTCGTTGAGGGCGCCGTCCCTCTGAGCATCCGGGGGACGCCCGTTGCGGACATGCGGGGGCGTAGCATCCGTTGGCAACCGGCATGGGCCTTACGCAACCGCCGGTCCACGACCGGCTCGAGGTGTTCCCCCGCCCCCGAACCGTGGAATCGGTCGTGGTGTCAGCGCACTGGGCGTGCGACGAACGCCGCCGCAGAGGCCTGCGGGACAGCTGGGCTGCTCGTGGCGCAAGGTTGCGGGGGATCGCAGCCCCCGCGCCATGGACCCAACCGGACGGAGAGCAGAAGGGGGGGCAGCCGGCGTGCTCGCGCCTCGCGGCTGAAGCCCGGGGTGCCCGCGCTGGATTTCCGTTGAAGGGCGGCGTGCTCATCACCCTGGAGGGTGGGGAGGGCAGCGGCAAGAGCACCCAGTGCGCGTTGCTCCAGGCCTGGTTGCGGGAACAGGGCCTGGGGGTGACCGTGGCGCGGGAACCGGGGGGCACGCCGGCCGCCGACCGCCTGCGCGCCGTGCTATTGGATCGTCTGCTGGAACCTCTGGAACCGGTTGCTGAGGTATTGCTTTTCGCCGCGAGCCGGGCGCAGACCGTTGCCCAGGTCATTCGGCCGGCGCTGGCCGCGGGGCAGGTTGTGGTGTGTGACCGCTTCGTCGACAGTAGCCTGGCGTATCAGGGCTTTGGCCTTGGCGTGGATCCTGCCTTCATTCTCGACGTCAACGCACGGGTGACGGGCGGCGTGCTTCCGGCGCTTACCCTGCTGCTGGATCTTCCTCCCGAGGAGGGGCGCGCTCGCAAGGGCGCTGGGGGCGACCCAGACCGGATCGAGTCGCGCGGGATCGCCTATCACCAAAGCGTACGCGCGGGCTATCTTGCGCTGGCGGCGGCCGATCCGGGGCGCTTTTGCGTGCTCGACGCCCAGCGGCACGTCGATGCGGTACAAGAGCAGGTCCGATACCACGTTCGCGCCACGCTGGCCGCTAGGGGGCGCTTCCCATGAACCCGCCGGTTCCGGGACGCCGGTTGCCTACGGGGCGGCCAACGTCGGTGCGGGACGGGCCGGTCTCCCGGTCCGATGGGCGGCCCGGGGCCCTTTGCCCGCGGTGTGCTCTTAGCGCCTGTCCCCCGAGCGCGGGTGTGTTCGATTTGCAGGGCGCTAAGGCAGCCCAAGTCGGTATCGGTAAGGGAAGTTCCGAGTTCAGCAGGCCTTTTGCAGGGGGTGGACGCGGATGAAGCTCGTCATGGTCATCGTGCAGGACAAGGATGCCGTCCACCTGCTGGACGGCCTGCTTGCGCGCGGCCTGCGTGCGACCAAGCTCGCGAGCACGGGCGGGTTTCTGCGCGAGGGGAACACGACCCTGATGATCGGCATAGAGGACGAGCGCCTGGAGGAGGTCGTCCAGGTGGTGCGAGCCACCTGCCGGGCGCGGGAACAACTGGTCACGCCCTTGGCGCCGCTTGGCGGCGGATCCGAATCCTACGTGCCTTACCCCGTCGAGGTGCTCGTCGGTGGCGCTACGGTCTTCGTGCTTTCCGTCGAACGTTTCGAGAAGGTGTAAGGGCGCGAGGTTCTCCCGGCCGTCACGGTGGCCTGGCCTACGGTGAGGATGCTGCGGTCCGCCGTTTTCGTGGGCGTCCCCCGATGTCGCGGGGGCGGACGCCGCACGGCAGGAAATCGGAGCGCCGCGGTCGTTCCCTCGCCCTTTTGGGCCGGATCTCCCAGACCGGGGCGTATTGCTCGCAGGAGGGGGGTGCCGCGCTTGGCGCCCGAGGCGGGCCTGTTCCTGCCGTTCGGACAGGAGGGCGTTCTGCGGTCCGCCCTGGCTGCGGCGCGCCGCGGGCGCTTGGCCCAGGCCTGGCTGATCACCGGGCCGCCCGGGATGGGCAAGCGCACTGCGGCGCGCGCCATGGTCGCCGCGCAGTTCTGCACGGCGCCCACGGTGGACGGGGACCCTTGTGGGTGCTGCGCGGCGTGCGCGGCCCTAGTGGCCGGAAGGCATCCCGACGTGCACTGGACGGACGCACAAGGCAAGCTCGGCGTCGACGAAGCGCGTGCGATGGCCCGGGCCGCTGCGCTGCGACCGGACGGGGTGCTCTCGGCCTTTGTCGTGGAGGCCTGCGAACGGCTGACCGGGTTCGCCGCCGCCGCGCTGCTCAAGACCTTGGAGGACCCGCCCGGCCCCGCGCTCTTCCTGTTCCTCACGGAGCATCCCGATCGCCTGGAGCCGACGCTGCGATCCCGTTGCCAGATCTTGCGGCTGCGCCCGGTTCCCGTCCCAGTCCTCGCCGCGTGGCTGCGGAGCCGTTCCGAGCCCGCTCCGACGGCGGAAGAGGCGGATGCAGTGGCGCTCGCTTCCGGTGGCATCGTCGGCCGCGCCCTAGGGCTGCTCCGGCCCTCTGCCGCCCTGGGTGCCCCCATCGGCACCGCGCCGGATCCGTCGCCAGGCGGCGCGAACCTCGGAGCCGCCTTGGCTGCCACCACCCTCGCCGAAGCGGTGGCCGCCGCCGCCCTCCTGGCGGAACGCCGCACCCCCGTGGAGGAGATGCTGGCGGTCCTGCGCGACTTGTTCCTCGTCAGGCGGCGCGTGCTGCATCTGGCGGGCGGACCCGCTGGCGCTATGGCCGGTGACGCGCTGGCAACCCTGGCGCCGGTTTGGAGCGACGGGGCTCTCTTCGCCGCTTGCCAGGCCTGCGCCGAGGCCGCTGAAGCCTCTGCCTTTCATGTCAATGCGCTGCTCAATTGGGAGCGTCTGCTGCTTCATTTGCAGCGTCTGCGGGACGCGTGCTAAAATTCAGAGGTCTCTGTTTGCCCGGGCGGAGGGCGCCCCTTTTTACGAAGGGATTTGGGCGGTATGCCGACAGTCGTCGCCGTGCGATTCAAAGAGGCGAGCAAGCTCTATCACTTTCTACCGGGGCCGTTGGCCCTGCACCGGCTCGATAAGGTGGTCGTCGAAACCGCTAACGGCCTCAGCCTGGGGCGGGTGGTGACCGAACCACGGGACAAGGACACCGCCGAATTGCACACCCCCCTACGCCGCATCCTGCGCAAAGCCAATGCCGACGACCTGCGGCGCGAGGTCCAGGCCCGCGAACGCGCTTCGCAGGCACTGGCCACCTGCCGCCGGCGGGCGCGGGAGTCGGGGCTGGCCATGCGTCCGGTGGATGCCGACGCCACCATCGATGGTGCCAAGATCACCATCACCTTCACTGCTGAAGATCGTGTCGACTTCCGGCAGTTGGCGCGGGGCCTGGCGGGAGAACTGCGCTGCCGGGTCGAGTTGCGCCAGGTGGGCGCGCGCGACGAGGCTAAGGCTCTGGATGGCATCGGGCCGTGCGGCCAGCGCCTGTGCTGCTCGCGCTGGCTGACCGAGTTCCAGCCCATCTCCATCAAGATGGCCAAATTGCAAAATCTGGCGCTCAACCCGGGTAAGCTCGCCGGTGCCTGCGGTCGCTTGAAATGCTGTCTGCGGTATGAGATCGATAACTATGCGGGAGCCGAACGCGAGTTGCCCCAGTTGGGGGCGACTGTCTATACCGCGGACGGGGAAGGGCGGGTCGTGGGCGTGAACGTCCTCGATCGCCGAGTTTCGGTGCTTTTCGACGATCCCACGCCGCGTTGGTTTCCCGCGGAGGAGGTTTTCGGCCACAACGGTTGCCAGGACGGCGCCGGATGCGCGCCCGGCGGGTGCGTCTCTCGGCCGCGCCGGGCGCCCCGGGCGGACGCGTAGCTCCGTCCGCCCGGCACCGGCTGGCGGCTTCCGTCACACGGCCTTGGACTGCATGGACTGCATGCAACTATGGCAGACATTCTTGCCCATGAAGTTCTCGACGTCCTGGGCGTTGCCGCAAAATATGCATGCCGGTTCGTACTTGCGCAAGATGATCTTGTCGCCATCTACATAGATTTCCAGTGAATCGTGCTCGGCAATGTCCAAGGTGCGGCGCAATTCGATGGGGATGACCACGCGCCCCAGTTCGTCAACCTTGCGGACGATACCGGTGGACTTCATCATCGCGACGTCCTCCCGTGTGCCCCTGCTACCTGTGGGAACTTCGGCTAAGGATACCAGGTATGTCCAGTTCAGGCAAGCCTGTGCCCGATGACGGGCCACCTGGTTGCGGTTTCCGGCGCCTGGGAGGAATGGCCCTACTACGCCTCCAGGCCACCGTCGGGCCCCGCGCTGCCGCCGGGAGTGCGCGTGCGGGGCCGGAGCCGCACTCCCAGGGATCGCCGGCCGACCCGCCGGGACCCTGACACCAGCGCGGCAGGGATGCGGCCATGGCGATCGTGACGCACGCGCGGCGGACGCCAGGATTGCGTCGTTCTCGGCAAACCTTCTCAGCGACAAGGCTTGGCGGGTAGCCGGCAGACCGGGGTGGGGACGGGTGGTCCGGGCCGAGGGTGCGGGGCGCACAGTGGGCAGGGACGCGCGGAAGCGCTTGCGGCCCAAGGCGGCACGCAGACCCGGGGGTGGACGCCCGGCGGAGGACTGCGTCCCGCGTCGCCGTTCAGAGCCAAAGCCCCCTGGCGGAACGACGCCACCCCGCGCCACACGCCAAGGTGGCAGCGGCGCCGTGCGCGAAGCACTACCTATGGCCCCGTGCTGGACTTTGCGGGGGACCCGCGCCGGCAGCGGGGACGCGTCCCAGTCGCTGTGGACGCGCGGTGGACGGCCCGGCGGCGGGGGCGGTGCCGCGCAAAGCACAACTTAGGGCCCCCCTGTACGCCGGGACCTCGCCTGGATCCCGTGCCAGCTTGTCAGCTGGTTGACAACCCCTTGTGGCTCCGTATAATCGTTTTGGGTTGTGGTGTATTCCCAACTCCGTTTATTGGATGCGCGTCGACGCACGGGGAGTGGACCCGGGAGCGAGGGCGGTAGAGAGCCGGGGCTCGGTGAAAGCCCGGTGCCCAGACCCCGGTGCATGAGCCCCGCAAATCGGGCTGCGAGGGCTCGCGGACGGGCACCGTTATCGCCTGGGCCCGCCTCTGGACGGGCCGCTGAGCGCGGGGCGGTGACGCCCTGTGGCCGCAGGGTGGTATCGCGCATGCCCCTGCACCCCAACGGGTGTGGGGTTTTTGTTGTTCGCGGACGTGTGCGGGCGCGCGCGCCCGACGCGCAGGGGGGATGCGAGGCGATGGAGGAGGTCGGCAGCGAAGCCGCGGCAGGGGGGATCCCGCAGGCGGCGGGCCCGCGGGGCGCCGGATTTTACGTGACCGTGGCCATCGACTACCCCAACGGCGAGCCGCACGTCGGCCACGCCTACGAGAAGGTGGCCGCCGATGCCCTCACCCGGTATCATCGCCTGCGCGGTGAGCCCGCCTATTACCTCATGGGCAACGACGAGCATAGCCAGAACGTGCTGCGCGCCGCCCGCGAGCAGGGGCTCGACCCCGAAGCCTTTTGTGCCCGCATGGAGCGGCTTTTCCGCTCGGCGTGGGACGGGCTCGGCGTTCGCTACGACCAGTTCATGCGGACGAACGACCCGCGACACGCGGCGGCCGTGCGCACGCTGGTCGCCCGCCTGCACGACGGCGGCCACGTCTACCCAGGCGTGTACAGAGGCTGGTACTGTGTCTCGTGCGAGGCCTTCCGCACGGAGAAGGAGGCCGTCGACGGCCGCTGCCCGCTGCACGGGCGACCGCTGGAACGCGTGGAGGAGGCGAACTGGTTCTTCCGGCTCTCCGCCTT
>JAJZZC010000235.1 GCA_021797775.1 Bacillota bacterium
GATCTGCGGCTGTGCTTGGAGTCGGCTGCGCCTTGTGAGGACCTCTTGGCCGCGTGGCGGGCGCAGGCGGCGCGCTTTGAGGCGGGGCGGCCCGTGTGTCTCTATGACTGATGCGGCAAGGCGCCCTGGCACGCCGCGCGGGCGCGTGTTGAGGGAACGCCGGTGCGGCGCCGGCTTCGCAGCCAGTGGACCACACCGGCGCCGAATGCACTCCACGCGCCTGGGGCAAGCGGGCCTCCCGTCGGTCGCCCGGTGTCGACGTCCGGCCTCAGTGCAACTGGCGGCGCGCGCGCGCGCTCTGAGGCGCGCGGTCAGAGCCGCTGGCGGCGGGCCGCAGGCCGGTGACGCCGACGCCAGCCGGGGTCCGGAGTGGCCAGACGTACATGGTCAGCGCCGCGACGAGCGGCGCCGTGTTGGGATCGGTGGCCATGCCCGTGAAGAGCATGCCGAACGCCTGGCCGAACACCCAGGCTGCGCCGCAGGCGGTGGCCGTCAGCGCGAGAGCGGGCCGCCGGAAGCGCGCGCTCCAGATACCGAGCGCGCAGGCCGTCAGGACGGCGAGCGCCACCGCGTTCCACCAGACGGGGTGGGCCGCCAGGGTGCGCCCCGTGGCGGCGAGGAGGGCCGCTAGCCAGCGGGGCTGGCCGGGAATGCCCCCGGTGACGAGGCCGGAGAGTCCCTTGGCCGTGAAGAAGGCGGCGTTGACCTGCAGCACCGCCGCGAGCGCCAGGATGCCGCCCAGCGCCGCGCGCAGGAGGTCCCGCCGCCACGCGCCCCGGCCTGCGGGTCCATCCCCCTCGGGCCACGCGGCCCAGGTGAGCAGCGCGTAGAGCAAGGCGGACCCCGGGGCGCCCGTGAAGAAGGAGGCGCCGCCCGAGAGCAGGCCGCCGAACGCCTGGCCGAAGGGCCAGAGCAGGAGGGACCAGGCGAGGGACAGCCAGTAGGGCCAACGGCGCGCGCGGCCCGCGAGCAGCAGAGCGGCTCCGAGCGCCAGTTGGATGGCGGCGACGGCGGCGTTGGCCAGCACCAGGTTGCGGGAGAAAACCCGGATGGCCAGGTCCAGCGGGGCGTTGACCCAGGCCGGATTGCCCCCCGTGGCCGGCTGCATCACCCCCTGGACCATGGCCATGGTGAACATGCTCGGCTGCAACTGCAGGGCGCCGTCCAACAGCCAGAGTCCGGCGAGCACCCATCGCACCGTCTCCCGACGCACGCTCCCCACCTCCGCGAGCCGCGAGTCCGGGGTCCGAGGGCGTGGGTTGCCGCCATCGCTCTGGCGTGTGGGCCACGCGGGCACGGATGACGCCCGAGGGCAGCATGCCCCGTCCCGCCACGTTGCCGCGTAGCGCGGAGATCGTACCCGCGGCCGCGGCCCCGGGGCCAGGATGCCGATCCGCCCCCCGTGCACAGGTGCGGGGCGTACGAACTCAAGGCACACTCTCCATAAACACGCTACCTGATCAGACCACATCGACCGAACGGGAGGCCCGGTCGGATGGACCAACGGGCAATCGGGCGAGAACACACGGGTGTCTGCGGCTGGGTGTGCAACCGAGTTGCGCGGCTGTGAGGGGGTCGAAGGGCGCTGCCGTATGGATGACCGCCGCCCGTACGGCTGAAGCTGGCATCTCAACTCGCGGGGCGGAGGGACGCGCTGGCCGACCCGGCGCTGTTTGAGCCGGCCCTGGCGGAACTGCACGCGCTCCCCGCCGGGCGCATCGTCGCGGCCATGGCGGACATCCCCGTGGAATGGGGGCTGTCCCTGGACCTGCGCGTGCGCGTCGCCCACTACGTCCTGCGCCGACGCGAGGGGGTGGCCCGCGCGGTGCGCACGCTCCGGCGGCGGGGGCGAATCTAGCCGGCCGCTGCCAGAGCGGCCCGAGTGCTCCATGCCGGCGCGTTCCTGCGCGCGTTGGGGGAGGGGTTGCCCGGGCCGGACCCGGCCGCGTGCGCCCGCCTCGCGCCGGAGGCGGCCCTGGGCACGCCCGAGGAGGCCGAGCAGGCAGCGGTGCTCACCGCGGCGGCCCTGGGTCCAGGGCCGGGCGCCCTGCCCCTGCCGCGCACCGACGGGCCGAACTACATTTGAGGGGGCGGCGCGTCCGCGCCACCTCCCGCCGATTCCCGTAGAGGAGGACACCTGGCGGTCGAGCGCCCACCCCTAGGGGCGCCCACCGGCAGGGACCGGACCCAGTGCGCCCCGTGAGGCGCCTAAACGACGCAGCGTACCGGCCGCGCGGCGATTTGCCGCGCGGGACCCGTTCATCCCGTCGCGTTTCCGTCAGTAGCGGTCAAGCAACAACATGTCCTGCCGCGGCGCATAAGACGTGCCCACCGCCTCGGATTCCGAAGGCGCACTAAGCGCCCGGCTCAGGGGTATGGCGCTGCGCGGTGAGCAACATCACCCCACGAGATCATGTCGCCAGGGTGACGGTTTGTCACTTGTTTCCGTTACGGGTCCTTCGTCCTACCCTGAGCACTTCCTGATCTTAGGGACAACCACCGGCGTCGAGTGCTGGTGTAGGTGCGTTCATCGCGGCAGGACACCTCTTGCGGGGGTCATGACCACTTATTCACCACATCCTCCGCATCTAGACGTTTCCAGTGCTAAGAGCAGTATTAGGGAAACCGCACGGGATGGCGCATCCAGCGATCGCAGTCGTCCTCCCCCTGGACCTCGAGCAGGAAGAGCAGCAGGCGATAGGGGAGGCGCACCGGGCCGAGGCGGGGCAGCGGGTGTACCGCGGCGTAGGCGGCGGCGAACACCGCTGCGCCCCGGGGATCGAGTAGGCACTCCAGGGCCGTGAAGTCAAGTTCGCGCGGGGCGAGCACGTAGGCCTCCGTGTCGACCACCGCGGTGAGGCGGCCCCCCTGGGCCAGGAACTGCCCGCCGTCCAGGTCCATCATCACCAAGGAGGCGGCGCCGGGTGGCTCCTCCGCGCGCCACGACGGCAGCAGGTGCGCCAGCCAGCGGCGTACGGCCACATCGTCCGGCCGGAACCGCGCCGCGACGGCCCGCAGCGTGTCCGCCAGGCGGGCCGGGAACGCCGCCAGCGGGTAGGTCGGCCCGCCCGCGGGCGCCCCGCAGCAGTCGTGGGTCACGCGGTGCACCCGAGCCAGGGTGCCGCCGAGGTCCGCCAGGAGCGTGTCGGGTGCGCCGACCAGGGAGGTGATGGGCGCGCCGGGCATCCGCTGCAGGACCACCCACTGCCGGCCGCCGACCTCGGCCATGCGCAGCACGCGCGGCACCGGCGGGCCGCCACAGGCGCGCAGTAGCGCGTGCAGCGGCTGTAGGTCGAACACGCGGCGCGGGTCGATCCCGCAGAGGCGGTGGCATCCCCAGAAAAAGGCCCCGTCCGGCAGGCCGTCCGACCCGCCTTCCCCGCGGTGGGACCGCACGACGGCCTCTTCGCTGTCGGTGGTGACCAGCCACACGTCGCTCGCGTGGCCGGAGTATCCCGGGTCGAGGTAGGCGGCGGAGCGGATGGGTTGCGGGAAGAGCGCCCGCAGCGCCGCGGGCGGCTCTGGGGCGGCGGGGCGGGTGCCGCTGGGTTCGATCAACGAGAGACGCCTCCCTGTGCGCGGGGCGAGCGGATGCCGTGCCCGCAGCGGGTGCACACCGGCCGCAGGCAAAGCGCCGTGGTGGGCAAAGCCCCTGTCCCGGGCTCGGGCCAGAGCGGCGCGGGCAGCCTGGCACGGGCGCTCGGCCGAACCGTTTCTGGCTTCATGAGCATTCGGTCGTATACCCGGCCTGTACCACGGAGGGAAGCCATGCGGGCCGGAGCGGGTGACCGTGACCTGACCGCGCCACCCGCGTAGGCCCCGTGACCGGTAGACCCAACCCTTTGCGTGGTGTAAGCGCTGTCCACGGCTGTCCGTGAGTTCGAGTACCGCAAGAGAGCCGCACAGGTCGCCACCCACGCACTTTCGCCCAGGCGGTTTTGGCCGCCCGACGGGGGCACGCTCGCGCCCTGCGCGGGGCCCGGGCGCCACGGGTGCGCGTGACCGCTTGGGTCGCTGGCGTCGCCGGCGAGGCCGCGCCCTTCGCGTGCCGCACGCCTGCGCCCCAGGGCGTCCGTCCGTCCCCGCTCTGTCCGCTACTGCCCTGCCGGGGCACCGGGACCCTCTGCCGGGGCCCCTGCCGGCGGGCGGCAGGGCCGGGTGGCGGAACCTTGCCGCCGGCTGGGCCAAGCCCGCGGCCCGGCGCTGTGCCACCTGGTACCGCCGTCCGAGGGGACGGGTGCGCGGGCAAGGGCCCTGCCGACGGGCAGGGGGACGGCCGGCGGCGCTTGGCTGCCCCGCCGGCCGCCCCGCCGGTCCCCGTCAGATCTCGGGGATCTCGACCTTCACCTCAGACTTGGCGGCCGCGGAGCGGTAGATGGCGTCGAGGATCGCCTGGCTGCGCAGGATGTCCTCGCCCGGGATCGGGGCCGAGCCGCCGTCGCGCAGCGCCTCGGCGAAGGCCTCCACCTTGCGGAACCACGCGTCCTTCCATGGCCCCTGCTTGGGCACGTCCGTGTGTGCGCCGGTGCCGAACTCGTCGTGGTAGATGCGCATGGCGTCCATGTCCAGCCCGCCCTCGGTGCCCAGGAAGAAGGTCCGCCCCAGGCTGTCGAAGTGCATGGCCCAGGAGATCTTGAAGAACAGGCAGGCATCGCCATCGAGGCGGATCATCGCCGCCCCGAAGTCCTCGACGTCGAACTTCGCCGGATCCACGCCGCCGCCCCAGGCCTGCTTGCTGTATACCGGCGAGGTGCCGAAGTGGTTGCCGGTGTACGCGGAGACGGTGAGGGGCCGCGGATTGCCCATGACGTGCATGGCGGTGTCCAGCGAGTAGCAGCCGATGTCCAGGATGGCGCCGCCGCCCGCGCTCTCCTGGCGCGTGAAGGTGCCGCCGGGGATCCCCTTGCGCCGGCCGCCGCCGGTCTCGGCGTAATACACCTTGCCGAGCCGGCCCGAGGCCACGATGCGCCGCGCCGTCATCACCCCGGCCTCGAAGCGGCTCTGGAAGCCTACGTAGAGCATGTGCCCGCTGCGCCGCGCGGCGCGCACCATGTCGAGCCCCTGCTCCAGCGTGACGGACATGGGCTTCTCCACCAGGACGTGCTTGCCGGCGTCCAGTGCGTCGATCGTCGGCCGGTGGTGCGCCTGGTTGAAGGTGCAGACGCTGACACCGACCATCTCGTGCTCGCGCGCCAGCATGTCGCGGTAGTCGGTGTACGCCTGGGCGCCGGTGAAGCCATAGCGCTGGATGAAGGACTCGGCCCGGCCGGGCACGACGTCGGCCACGGCGACCACCCGGACGTACGGGATGCGCTTGTAGTAATCGGCGTGCAGACCCGCGATGCCGCCGGAACCGATGATGCCGACCCGGACCTCGGCCTGTGTCTCGGGCAAGGACGGCGCCCCCTTCGCTGCGCTCGGCTGTCCGCCGAAACGCGCCGATCCGGGCGTTCGCACGCGGGTGCGGCACTCCTGCCGCCCGCGGGGCGGAGCGGCGCGGGAGCGTGCCGGGGGGCGATGGGCGGGGTGCCAGGATGGCCCGGGCCCCCGGGGGCGAGCCAGAGGAGAGTGAACCTGAATCTCGCAGTGTCAGGCGGGCGCCGCTGTCCGAGAAGGACCCCGCGTACGAGCGGGTGCGGTCGTGGCGAGTGGCTGGCCCCTGGGCGCCAAGGCGACGGGCAAACCCTTTGCGAAAATCAGGGTGAATCGGTCGGTGCTCAAGCCGGCGCGAAGGAACGACGGCTGGCGCCGGCAGAGCAGGACCGAGGTGTGGACGTGGCGGGCAGAGCGGATCCGATTGTGCAACCGGGCGGCGGCGCAAGAGCGATAGGCCGCGCCGCTGCCGCCTCCGCGATGTTGGCGTTCGTTCCGTCTCTATGGTGGGCGACCCACTCCGTTCCCTGGCGGGGCGTGTGAGGTCCCCGCCGCGAAGCGGCGCCCAGCGGACCCGCGGACGGTCGGGTGGCAGGCTGTTGCCGCCTCCCAGCGCGCGGCTCGCGGTCCGGGCCAGCAGATGGCGGAGGCCCGGGGACCCACGCCGTGCGCCGTTCCCGTGAGGCAGCGGCGTCCTGCGCGGACATCGTGCCCCCCGGCCCTGGCGCGCGCCGGCGCGGCGCCCCTGCCGTGTCAGCATCGGTAACCGGCGTTTGTCCCCATAGGGAAACGGGTCCCAGGATCCCCCCGAAGGGTGGTGGCGGGTGTGCGCATCGAGACGCTGGCAGTGCACGCGGGGCACGCGGTGGATCCCGCGTCGGGGGCGGTGACGCCCCCCATCGCGCTCTCGACGACCTTTGAGCGCGCCCCGGACGGCACCTATCCGCACGGCTACGTCTACAGCCGCGGCGGCAACCCGAACCGCACGGCGCTGGAGGGGTGTCTGGGTGCGCTCGAGGGCGGGGCGGCGGCGGCGGCGTTCGCCAGCGGCTCGGCCGCGACGGCCGCGGTGCTGCAGTGCCTGGCGCCGGGCGACCACGTCCTGGCGCCGGACGACGTCTATCACGGCACCGCCCGCCTCTTGCGCGAGGCCTTCGGTCCCTGGGGGTTGCGGGCGACGTTCGTCGACATGACGGACACGGCCGCCGTGGAGGCGGCCATGCGGCCCGAGACGCGCCTCTTCTGGGTGGAGACACCGGGCAACCCCCTGCTGCAGGTCACCGACATCGCGGCGCTCGCGCGTGTGGCGCACGCGGCCAGCGCCCTGCTCTGCTGCGACAACACCTTCGCGACGCCCGTCCTGCAACGGCCGCTGGCGTGGGGGGCGGATCTGGTGGTGCACGCCGCCGCCAAGTACCTGGGCGGGCACTCCGACGCGGTCGCCGGGATCGTGGTCGCGCGCGAGGAGGGCGGGTTCTTCCAGCGCCTGCGCCGGCTGCAGGGGATGGGTGGCGCCGTGCCCGCGCCCTTCGACTGCTGGCTCATCCTGCGCGGCCTGCGCACGCTGCCTTACCGCATGCGCGCGCACACGGAGCACGCGGGCGTGGTGGCCGCCTTCCTGGCGCGGCATCCGGCGGTCGAGCGGGTCCTGTACCCGGGGTTGCCGGGGCATCCCGGGCACGCCCTGGCGGCGCGGCAGATGGCGGGCGGCGGCGGCATGCTGTCCTTTCAGGTGCGCGGCGGTGCGGACGCCGCCCGGCGCGTCGCGGCCGGGGTGCGGCTGATCACGCGCGCCACCAGCTTTGGCGGCACCGAGAGCCTGATCGAGCACCGCCGATCGATCGAGGGCCCCGAGAGCACCACCCCGGAGAACCTGTTGCGGCTATCGGTGGGGCTGGAGCACCCGGACGACCTCGTCGCTGACCTCGAGCAGGCCCTGGGGTGACCCAGCGCGCCACTCGCGGGGCGGGCACGACCGCCAACGGGGGCGTGAGCTGCACGCGGACCGTGTGCCCTGGGCGCCACCTCCCCGCCGTGGCCCTCCGGGGGCGGGGGCATCCCTCTGCGCTGCCCGCGCCTTGGGCGGGAGCAGCGGCGAACCGGTCGCAGTCGCCCGCGGTGCCGGGTGCGTCCCACGCGCGCGCAAGGGAGGGAGGGCGCGGCGTTGCCGATGGCTGAATCCAGGGGTTCCCAACTGCTACCGTAAAGGTTGCCTTCTGTCCACTCTTGTGCTATAGTATCTCCAGTAGTCGGCGAAAACCAAGCCGGCCACCGCTGCTTGAAATACCTACGCTTTGGCGGCTGTGTC
>JAJZZC010000236.1 GCA_021797775.1 Bacillota bacterium
CGACACAGCCGCCAAAGCGTAGGTATTTCAAGCAGCGGTGGCCGGCTTGGTTTTCGCCGACTACTGGAGATACTATAGCACAAGAGTGGACAGAAGGCAACCTTTACGGTAGCAGTTGGGAACCCCTCAGGCCCCCGCAGAGGCAACCGCGACGGTCTCCGCGCCCGCACCAGCGGGACCCCGCGGCGGACGCACCGCGCGCCCGCGATGCGGGCGGGTCCCCGTCCGCACGCGGGCCCTCACGCCCGGCGCAGTGCGGCCTCCCCCTGTCCCCACACCGCGCGGAACACACGCAGGAAGTTCTGCCCGAGGACCATGGCGACCTGCGCGTCGGTATACCCGCGGCGCAGCAGGGCTTCGGTGACGGCCGGCAGGCGCGAGACGTCCTCCAACCCCCGTGGCGTCTCGCCGATCCCGTCGAAATCGGAGCCGAGGCCCACGTGCTCAGGACCGACCAAGGCAGCGATGTGATCCACGTGGTCACACAGCCGCTCGACGTCCGCCTTAGCCGGGTCCGCGTGGAGGAAGCGTGCATAAAAGTTCATGCCCATGACCCCGCCGGTGCGGGCCAAGGCCACGATCTGCGCGTCCCGCAGGTTGCGCGGATGGTCGCAGAGGGCGCGCACGTTGCTGTGTGAGGCGATAACCGGGCCACGGCTCGTGGCCAGCACGTCCCAGAAGCTGCGTTCGCAGAGGTGCGAAACGTCGATGACCATGCCGAGGCGGTTCATCTCCGCCACCACTTCGCGGCCGAATCCCGTTAGGCCGCCCTGGGCGCGGTCCTCGCCGGCCCCGTCGGCGATGGCGTTGCGCTCGTTCCAGGTAAGCCCCATGGCCCGTACCCCCAGCGCATGCAACGCGCGCAGCGCCGCGAGTTCCGTGCCGATGGCCTCGCCGCCCTCCACGGAGAGGATCGCCGCGATTTGACCCTCGGCCGTGGCTGCGTCCAGGTCGGCGACCGTACGACAGACGCGCACCGCTTCACCCGCCGCCGCCAGGGCCCCCGTCAACCGGTCCCAGAGCTCGAGCACCCGCTGCAGCCCCCGCTCTGGCTTATACCGCGGCTCGATGAACAGGGCGAACACCTGCACGCCCACGCCACCCTCGCGCAGCCGCGGCAGGTCGACGTGCCCGTGCTCGCCACGCTCCAAGAACGACCGGCCGCCGGGCCCCAACTCCAGCACCGTGTCCACATGGGCGTCGAACACCACCACGCGCCGATGCAGGTCCGCTGCCCTCGCCACTACGTCCATGCCCATCGCCTCCCCGGCTGCAGCCCTGTGACGCCGCCGCCCTGGTGAAGTCATGGGGCCGGTCCGCCTGATCCCTGCTCACCCACGGCACCCGGGCGAACGCTCGCCCCCCGCGGCGCAGGGGCAGCCCCGCGGCCTCGCCGCAGCGTCCCACCTCAGGCGGACGGCCCTCAGCAGCGCGCATGGGAGGCCGGCGCCCTCTACGCCGCGCGCCCCCTGGGCGTCGGGGAGGGCGCCCTGAGGCGCACCGCCCACCCCGGTGTCGTGCCCCGGTGGTGGCCCCACGCACGACCGGCACGCGCACCGCCCCCCTCCCCCGGCCCGTCCCGCGGATGCCCCCGGACACAGGCCGCCGGATACACCTCCGGTCATGGGTGTCTGCGCCGCTGACTACTACCCGGCGAGGATCACGCCCGCGTTTGCCGGCCGCGTGGCGCTGGCGCGCCGGCAAGCGGGACTCGGACTCAGGCGAAGCCCCTGGGGGTGGCCAGGGCAAACGCGGCGCCCTCCCCGCCGTCCACAGCCGGCTCGCGCCAGGCGAGGGCCTCGATGGCCGTGGCCCGTCCCGTCGCGGGATCGACGTCCACGAGGACGCCGTTGAACTGGCAGGGGCCAGGCGCGACGTCGAAGCGGACCGGCATCTGCGTGAGGAAGCGCGCGATGGCAGGCTCACGCTCTACACCGAGGGAGGAGAGCCAGGGCCCGGTCATGCCTGCGTCGGTGATGTAGGCCGAGCCTCCCGGGAGCACCGTGGCGTCCGCCGTCTGGATGTGCGTATGGGTACCCAAGACGGCGCTGACCCGCCCGTCCAGGAACCATCCCATGCAAACCTTCTCCGATGTCGCCTCCGCGTGGAAGTCCACCAGCACGGCGTCGGCCTGGCCCCGCACCTCCTCCAGTTCGTGCTCCACAGCGCGGAACGGGCAGTCGAGGTGCGCGCCCGCGAACACGCGGCCCATGACGTTGATCACGGCCACACGGGTCCCGTCGCGCGCCGGCGCCACGAGGCCGCCGCGCCCAGGCACCCCTGGCGGGTAGTTGGCTGGGCGCAGCAGGCGGGGAAAGCCGTCGATGGCGGGCGCCAGGTCCCGCTTGTCCCAGGCGTGGTTGCCGAGTGTGATCACGTCCACGTCCAGCGCGAAGAGCTCCTGCGCGACGGCTGGCGTCAGGCCGTTGCCGCCCGCGGCGTTTTCCCCGTTCACCACGACGAAGTCCACTCGATGCGTGCGCCGCAGGCCAGGCAGCGACTCGCGCAGGATCCGCCGCCCGGGCTTGCCCACCAGGTCGGCGACGAACAGCAGCCGCAACGCCCATCGCCCCCTTGGCCCCGGGGTGTGGGCCGGCCGCCCCGGGCTCACCGGCCGCCCGGCCCACCCCTACTTGGCGTATTCCACCGCCCGCGTTTCGCGGATCAGGGTCACCTTGATCTGCCCCGGGTAGCGCATCTCGTCCTCGATGCGCCGACAGATCTCCTTCGCCAGGCGGTATGCCTCCAGGTCGTCCACTTGGTCGGGCTTGACCATGATGCGCACCTCGCGACCCGCCGAGATGGCGAAGGAGCGCTCCACCCCCTGGAACGAGTCAGCGATCTCCTCCAGCTTGCGCAAGCGCTCGATGTAGGCCTCCAGCGTCTCGCGCCTCGCGCCCGGGCGCGAGGCCGACAGCTTGTCCGCGGCGGTCACGAGCACGGCCTCCACGGAGTGCGCCTCGAAGTCGCCGTGGTGCGTGCTCATGGCGTGCACGACGTCCTCCGGCTCGTTGTAGCGCTGGAGCAACTCCATGCCGATGGCCACGTGTGTGCCCTCGACGTCGTGGTCGAGGGCCTTGCCGATGTCGTGCACCAGCCCCGCCCGCCGCGCGACGCCGACGTCGGCGCCGAGTTCCGTAGCCATCAGCGCCGCGAGGTGGGCCACCTCGACGCTGTGCTTGAGCACGTTCTGTCCGTATGAGGTGCGGAACTTGAGCCGGCCCATCAGCCGCACCAGCTCGGGGTGCAGGCCGAAAACGCCGGCGCCCTCACAGCCGCGCGCGCCTTCCTCGCGCATTTCGTCCTCGATCTCGCGCTCTGCCTTGGCGAACATCTCCTCGATGCGTGCGGGGTGTATGCGTCCGTCCAGGATGAGCTTCTGCAGGGTCAACTTGGCCTTTTCGCGCCGCACCGGGTCGAAGGCCGAGATCACCACGGCCTCCGGCGTGTCGTCGATGATGAGGTCCACGCCGGTCAGGGCCTCGAAGGTGCGGATGTTGCGCCCCTCCCGGCCGATGATCCGGCCCTTCATGTCATCGGATGGCAACTCCACAACCGAGACTGTGCTCTCGGAGGCGTGGTCGGTCGCGCAGCGCTCGAGCGCTTGGGTGATGATCTCGCGAGCCCGCTTCTCCCCGCTGGTCCGCGCTTCCATCTCCGCATCGCGCATGATCTGCGCCGCCTCGCGCCGGCTCTCCTCGCGCACCGCGGCCAGCAGCAGGCCACGCGCGTCCTCGCGGCTCAATCCGGCCACGCGCTGCAATTCCCGTTGCTGCTCGAGCTTCAAGGCCTCCATCTCGGCGCGCTGGCGCTCCAACGCGTCCTCCTTGCCACGCAGCGAGCGTTCGCGCTCGTCGAGCACCTCCAGCTTCCTATCCAGCGTCTCCTCGCGCTGTAGCACCCGCTTCTCCACGCGCTGCACCTCGGCCCGCTGCTCGCGCACCTCCTGCTCTGCCTCGGCGCGCAGCCGCTGCGCCTCCTCGCGCGCCACGACCAGCAGTTCGCGCTGCCGAGCCTCCGCCTCATGGCCGGCAGCGTCGATCCGGCGCCGAGCCTCGGCCTCAGCCGACCCGAGCACCGCCTCCGCCGCGGCGCGGCGGAAGAAATAACCGACCGGTACCCCGACCGCCAGCGCGACCAGGGCGACCGATCCCGTGATCCACGCATTCAGTTGCCCTTCACCCCCACGCTGCGGCGGGAGCGACAGTTACGCGTAACTCTGCCGATCTACCTGCCTTCGCCCCGTTACATCGCCGCCGTCGCGACCCGTCGTTGCCACTTGCAGAAAAAGCACTGCGAAAAAACGAAGCCCGGCCAAGCGGCCCGGCTCGCGCTAACAGACCCGGCCTTGTTCGCCCCCGCATGCACCCCCACACCGAGGGCCGCACATGCCAAGCGATGAGCGCCGAAGGGTACCGTGATCATGGAGAGTGTAGCGAGATACCAGAGTCCCTGTCAACGCCACCGGCGTGGGGGCGGGCCGACGCTCCGCCGTGCGACCGAGCGTCGGCGAGCCCTCCCTCACCCAGCAGGGAGCGGAGCACGGAGGTGATGACCGCCTGGTCAAACCCGCGCCGGGCCAGGAACGCCTGCAGGCGCGCCCGGTCACGCGGCGCCCGGGCATCCCCTGTCCGCCGTAGGCGTGCCTCCGCCGCCCGCATGCAGGCCTCGGCCTGGGACTCCGCATCGGGAGCCGCGCTGGCGGCAGGCCCAGCGGTCAGCCGCTCGGCCACCGCGCGGCGCGCCAGGTCCCGGGCAACCCCCTGCCGGCTGAGACCAGCCAGGAGTGCCGCCGGACCCAAGGGCCCCCGGCGTTGGCGGGCCTCCACCCAGGCGCGTGCGAACCGCTCGTCATCGATATACGGCGCGAGGCGGTCCAGCGCGGCGGCGGTAGCGGCGGCGCCGTGGGCGACGGCGAGACGCCGCTCCAACTCACGACGGGACCGGTCCCGGGTCGCCAGCAGGCGCAGGCCATGGTCGACCGCCGCCCGCCGCTGCAGCGCGGCCCGCAGCATCGGCCAGGTCTCCGCATCCACCCGGCCCACCCCGTCCAGCGCCAGCGCCCGCCAAGCCTCGGCGTCGACCCGGCCGAGCAGCGCCCCGTCAAGGCGGATGCGCACACATTGCCGCGCGGGATCGGGCACGGCCTGCACGGCCGCGGGCAGCGCCGGGTCCGGCATCCGCTTCTGGCCCACGGAGAACGCTCCCCTCCCTGCGATCGCTCCGGTCCCGCGCTCAGGCCGCCCCCGACCCGCCGACTGGCCTTGCGGGCCGCGGGCGTTGGCAATGCCCCATGCCGCGAGCAAGTCCTGGCGCACGTGGCGGCCGACGGATCCCGTTGAGCGCAGAGCCGTGCAACCGTTCCGCGTCTCGCGGCATGTCGTTCCCGACCGCCGGAGCGGCCGGTTTCCTGCTCGACGCTTCCTGCTTCACGAGAGCGAGCCCGCGGAAGCGGGGCTTACCGGCTCCTCCACAGGCTCTTAGTGTCTCCGGGGAACTCCCGGCGACGAGCCCAGCCCCGGACCTGTTCGAGCGTCTGTATTCTTACGTGCCGGACGCTTCTTCACCGGCGCAGCCGCCAAAACACAGGTTTTCACGGTACGGGGGTGCGTGCCGGCGCCCACGCTTCGCCACGTGAGGCGACGTTTCCTGCGGTGACCGCCACGGCACGCCGCGCCGCCACGGCACCGCCCCACCGCCAGAACGCACCCGAACACGCCGCCGCGACGGGCCGCCACCCGCGCCATCAGTCGCCGTCGTCCGCCGAGCCGACCGCCTTAAGCTGGCCGCCCTGAAGCGCCTCGCGCACGCGGCCCTCAATGGCGGAGGCGACCTCCGCGTGGCTGCGCAGGAACTCGCGCGCGTTCTCGCGCCCCTGGCCCAAGCGCTCGTTGCCGTAGCTGTACCAGGTCCCGCTGCGGGAGACGATGGCTAGCTCGGCGCCGATGTCCAGTAGGTCACCCTCGCGCGAGATACCGCTGCCGTAGAGGATGTCGAACTCCGCCTGACGGAAGGGTGGTGCCACCTTGTTCTTCACCACCTTCGCCCGCACGCGGATGCCGGTCGTCTCCTGCCCTTGCTTCAACGTTTCGATGCGCCGTACCTCGATACGCACCGAGGAATAGAACTTAAGGGCACGGCCCCCGGGGGTCGTCTCGGGGTTGCCGAACATCACCCCGATCTTCTCACGGATCTGGTTGGTGAAGATCAGGCAGGTCTTGGACTTGCTCACGGCGCCCACCAGCTTGCGCAGGGCCTGCGACATCAGGCGGGCCTGCAGGCCGACGTGGGAGTCGCCCATCTCCCCCTCGATCTCCGCCCGCGGGACCAGCGCGGCCACGGAGTCGACCACAATGACGTCCACGGCCCCGGAGCGCACCAGTGCCTCGGCGATCTCCATCGCCTGCTCGCCCGTGTCCGGCTGGGAGATGAGCAGGTTCTCCACATCCACACCCAGCCGTCCTGCGTAGTTGGGGTCGAGGGCGTGCTCCGCGTCGATCATCGCCGCGACGCCGCCGAGGTGCTGCGCTGAGGCCATGGCGTGCTGGGCGAGGGTCGTCTTGCCGCTGGACTCGTGGCCGTAGATCTCGATCACACGGGCGCGCGGCAGGCCGCCGACCCCCAGGGCGACGTCCAGGGCCAGCGATCCAGAGGGGATCGTCTCTACCTGCATCCGGGCGCTGGCCTCACCCAGCTTCATGATCGATCCCTTGCCGAATTGTCGTTCGATTTGGGCCAGCGCCGCCTCCAGGGCCTTGTCCCGCTCCACGATCCGCCCACACCCTTCCGCGTCCGCGCCATCCGGATGCCCGCCCAGTTTATGGTATCGTTCGGTCACGCCGACCGGCAAGCGCCCACTCGCCCACCGTGGTGTAGCGCGGCCCGTCGCCGAGGAGCTCCGAGCGCAGCAGGGCGACACGCGACACGCGCAGGACGCCCCAGCGCGCGTCCCCCCACGCGCGCAAGACAGCGGGCACCCCCCCGTCGCCCCCGTTCCGGTCCCGGCGCCTGGCCAGCGTCAGATGGGGAGAGAACGGCCTGTCGGCCGCGGGCAGCCCGGCGGCCTGGCACGCGCCCTCCACCAGGTGTGCCAGGGCATCCAGGCGCTCTGCGCCTGGACCACACCCCGCCCACAACACCAACGGGCGGCCAGAGTCCGGGAATACCCCCAGGCCGCGCAGTTCGACGTCGAACGCGCCACCACCGGCCAGAGCCGCGCCCAACGCGCGCGGCAGCGCGACGGCCTCTTCGGCCGTCCGCTCCCCCAGGAAGCGCAGCGTAAGGTGGCGGCTATGCGCCGCCATCGGCCGCCAGAGCGCGCGGGACAGCGCGGCCACCGGCGGATCCAGGGCGCGGGACGCTTCCGGGGCCAGCGGTACCGCGACGAACAGGCGCATGCGCGCCACCACCGAACAGGCGTACTGATGCGCAGGTTTCCACGTCCGCGACCGCATTCCTGCACGCGGCGTAGCGCGCGCTGAGGGGTGTCATTCCAGCGGGGGGGCCTTCGCCCAGGCGGCGCCACGAGCGGGGGTGACTTCGGAGCGGTACGCCGGTCCGCTCGCGCCTGCCACCGCTTGCTGCGCACGGGTTCGGCGCCTGGATGCGGCCGCGCCGCCCGTGGGGTCACGGGGGCCACTGGC
>JAJZZC010000237.1 GCA_021797775.1 Bacillota bacterium
CCCTGGCATCAATGGCGGATACCACGCCCTCCACCTGGGCCGTGGTGGCCGCTCCCGCTGACCGCCACCCTGAGACGGTGCCGTTCCGCTGGCGACGGTCGGAACTTGATGGACGCACCACTGGTACTGTCCTCCGCACTGGCAAGGCCTGGGCCGGGGTGGGGACTCATCAAGCGGCGAACCGGGCCTGCCGGTACGGTCACACCCTTTAGGGCCGCCTTGCCGACCGCTGAGCAGATGTTCCGGACCGTCTCCGGAGCCAACTGCTACCAGTGCGGAGGCCAGTACTGGGACATAGCCGCAAAAGTCGGCCTTGGCGCGGGCTATGATCTTGAATGCGTCGGGGGAAAACGGTCCGGATCCCCCAAGCGACCCCGTGGGAAACGCCAGCACCGCCGAGGCGCGCCTTGGGGGCATGCGGCGCTGCGGCGACCTGGGAGATCCACGACCGCGTCGTTCACCACTGGTCGTCCCGCACGCCCCCCGGCGAACCTTCGCGGGTTTCTGCCGCATGCGGCAACTGCTGTCACTGTTGGAACATACGCTGCAAACGCTCTCGCTGGGTGCGTACCTGCGCGACCCTCTGACTCAGCGTCTCCGGGACTTCCCCTTTGCTTGCCGCTTCCAGAGCCATAAGTTGTCGGTTCAACTGGACCAAAGCTGGGCGGACCTCTGCCTTCCGGGCGTTCAATTGCCCGATAGTCGTTGCGATCAGGGCATTCGCCTGGAGCGGCGCAGGGCGACATGAGGTGCCGCCCAGATATCGGTACGCACATTGTCGCGTTGGAGCAGCGCATCCAAAGGAAGCATCATGTCCGCCTGGTCGAATGCGGCCACATCTGTGCAGCAGCCGGTGAACACGTCTGGGCCGTCCCCGGCCAAAATGGCGCTGATCGTTCCCGTTTGCCCCAGGTTGCTACCATTGGAGCCGCTTCCCGGAATAATCTTTAGCCGAACACCTCGATTCTGGGACTCCCAGTGCTGCACCGCGGGCTGAACCAAGGACGGAAACCTGCTCGCGTACGACCCCGCGCCCTGCCACGACGCGGCCCAGACCAGGTGGATGCTCGAGTTGGCGAGCGTCGGTCGGGCTGAGCCCTGGCGCGCGCACCCCACCAGCGCGGCACCCAGCATGGCCAGGGCGCCCCTCCCCGCCGCCGCGAGCGCGGGACGCCTGCCGAAGCGGGTGGACCGCGCGCCCGCCGCACTCCCAGAGGCAGCCGCGGGCGGTCCGCCCGCGGCCCTCTGTCTGCAAGCGCCTGTTGCCACCGACACGCACCCCCGTTGCTTCAGCAGCGCTCTTGTGGCGTCGATCCCCGCCCGGGCACGGCAGCGCACGTAGTAAGCCCGGACGGCCGGGCGTCACGGGAACTCCACCCCCTTGTACGGGCCCCTGCCGACCGACCGCCTGGATGGTCCCCTTCTCGATGATCAAGTGGTCCCCTACTGGCTTATCACGGACAGCCACAACGGCGGACAGTTCCGCTCCGCTCTCAGCAACGCGGGGAGGCCCGGACGTTGAAAACGGGAGCAAGTCTGTGCCCGGAGGAGCGCGGTCGAGCATAGGCGAGAAACTTGCGAGAGGGCTCCGCAAGTCGGCCGGCGCGCGTCTCAAATAGCGTGGTCAGGACTGCCGGTGTTCGCTCTGAATTCGCGTGGTCAGTAGCACCCCCACAACATGTGGGCGCGCTCACAGGATGATGGCGCCCCCGCAGAACCCACCAGGACGCACTTGCCACGAAAGAACTAACTGGCTTAGTGTGTAGGGGCGGTCGATGACCGGCTCGAGCGGTCAATCTCGACCGGTCAATGAGGAGGGATGCAGCGGATGAACCGGGAGGGCCCCGGACAGCAACCGGAATCGGGTGGCTTGCCCTGGTGGACGCTCCTGCTCGCGATTCCCGCCGTGGCGCTGTGCTGCGGTGGCCCCCTGCTCCTGGCCGCGGTCGGCGCCGGTCTCGCGGCGGCAACCGCCTGGGTCCGGGGCTACGGGGGGCTGGCGCTGCTGGCGGCCGCCGGCATGCTCCTTCTGCTCTGGCGGGCGCGGCGCCGCGCCGATACCGGGCACGGCCGCCGGCATCACCCGCAGGCCGCCTGGCGAAAGGGTGGGGCGGGTTGAGTGCGCGGGTGCGCTCCAGGTTGTCGGTTTCTGTCGTGGGATTATTGGCACTTGGTGCCCTGCTGGCCGGCTGTGCCTCCCGGCCCGCGACGACGACCACCGTGGATGCCGCCGTGCCGCTGCAGACGGCGCCGGCCTTCCATGTGCGCGACGTGCAGGGACAGACCGTCTCCGTCCCCGCCGGCAAGCCGGTGGTCCTGCTGTTCGGCGCGGCCAGCGGCTGCGCCAGTTGCGCCGTCAGCGAGCAGCAGATGGCGCAGGTCTATCCGAAATATGGCCACCAAACGGAGTTCGTCACAGTGGATGTCACCCCGGGTGACACCAAGGCGGCCGTGTTGAGCTTTGCACAGCAACTCGGGGCATCCTGGCCCGCCGTGCTGGCCCAGGGCACGAATCTCCTGGCCCTCTATCACATCAGCGCCCTGGACACGATGTACGTGCTGAACGCCCGGGGTCAGATCGTCGCCCATTCGGACACGGGCCTCTCGCCCCGACAGCTTACGGCCGCCCTGCAGAAGGCCCTGCGGAATTCCGGCGGCAGCGGTGCGGTGAGCGCCTGATGGTGGAGGCGACCCGGACGGCGGTGGGTTCGTGAGCGGCGTGCCTGCGGGACTGCTCTTTGCGGCGGGTGCGGCGGCCGCGTTCAATCCCTGCGGGGTGGCGATGCTGCCGGGCTACCTGGCCTTCCTCCTCGGGCAGGGCACCGGCCAGAACCGGCCGCCCGCCTGGAGCGGCATCTGGGCCGGTCTGGTCATGACGGCAGGGTTTCTCACGGTCTTCTCACTGCTTGGCCTGCTCGGCACGGGTTTGGGCCAGATCCTTGACGGCTGGCTCCGCTGGGCCACGGTGCTCATCGGCCTCGCCCTGGTGGCCGCCGGCGTCTGGCAGGGCCTGGGCCGGTCACTGCCTGGGCTGGGCGGCGCCGACCGACTGGCCGGAGCGATCGGCCAGGCCGGGCCGCGGCGTGGTCTGGTGGCGGTGTACGTCTATGGCCTGGCCTACGCGGTCGCTTCCCTGGGCTGCACACTCCCCCTGTTTCTGGCGTTGGTCGCCGGCACCGCCAGCAGCGCCTCGGCCCTGGGCGGAGCGGTGGCCTTCCTAGCCTATGCCGGCGGCATGGGGCTGGTGGCCACGGCATTGTCGACTGCGGCGGTGGGTTCGCGGGAGGTGCTGTCGGTGCGCCTCGCTACCTGGATGCCGGTGGTGCAGAGGGCCAGCGCCGTGGTGCTGGGCGCCGTGGGCCTCTACCTTGTGTACTATTGGCTGCTGGGGCCTGGCGCCCTGCGCGCCGTGTGACGGTCTGGCGCGGTGCCCCCGGTGCGCGGCGCCGGACCGTCCGCCCGCGTTTGACTGCCCGTTCCGGGCTGAAGCATGGCGGGCCTCACCACCCCCGGGAACACGCCGGCAACCGAGCGGTGGCGGCGGCGCCTCATGCTTGCTGCCGCCGCCGCGTGCTTCGCGGGGACAGCAGACGGGGGCGCTTGGCGCTCGGGGGCCTGACGCCCCCTCCCGCCAGGTCATCTCAGCGCAGGGCCAGCGATGCCGCGCACACGACCAGCAAAGACCATGCCGCCGCGCAACCGAGGATCGCCCAGCCCGTCCCGCGCAGGCGCCACTGGTCCTCCGCGGGCGGGGGCGCTTCGGGGAAGGTACCGATCTGCGCCACGCGTGGCGCCAATCCGCCGGACCAAGCCGTCCCCAGCATGCCAACCGAGACCACTGTCGTCGGGGCAACGCGCTCAGGCATGGAGGCGAGCTTGTGGAGCGCCGAGGCCAGGGGCCGTTTTCCGGCTCGCTCCATGGCGAACGCGTCAGAGGCAAGTTCACTGGCCAGGGAGAAGGCCTGCAGTATCCGGCGTGCCGGGGGGAGCCAGAGGAAGGCGGCGCACGCGGCGCGCGCCACCCATAGCCGCAGCGGGTCGCGGCGCAGCATGTGGTGCGATTCGTGGGCGAGCACCGCCTTCAACTCGGAGGCCTCCATCGCTGCCAGCAGGCCGCTGGAGACAACGACGGCCGGCCGCAGGAAGCCACGGGTCAACGCCCAGGGCGGCTCGTCAGTCGCGACGGCCAGACGGCCGGCCAGCCCCAGCGCCGCGGCCGTCTCCGCGAGGGCGGCGGGCAGGGGTTGCGTTTGGAAGCGCAGGGCACGGGCCGAGGCCGTGCGCAGCCACTGCCCGCCGAGGACCAACCCGGTGACGCACGCGACCCCGAGGCAGATACCCGTCGTCAGGCGCAGTCCCCAACAGGCCACCGCGGTCTGCCCGACGGTCCCCAGCACATGCAGGACCCAGAAGCACACCGGCAGATGGCGCGCCGCCATACCGGCCGCCGCAGCCCCGGCCAGGGCGCTCCCGGCACCCGCGGCGAGCCACCGCCAACTCGCGTCCGCGCGGCGGCGCATCACGCGGTAAGCTTCACTGGTCCCCATCGGCGCCGTCCACCCCCGCGGTCAGAAGCTCGCGCAACCGTCCAAGGGCGGCCGGGTCCTCCTCGCGCAGAACGTCCAGGAACTGGATCACCGCCAGCGGTCCAAAATCCCGCACCAGGCCCTGGGCGACCTCGCGCGTCACCTGCCCGACGAAGGCCTCGCGACTGACGGCGGCCCTGTAGCGGTATGAGCGGTCGTTTTCCGCACGAGTGCGGTCGAGGCACCCCTTGGCCACCAGATTGTTCATCACCGTCATCACGGCGTTGAACGACAGGGGGCGTTCGGGAGCGAGCGCCGCCCGCACCTCGGCAATGCTGAGGGCAGCCGCGCGTGCCCAACAGATCTCCATCACCGCGGCCTCGATGCCCCCGAGCACGCGTTCCATGCCGCGTTCCTTCAGGCGGAAGGCATGCACCGACGGACGCCCCGCCATCCCCATCACCCCCGGCCACGGCCCGGCGCTTGCGAGCACTCGCCCCCCTGACTATACTCCACAGCAGAGCACTATGCTTCATAGTGGAGGTGGCCGGATGCGGAGCTGGAGGGCATGGGTCGGTGGCGGCCTGCTGGTGGCGGGGCTTGCAGCGGGCGCCTTTTGGGCGGGCGGCAGAGTTGCCGACCGCACGGCCGTGACCGGCCCGCGTCCGTGAGCATTCCCGCTGGCGACGGGTCGCGTCGCCACGGCGGCGGGCGGGGTGCTGGTCGGTGAACCCGCGGGAAGCGGCGAGGCGCTGTTGGCAGCGAGCCGCTTCACGTGAGCGAACTGCGTAACGCGGGTGACCGCGTACCTCCGGCAGGTGGCCGGAGTGGAGTCGGTGCGGGGCGTCACCGCGGACGGGGTGGCCGCCCTCCAGGTACGGTTCGATCCTGCGCGCGCGTCGTTGGCGCAAGTCGTCGCCGCCGCGCGCGCGGGGCTCTTGGCCGATCCGCACAACCACCATCCGGTGACGGTGGCCACGTTATCGCGCGGGGCCGACCTGGCGGCCGCAATCGGACACCTGGTCCGTGCGGATGGGGCCGCGGGGCGCGGCGGAGCGGCGCCTGTGGGATAGCAGGGGTGCAGATCGGCGGCACCGCGAGGACGACGACATCCGGGAGGGGACACGATGGGCAACCGGGCGCACCCGGCCGCGAAAGGTGGGCGGAGCAAGGGCTATCGGGGCCGGGCCGGTCGATCGCGGTCCGGCTGGTGGGTCGCCGGTACGGCGACCGCAGCCGTCCTGGTGGCCGGCTGGCTCGGATTCCGCGGCCACGGGGCGGTGCGGGCGACCGGGCTGGTGGGAACGGCGGTGGGAGACACGGCGCCGACGTTCGCGGTCCAGGACATCCAGGGACAGACGGTCACGCTGGCCGAGGGCAGGCCGACCATCCTGTACTTCGTTGCCGCCTGGTGCAGCAGCTGCGCCTATGGCGAGAGCCAGCTGCGCCAGGTCTATGATCGGTACGGGCACGCGGTGCGCATGATCACCGTGGATGTCGACCCACAGCAGGACACGCCCCAGATGGTGGCGACGTTCGCCAAGAACTACGGCGGCCCGTGGCCGGCGGTCCTGGATCAGGGCCAGCGCCTGACACGGCTCTACCACGTGACCAGTCTGGACTCCAGCTACCTGGTCAACCCCCAGGGCGTGATCGCGAATGCCGCTCAGGCGCCGCTGACCGCGGCCGCGTGGCAAGCACGGCTTCAGATGCTGGTATCTCGGCCCGCCAGTGCGTGACGCCGGCACACCTCGGCGCCGGATGTGCCAGGCGGCGTGGGGAGCCGCGGTTGCGCATTGTCTGGCTCGCCCGCTGGGCACCTTCTGTGGTCGGTTCTGCCAAAGGTGACGTCAGGTCAACGACGGATGCCCCACGCGACCCGATGCCCCCGCGACCGGCCCCGCACGGCGTTGGCCAGTGGTGGGACCGGTTGCTGGCGGGGCGTGGTCAGCCCGCGGCCCGCGGTGTCGAGCCCGAGGGCCGCGGCGACGTCTCCCGGCGTCAGCGGCTCCGCGCGCCGACCGCGCACCAACGGATAGTACTGTCCTCCGCACTGGTAGCCGCTGGCGCCGGCGATGGTCCGGACCATCGGCTCAGCGGTGGGCAGGGCGGCCTCAAGGGGGGGTGAACGGGCGGACAGGACCTGTTCGCCGCTTCACGAGTCCCCGCCCCGGCCCGCGCTTTGCCAGTGCGGAGAACAGTACTAGCACTCTGCCGCAAGAGTCCCCGTTTGCGCCGGACTTGGGCTCTTGTGCTCAAAACCGTTGTCCCCCAATCTCTTCGAGATCGCAATCGGCGCCGAAACCGACTTTTGCACGGCCGTCGCGGGCATCCTGGAGGACCTGCGACGGCGTTACGGCCGCATCCCGCCTTCCCGCGCGCCAGGGTCCAGTGGAAGGCGCACAGGCGGGGCAGGGGACTCAGGATGGTGCCGCAAAGGCGGCGCCGTCGGTGCACCCTGCCCGCGCCTCCCCCACGCCGCTGGCAACGACGATCATTCGGGGGAAAGCTGCACACGCGGAGGCTGGCGCCGCCGCTCCGACCGCCGCCGGCGCCGCGTGTTCCGCCGCCGACCAGCCGGAAAGACCACGGTTTGTGCAAGACTGCGTGCAGAGGGCGAGACGGCCGGACGGGGAGCGGACGGCCCGGGTCCGCGGCCTGAGTCGACGCGCCATTCCGCCGGGCGTACGCAGCACACGCCCGCGATGGCCGCCCAGCTGCTGGAGGTGCATGTCTTGACGCCGCCGGACCGGCCACCGGCACCGAACAGCCAGCGGAGGCGGGCGATCGGTCCACCCGCTCGCGGGGAGGGTCCGGAGGCCCCTGGCGAACGTCGCGCCCCCGTGGCCGTCCCGGCCGTCCAAGCGGACTTCGCCTCGCCGGCCGGCCCCGACGCCGGATTCCTACCGGCACCGAGCCAGGAGACGCCCGCCGCGGGCCACCGCACCGCACCGCGGGCGCCTTCCGCCGGCGCGCGCGTCCTGGGCCGGGCCGCGCTGGTGGTGGCGTTGGCGACCCTGGCCAGCAAGCTCTTCGGTCTGTTGCGCGAAACCGCGCTGGCCGACCGTTTCGCCGCCACCAACCTCACCGACGCCTACAA
>JAJZZC010000238.1 GCA_021797775.1 Bacillota bacterium
AACGCGCCGATGGAGTTGCTCTCGGCATCGTGAAGGTAGTCGAGTTGGGCCACCGTGAGTCCCTCGACCTCCTGCAGAACGCTGTGGCGGGCGTACGTCATCATCGCCACCAGCCGGGCGATGTGAGGCGTATACCCGGGTCGGTCGGAGACGACCATCAACAACTCTGTCAGGGGGGCCCCCTCCTCCGCCTCGCGGTCTGCCGGCGCCGGACAGGAACGAACCCCACACTTTTCCACAGGTCTTCCCGAATCCTGCTCACCCGCGACGCCCGTGGTGGCCGGCCGATTCTCGGGGGTGCGTCACGCCGCCCCGTGCGATTGGCGGCCAGGCGCTTGCTGCCATGGCGGGAGCGCGTCGGCGCTCGCCGGTTGGTCCCCGCGGGAACGACCGTGGGCCCCTGCGGCAACCGGCGGTTGGCGGGCGCGCAACCGGCCGCAGTGCACGCCCACAGCCGCGGCCCGTTCGTCGCGCGGCGGCCAGCCGGGACGCCAGCCGCGACGGCGCGAGAGCTGGCCTCAGCGGACGGCGCGCGCACCACAGCCGTCCGCTTGCCGCGGGCTCGATCTTAGGGGGCTGGCGCAGCGGGGTCAGGCTCCGGCTCCGGGATGGACTCCATGTGCTCCTCGCGCGGCCGGCCACTACGGTAAGTGCAGGTTCGGGTCCGCATGTGCACGTTGTACGCGGTCACGCCGGCCGCCGCGATCTCGGTCAGGAAGTCCTCGCAGGCGGTGTGTTCGGCGGCATGGTGCCGCGGTGCCCGCTGGACCGCTGCCGCGTCGAAGGGGACTGCAGCGGTCTCCAGCCTGCCCCAGCCTGGCGGGCACGGCTCGTTCCAGGTGCCGCCGTCCACGCCCCGGTACACGGTGGCCCGCGTCGCCACCTCCACAGAGGGTCGGGGCCGGGGATCCCTGCTCCCTCGCGGGTTCGTTGTTCTGCATGCTCTGCGCGCACGCCGCACACAGGAGCGGTTCCGCACCCGGGCTCGCTGCGCCCCAGGCACAGGCCCCAGGCGCGCGGGCCTTACCTGCGGTGGGCGGGCGCGAGCCCCTCGGCCGCGCGGTGCGCGGTCCATTCGACCGCGTCATCCAGCGGGCGCAGCGCTTGGGCGGCGGCCTCCTCGCCGTAGCGGCGGACCAGCGCGGCCCGGAGCAGGAAGTCGGCCAGATGCGGGTTCTTCGGCAGGAGCGAGCCGTGCAGGTAGGTACCGACGCAGCGGTGCCAGAGGGCACCCTCGCCACCGTCCTCGCCGTTGTTGCCGCCACTCGCGCCCGGCCGCACGCGCCCGAGGGGCTGGCAGCCCGGGCCGAGGAAGGTCCGGCCGCTATGGTTTTCAAACCCCACCAGGGTGCCCATGGCGCTCTCGCACACCACGTTGCCCACCAGCCGCCGCTCGCCGGCGACGGTGTGCGCGTCCAGCACGGCCGCACCCGGGAGGCGCGGGCCCCGTGCGGGCTGGTAGTAGTGGCCGAGGAGTTGGTAGCCACCGCAGACCGCCAGGACGGGCAGGCCGTCCTCGACGGCCACCCGCAGCGCCTCACCCCGCCGCGCCAGGTCCGCAGCGGCGGCGGCCTGCTTGCTGTCCTCGCCGCCCCCCACGCAGACGAGGTCTACGCCCGTGGGGTCGAAGGCGTCACCGATCCCGACCGGGCGGACGTCGACCTCGATCCCACGCCAGCCAGCGCGGCGCGCCAGCGCCAGCACGTTGCCGCGATCGCCGTAGATATTGAGCAGGTCCGGATAGAGATGGGCCAGCACCAAGCGGAACGCCACGCCGCCACCCACGGCCCGTCCCTCTTCTGTCTCCCCCACGCGTGCTGCCCGGTCAGGACACCGCGGCCCCACCCTCGGGGTGGACGCCCGGGCGGTCCCCCGTGACCAGGCCTTCGCCCCCTTCACGCTCGGATTCGGGCGCGCGCTGGGAACTCACGAGTGTCGAAGCGGCGCTCAAACGGTCCACTGGCGACTTCGACTCCTACTGCGAGTTCCGTCAGGCGCATGAACGGCATCGGGTGCACGAGTAGCACTATCGTGGGCACGCCATCCCTCACGTCTGCTGAACACCCAACCCCGCAACACACCCGCCCCCTCCTGACCGTCCCGGCCCCCGCCCCCCCGCCGCCCGCTAATGGAGTTGCTTATAATGATGACGAAGTAGGGGGTTCTGCCACTGGAGATGAGTCCATGGATGCGGCTGACTCATCAACAATCCTCATGCCATCCCAGAACCATCGACGAAGGGCGCGTCGGTCATCCTCCGTCATGGCCCGGCGCATTCTGCGCTCCGCCGCATCGCGCAGATCTCGATCGATCTCAGGAGGCACACGCGGCCTAGGGCGTAACCAGCGCCCAAGACAGTGGCAAATTGTCTACGCAAGCGCCTCCGAAAAAAGAGGCCCCGAATAGGAGGGCCTAGCTTAGAACGTGCCCGATTAGAAATCCAATCGATTGTATTATACCCGATGGCCTCGCAGCTGTCAACACCCGCAGTCCCAGACTTCGGCTCATCGGTTCGCCGCCCGGAAACCGTTGAGCCCCAAGGACCACCCAAATGCTGGCAGACTGTGCATCCCGCACGCGGTCTGCCGGATCACCATACCACCTGCAGCACGTCATCGTCGCGATTGGCACCATATCTAGTGGTTCGGTCCACCTGCGGACCTCCGGCGTGCACAACGGGTGAGACGCGCCAGAAACCAAATGCGTCGAAGTCTGAGGCCAGTCAGCCCAGGCCCGGATCAACTCGCCGCCAGTCCAAGCCGCGCCTCGCCCCCCGGCGCGGGTTGCCGAACATCGCTGCCATGTGGCGCATCATGCAACGCCGCGACTGATGCGAGCCGCCGCCCCGACCGCGCCACCCGGTCCGCCGGCCGCTCCACCAGCAGCGCCCAGACCACCCCGGCGCACCGCGTGCACGCTGCCGGGGGACGGGCCGCGTTCGGCCAGGGTGTCGACCACGGGCGGCGGGAGAACGTGGCGTGGCCACGCGGCAGCCCGGCACTGCGAACTCGTCCGCGACCTGAAGGTACCGGGGTTGCGTTCCGGGACGAGACGACGCGGGGAGCACCATAGTGACGTTCGCGGCGTTTGACCGACCGGCCGCGCGCTGCTATCGTGGCTCTGGGGTGCGCTTGGTGATCTCGTGGCTTGCCGTGGTCATAGGGACGGCCTTCGTTCCGGTCGGAGCGCATGTGCGCACTCGCATCGTCCGGCGTTGGGGCGAACCAGCTGCGCTGCAATCGTGGTGGGTTCGCGCCGCCTTCATCGCGGCGGCTGTGGTGACTCTCGGGGTGCCCGCGATGAACGGTCATGTTGCCCTAGCCCCGCTCTACGGGCTCGGGCTCGGACTCCTTGGCCCCCGACCGCGCCGACGGTGTGCAGCCGCCCGACCGTAGTCCGGCAGGAGGATACCAGCACCGTCCCGAGACCCAATACGGGATCCAGCCTCTTGCGCCAAACCCGGCTGACCCGCCGTACCCCTTCATCAGGGTGGGTTGGGTAATCGCCAGCAGCGCCAACTCTGCCGCGGATACCTGACGGGTTGACTCTGCCATTCGCCATCAACCTGAATCTCGCAGTGTCAGGCGGACGCCGCTGGCGCAGAAGGACCCCGCGACGCCAGCGGGTGAGGTCGTGGCGAGGGGCCGGCCCCTGGGCACCAAGGTGACCGGCCGCCCCTTTGCGAAAGTCAGGATCAATTGGGTGCGGCTCCTTTGGTGCAGCAGGGAAGGGGGGCCGAGCGATGGGCGTATGAGCAGGGGCCTTTCCGTCGGGGCGTTGGCGTAGAAGGTCGGAACCAAGCTGAGGCCACGCGCAGACGCACGAGGGCGTGCGAGCCAGTAAGCGTGAGAGCCGACGAGAATCCGCCGCGCATCCTGAGAATGCCGCTGGACGGCGCCAGATTCCTGGCGTTGACGACCTTGGACAGTCTCCGGGATGACTGGCATGCTCAGGAACATGCGAGTGCAAGCGGCACCCAAGGGCCCCTCCCCGCTCCGCTACTGCGGCCGCACCTTCACGGAGGCCGAGGTCGAGACCATCCGCGGCCTCTCGGAAAACCCCCGTTATGAGACGCGGGCCGAGATCGCGCGCGCTGTCTGCGCGGCACTGCATTGGGTCAAGCCCGACGGCCAACCCAAGGTGGTCAGTTGCCACGTCGCCCTGCAACGCATGGAGGCGCATGGCGTGATCTGGCTGCCCCTGCCCACCCGCGCGCCGGTCCGGCCCCGGCCCCCACGGCGTACGGCGGCCGGGGAGACCCAGGCCCCGATCACCGGGAGCCGGGGGGACCTCCAGGACCTGCGGCTGGTGCCCGTCACCAGCCGCGCGGAGTCGGGTCTGTGGAACGAACTCGTCGATCGCTACCACTACCTCGGACGCACCCAGTCCGCCGGGGCGCAGTGCCGCTACCTGGCCTACGACGGCGACCGCGTGCTCGGGGCGCTGGGCTTCGGTGCCGCGGCCTGGCGGCTGGCCGCCCGCGAGCGCTACATCGGCTGGACCGACGCGGAACGCCAGGCCCACCTCCACGAGGTCGTCTGCAACCGCAGGTTCATGGTGCTGCCCTGGGTGGCCGTCCGCGGGCTGGCCTCCGCCCTGCTCGGTCTGGCGGCCCGTCGGCTGCCCGCGGACTGGCTGGAGCGCGCCGGCTACCGCCCCGTCCTGCTGGAGACCTTCGTCGAGCGCGGCCGGTTCTCCGGGACCTCCTACGCGGCCGCGAACTGGGTCCACGTCGGCCAGACCCGGGGCCGCGGGCGCAACGACCGCCAGGGGCGGGGCGGGCAGCCGATCCGTGACATCTGGCTGCTGCCCCTTGACCGCCGTTTCCGCACCCTGCTCACCGACGGGCGCCTGCCCGCACTGCCGTCCACCGGGGGGCGGTCGCGTTGACCGGAGAAGTGCCCTGGGCGCCCTCCACCGAGGCCCTGGTGGCCCTGCAGCAGCGCCTGGCAGGCCCGGAGATGGCCGGGATGATGCATGCCGACGTGGAAGGAACTCATCCGCACCAGCATTCGCGAGATCGGGCGCCTGCTGGCGCAGGGCCACCAGCAGGGTGGCGTCATTCCGGGGGGGCCTTCGCCCAGACGGCGCCACGAGCGGGGGTGACCGCGGAGCGGTACGCCGGTCCGCTCGCGCCTGCACCGCTTGCATCGCACGGGTTCGGCGCCTCGATGCGGCCGAGGCGCCCGTGGGGGCACGGGGGCCACCGACGGCCGTACGCGCCGAATTCGGCCTGCGCCCGCAATCGCCTGTGGCGCAAGCGGCTCGCCTAGAACGACACGACCCTGGGGCCACCAGGACCTGCTGGCCCAACGCGAGCAACGGCTGCCCGAGGTCGCGGACGCCGAGGGGGTGCGCCACGGCACGGCCGTGCGCGGGGAGACCCGCAACCTGGCCACGCTCTTCGGCGATGTGAGCGTTTCCCACTGCGCCTACCGCCAGCGCGGCTACGCCAACCTCTTCCCCGCCGACGCCCAGCAGAACCTCCATGAAAAGCAGTTCTCCCACGGCCTGCGCCGCATCGCCGCCGTCGAGGCCAGCAAGGGCTCCCTCGGCGAGGCCGTGCGCGCCTTCACGGCGGCGCCGCAGGTCGAACTGGGCAAGCGCCGGTTGGAGGACTCGGTACGCCGCGCCGCCGCCGATTTCGACGTCTTCTATGCTCATCCCGAGCGTCCCGCGGTGCCGGCCGAGGATGTCCTCGCCCTCTCCTTTGACGGCAGGGGCATCGTCCTGCTCCCGACGGCCCTGCGGCCCGGGACCGCCGCGGCAGCGGCCCGCGCCAAGCAAAGGCTCGCCACCCGGCTCTCCAAGGGCGAGAAGGCCAACCGCAAGCGCCTGGCCGAGGTGGCCGCCGTCTTCGACGTTGCGCCCGTGCCCCGCACCCCCCGAGGACATCCTCGCATCCACCGAAGAGAAACGCGGGCACCCGGCGCCTCACGCCAGCGGCAAGCGGGTCACCGCCAGCGTCGTCGCGGACCTGGGCACGGTCATCGGTCAGGGCTTCGCCGAGGCGCAGCGGCGTTCGCTTGGGGCCCTTGGCCTATCACACCGAACGCGACTGCCTCAGCCCCCCCTACACCTCCCAGAACGGCGGGAGCAGCCCGAGCCGGGCCAGCGCCCCGCGCAGGTCCAGCATGGCGGTATACGTGGGTAGGGCGTAGATCGGGGCGCCGGGGGCGGCCGCCTGCGCCGCGGCCCGGGCGGCCGCCAGGGGGTCGGGCACCACCGCCAGCCGCTCCGCGGCGATCCCCGCATACTTCAGCCGCAGCGCCATGTCCGCCGCGCGCACCCCGGAGGCTACCACCCGGTTGAAGCGCTGCTGGTCGGCCGCCAGCACCTCGAAGTCGGCGTCCCAGATCCACGAGACGTCGGTGCCGTCGGCGGTCCGGTCGTTGAGCGCCAATACCAGCGCGCCGCCCGTGGCCGGGTCGTCCAGGGCGGCGCGCAGGGCCAGGCTGCAGCCGGCTGGGTTCTTCACCAGCACGAGGCAGCAGGGGTGCCCCTCCAGCGTCAGCCACTCCATGCGACCGAACGCGTGGCGAAAATGGCCCAGGGCGGCGGCAACCGTGGCGACCGGCACCCCCAGGGCCAGGGCAGCCGTGGCCGCCGCGGCTGCGTTGTACGCGTTGTAGAGGCCCGGCAGGTGCAAGTCCAGGTCCAGCCCGCCGGCCGGCGTGGCCAGGCGCAGTGTCCCCGGTTGACGCGGGCCGGCGGGCCGCCAGTCGACCACGCGCGCCGCGGGCGCCGGGCGGGCGTACCCGCAATCGGGGCAGCGGTAGCGCCCCAGGTGGGCGTAGTGCCGAGGGGCGTACACCAGCGTCGCGCCGCAGGCCGGGCACGGCGGCGCGTCCGAGCGCGCTGCATCGCCCTCACCGGCTGCCTCGCCCGCCGCCTTGGCGTCGATGCCGAAATACAGCACGCGCAGGTGGGAGGCATCCCCGAGCCCGGCCACGAGCGGGTCGTCGGCGTTGAGTACGGCGAGCGCGCCGGGAGGCATGGCCTGAAGGCCGGAGCGCACGCGCGCGACGGCGCTGTTCAGCTCGCCGTAGCGGTCCAACTGGTCCCGGAAGAAGTTGGTCACCACGGCCAGGCGAGGGCCCATCCCGCCCGCGAAGGGCATGGTCCCCTCGTCCACCTCCAGGAGGGCGGCGTCGGCCCGCCGCGCCGCCAGCAGGGCCGTGGCGATGCCGCTGCGCAGGTTGGCTCCGCCGCGGTTATGCGCCAGGCGCCAGCCGTGCTCGGCCAGCACGGCGGCGAGCATCGCGGAGGTGGTCGTCTTGCCGTTGGTGCCCGTGACCAGGGTGACACCCTCGCGCAGCCTGCCGGCCATCGCCCGCGGCAGCAGCGGGTCGACGGCCAGGGCCACGCGGCCAGGGACGGTGGTCGCGCCCCGGCGCAGCACGTGCAGGGCCGCCAGCGCGAGCAACCCGGCCCAGCGGGCGGCCCGGGTCCGCGCTGGCAGGCCGGCGCTGCGCCGCAACGGGCCGACCGATGACTGGGCGGGGGGCCAGGGCGCCGCCCGCGAGGCCGCGTCCGTAGCGGCCCCGGCGGGCGGGGGCGGGGCCGACTCCGATGCGTGCGCGGGCTCGGACGGCAGGGGGGCACCTCCCGGCAGACGGCGCG
>JAJZZC010000239.1 GCA_021797775.1 Bacillota bacterium
CCGCGCATCCCGTCCGGCTCGGAGATACAATGGGCAGGCGGAGGTGAACGGGCGCTGTGGCTATCCAATTGGACCTGCTCACCGAGGCCACGGATGACGCCCTGCTGCGCCTCTCCCAACGCAATCCCGGCTATCGCTTCGAGCGCACGGCGGAGGGAAGGGTGCTCGTGTCCCCGACCGGGGGTGAAAGCGGACGCCGAAGCGGCGAGGTGTTCGCCCAACTCCACCAATGGAACGGGCGTGCCGCGCGCGGCGTCGTCTTTGACTCCTCCACGGGATTCAACCTGCCCGACGGCTCCTGCCGCTCCCCGGACGCCGCGTGGGTGCAGCGGGCACGGTGGGAGGCCCTCAGCGGTGCGGAACGTCGGCGCTTCCCCCCCCTGTGCCCCGATGCCGCCTTCGAAGTGCGCTCCGAATCCGACAGCCTGGCGGACCTGCGCACCAAGATGCGGAGCTATCTCCAGAACGGCGCCCGTCTCGCGGTCCTGGTCGACCCCGAAGCGCGGGCGGTGGAGATCTACCGTCCCGAGCGGGAGCCGGAGCGGCACGCCGGCGGCGGGCCCGTCGCGCTCGACCCCGAATTGCCGGGCTTCTCCCTGGAGCCCGCGCGCGTCTTCGGGGACTGACCCCTCTCTCTGGCCCCGCACGTTGTGGCGCGCTGTTCGGCGCGCCCCTGCAGCGCCCGGCGCGGCACCGGCGGGCGGCCCCGCGCGAGGTGCCCGGCCCGTGAGCGCTGCACGGCGGCAGGACGCATCGCCGCGTCAGCGGCCGCCCACGGGCAGACGGCGCTACGCCGGAGGTGGCCCGAACCGTGAAGGGTGCGGGCCGGCTCCAGCGGGCGCGCGACGACCGGCAGGCGCCCGAAAGACGTAGCCTCCCTGGCAGGTGGATGGACACGGAGCGCGCGCGACGCATCACGCTGCTCGATCTGGTCTTAGCGAACGGATCCAAGTTGGTTCCCACGCTCCTGCTGGTCGCCGTTGTGGCCGTGAGCGGGGCGTATCCGATGCGACTGATTCAGCGGATCGTGAATCTCGCCGTGGCTAAGGGCGCCGGGGCCCATGCGGGCCGCATCGTAGTCCTTGGGTTGTTCTATTGTGCGGTGTTCTTGCTGGAGAGCATTGCGCGCTACGCGATGAATGTGTTGTATCGTTCACTGTAAGCGAATCAGGGACACGCGCTTCGCCGCAGGCAGTGGGGGCATGTCCTGCGGATAAGGCCCCTGCTCAAGACGAACGTGACCACTGGCGACATCGTGATGGATGCCCTCAAAGACTCGGAGATTACGACAGCCAATTTCACGGCGCCGTCCCTCCCCAGGCCGCAGGCACTGCGCGCTCCATCGGCGCGCCGCGCCTGCACTATACTGGCACCGAATGCGGACGGAGCCCGCGGCCCCCGCGCAGGAGGCGATGGCGGTGACGACCGAGGAGACGACGCGGACCGTTCCCACGCCCACGACGGTAGGCGGGCCGGGAAGCCCCGGATTCATAGCCGATCCCTACGGGTACTACGCGGCGCTGCAGCGGCAGGGTCCGACCCACTTCGTGCCGGACCGCGGCCTCTGGTGGCTCGTCTCGCACGCGGCCGTCTCCATGGCCCTGCATGACAAACGCTTCGCCAAACGGCCGCTGGCCTTGGCGGACCGGATGGGCACGTCGGGTGGACCCGACGGCGGCGCGGCAGAGCCCCGCACCGTCGAGGGGGCACTGGGGCTGCCGCAGCTGCCACCCTCGATGCTGTTCCTCGACCCGCCGGAGCACACGCGCCTACGCTCCCTTGTCAATCAGGCCTTCACGCCCCGCATGGTCGAGCGCCTGCGGCCGCGCATCGCGGCCATCGCCCAGGAACTGCTCGACGCCATGGCCGGCCAGGACGCTGTCGACCTCGTCGCCGCGTATGCCTTTCCCTTGCCGGCCATCGTCATCGCCGAACTGCTCGGCGTCCCCGCAGAGGACCGCACGCAGTTCCGGGCTTGGTCGGACGACATCGCCCTGTCGCTGGACAGCACGCAGCCCAACGAGGTCCGCAGCCGCGGGGAAACCGCGGCACGCGCCCTGGCCGTCTACTTCGCGGGCCTCCTGGCCGAGCGGCGGGGGGCCCCTCGCGAGGACCTGCTCTCCTCCCTGCTCGCCGTGGAGGAAGCAGGCGACCGCCTCGGCCCCGCCGATCTGCTCTCCATGTGCATCCTGCTGCTGGTCGCCGGCCACGAGACCACCAAGAACCTGATCGCCAACGGCGTGCTCTCCTTGCTGCGCCACCCGGACCAACTCGCCGCGCTGCGCGCCGACCCCACGCTCTACCCCACGGCCGTCGAAGAGTTGCTGCGCTTCGAGTCACCCGTACAGCGCACGGCCCGCATCACCCACAGCGATGTGCAGATCGGCCAGGCCGTCATCCCGGCGGGGTCGCTGGTGCTGACCGTCATCGGCGCGGCCAACCGGGACCCGGCGGTGTTCCCGGAGCCCGACCGGCTTGACATCACCCGCCAGGACAACCCGCACCTCGCCTTCGGGCGGGGCATCCACTTCTGCCTCGGCGCGCCCCTGGCGCGCCTGGAGGGGCACGTGGCGTTGGAAGCGCTGCTGCGGCGCTTTCCGCGGCTGGAGCTGCCGGACACGGGCGCGCCGGACTGGACGGCGAACACCGTCATCCGCGGCCTGCGCACCCTGACGGTCTCAACCGGCGCCACCTGAGGTGACCCGCCGGCAGCGGGGCGGCGGTTCCCGACGGGCACCGCCACCGCAGCGTCGCCGAGACCGTACTTACTGGCCGAATCCGACCGGGAACGGGAAGGGATCGGGGCGGAACGGGCCGAGCAGAAACAGCGGATGGCGGCGCGCGCACCGCTCACCGGATCACAGGTGAAGAGGACAACCCGCCACCTCCGCGTCCACCAGGGCCTGCACTCGGCGACGGCCCTGGTGCGCGGGCGCTCCGGTCTCACGGCGTCCCTGCTTGCGGGCGTCGGATCCCGCTCTCCGGCACGCGCCGCCGCAACAACCGGGGGTGCCCGCGGCCTGCCCTCCGCCTCCCACAGGCGCATGGTCTGGGAATGAATCCCCAACAGGCGAGCGGCTTCCGTCACCCCGATCAAGCCTTCTATCGGCAGCGTAGCAGAAATCGCCCCCTTCCCATCCTCATCGTTTTGGTTGGCTGCTACGAATCCTGACCGGCAAGCGGGCGCCGTCGCCCGCTACAGGCCACCGCCGAGCCCCCCGCCGCTGGAGGTGGGACCGTCGCCCGGTGGGACGGACGCGGGACGGTCCCTGTCCCGCGGTCGCCCGGTACTCAGTGGATGACGAACATGTAGACGGCGGCCACGGCCACGATCAGGACCGCGACCTTGAGCAGCGAGGTGGCGATCCGCGAGACCGCTTGCGCGATGATGAACACGACCACGGCGGCCGCGCCGACCGCCCCGACGGCCTCCCACGTGGGGGCGCGGTGCAGCCACGCGGCAGCATGCGCCAACGGGGGCTGCTTGGCGACCGTTCGTTGTAACCACGCGGTCAGCCGTGTCCACAGGTTGCCCGCTGTGGGCGCCTTAACCTGCACCTGGATGCCGAGCGCCTGGTGCGCCAACGCTACACGTCCCTTCTCGCCATCCTCCCTAGTGTCGAATCGGGGGCGGCGAGACACAAGTCCCAGAGGACGGGGCCGCAGCCGCATGGACGGGAAGCCAGCGGAGTATCCCCACGGCACCCGGCCGCAGCGCTGAGCCGGAGGCCTAACTTCCGCTTATCCACGAACCCGCCAGTTTGGGTCCGAAGAACCAGATTCCGGTCTTGCCACTGGTCTCCGCGCGCCAGCCCCCGCCGACCGCACCCGCCCGCCGTCACCCGCCCGCCCCGCTGCGGGGCACGTCATGCATCTCCAGCCAGTTCGGCCCCACCTGCACATCAGCCCGCAGCGGCACCGAGAGCACGCCCGCCCCCTCCATGGAGCGGCGCGCCAAGTCCGCGACGGCGTCGCGCTCCCCCTCCGGGGCCTCGAAGATCAGCTCGTCGTGCACCTGCAGGAGCAGGCGGGCGCGCAGGCCCAGGCGACGCATCTCCCGGTGGGCCTGGATCATGGCCAATTTGATCAAGTCGGCCGCGGTACCCTGGATGGGCGAATTCATGGCCGTGCGCTCCGCAAAGGAGCGCCGCGCCCAGTTGCGGCTGGTGATGTCGGCGAGCCGGCGTACCCGGCCGTACAGCGTCCGCACGGCGCCGCGCTGGCGCGCCTCGTCCACCACCCCGTCGAGGTAGCGCTTCACCCCCGCGTAACGCGCAAAGTAGCGAGCGATGATGTCCTTGGCCTCCGCCGGCGGGCAGCCCAATTGGCGCGCCAAGCCGAAGTCGCTGATCCCGTACACGATGCCGAAGTTCACCGCTTTGGCGGCTGAGCGCTGAGCGTCGCTGACGACATCCAGCGGCACGCCCCAAACCTCCGACGCCGTCCGCCGATGGATGTCCGCGCCGGACCGGAAGGCTTCGATCAGGCCCTCATCGCCAGCAAGGTGCGCCAGGATGCGCAGCTCGATCTGTGAATAGTCCGCCGCCACAAGCACGCTGCCCGCGGGGGCGACGAACACGCGGCGGATCGGCCGCCCGACCTCCTCGCGGATCGGGATGTTCTGCAGGTTCGGGTTCTGGGACGCCAGCCGCCCGGTCACCGCTACCGTCTGCTGGTAGGTTGTATGCACCCGCCCGTCTGGCCCGACGAGCGGCCCCAGGGCCTGGACGTACGTGGACTGCAGCTTCTGCAGTGTGCGGTAGCGGAGTACCTTTGCCGGCAGCGGGTGCTCAAGTGCCAACTGCTCCAGGACCTCGGCATCGGTGGAATAGCCGGTCTTGGTCTTCTTGGGCGGCTTTAGGCCGATCCGCTCAAAGAGGATGCGCCCCAACTGCTGGGTGGAGTTGATGTTGAAGGCCTCGCCCGCCGTGGCCTGAATGTCCGCCTCGGCATCCGCGATGCGCACGGCGAAGTCCTGCTCCAGCGCCGCCAGTGCGGCGCGGTCCACCAGCACCCCCGCGCGTTCCATCTCCACCAGCGTGACGACCAGGGGGAGTTCGACCTCCTCGACTACCCGCCGCAGCCCGTGCTGGGCCAGCGCCTCCGCCATGGGCATACGCAACGCCGCCACCGCCCGCGCGCGCTCGACCGAGTCCCGCCCAGGGGCGCGCAGGCCGAACTGGCGGCAGACGTCATCCAGGGGGTAGTTGGAGCGGTCCGGCTCCAGCACGTAGGCCGCGAGCAACACATCGAAGGCCGGCGTGCGCCAAGGGACGCCCTGGGCGAGGGCCAGATGGCAGAGGGGCTTGCTGTCATAGGTCAGCAGTTCGGCCGTCTCGGGCAGCGCCGGGGGCGCGCCCCCGCCCGCCCACACCAGTGCGGGGGGCAGCGGCTCCTCCGGATCGAGCAAAAGAGCTGCCAGAGACGCCACCGCGCCGCCCGCCACGTCGGCGACGAGCGCCACTGCGCCCACATGCGCCGCCAGCGCCGCCGCCCAAGGGCCGCCGTCCAGCGTCTCGCGTGGCAGAGGCGCCTCCGGGGCAGAGGGAGCAGCCAGCCCGCCACCATCGGCCCCAGCGTCGGGACCCGCCCCCCGGTCCGGCGGCGCCGAGCCGGCGCCCTCGGCCGCCTCGTACCCCGGGCCCTCCTCCCGCGCCGCGGGCGCATCACCCGGCGCGCCGGGGTCCAGGCCGAAGCGCCCGATGAGCCCGCGGCTGCCCATCTCCTCGAAGAGGCGCCGCGCGGCGTCGGCATCCGGCGGCTGCCGGCGCAAGGCGTCGGGGTCCCAGGGCAACGGCAGATCCACAGCGATGCGGCACAGGCGCAGGTTGCGCCGCACCATGTCCGCGTGGTCGCGCAACGCTATCCGCACGCGCGGCGGCCCCACCTCGTCCAGACGCGCCAGCAGGTCGGGCACCGAGCCGTAGGCGGCGACCAGGCGGCAGGCGGTCTTCTCCCCGATCGTCGGCACCCCGGGGATGTTGTCCGAGGGATCGCCCATCAGGGCCTTGACGTCGACCACGCGCGGCGGGTCCACGCCGTAGCGTTCGCGCACCGCCGCGGCGTCCATGCGCGCCATGTCGGTGATGCCCCGCCGCGTCAGCAGCACGTCGACCGGGCCGCCGACGAGCTGTAGCGCGTCACGGTCGCCGGTGACGATGCGCACCGCGAAGCCGTCGGCCGCCGCGCGCGCCGCGAGCGTGCCGAGGACGTCGTCGGCCTCCGCGCCCGCAAAGTCCACGGCCGGGATGCGCAGCGCCGCCAGCACCGCGTGGAAGAGCGGGATCTGCGCCCGCAATTCGGTCGGCATCTCCGGCCGTTGGCCCTTGTAGTCGGCGAACTCGCGGTGGCGGAAGGTCGGTTCCGGCCGGTCCAGGGCCACGGCGAGGTGGCTGGGGCGTTCGCCCTGCAGCAAACGCACGAGCATGGTCAGAAACCCGTACACCGCGCCCGTGGGTTCACCTCGCGGGCTGCTCAGCGCGGGCAGGGCGAAAAAGGCGCGATGGAACAGGCTGTGGCCGTCCACCAGCGCCAGCAACCCCGCCGGCGCGGCCGCTCCCTCTGACAGGCCGCCTGAGGACTCGCCCCCCGGCACTGCCTGCGACGCCGCCCCCATGCCACGCGGGTCACGCGCCACGACCGCCATGTCCTCGTTCCCCCCACCCGGGCCCACGGCCGGCCGGCACGCCCTCGCCTCCACCGGCCCGCCGTCCGTGTCGGCACCGTGGCGACTCGGCAGCCTATCAGTCCCACGGCCGCGGCGAGCCCCCCCATAGGGCCATCGGGCTCCATACGCCCCCCGCGCCGCGACCCGTCTCCGCGCTCTCCCCGCCGCGGCCGGCGGCCGGCGCGCTGCGCTTGCCGCCCTCGCCTCACCGGCCCGCCATCCGTCTCGACACCGTGGCGACCCCCCACCCCAGCAGGCCGATCGCCGCGGCCAGAGCTGCCCAGGGGGCGGCCGTGGCGGCCGCGGCCAGCACGCTCCCCGCCAGCCGCCGCATACCGCCGAGGGAACCGCGCAGGGCCGAGGCGGGGCGAGGCGTGGGGTGTGCCACCACGGGCGGCGCGGATACATCCAACACGCTGACGAGCAAGCGGATCTCAGCCGGCGGCGCGGCGGCGCCCGCCGCGCCGCCGACCGTGGACAGGACCGTGCCATACCGGCGCAGCGCCCCCAGCAGCCGGTTGGCGGCACCGGTGGGCAACACAGCATCCACCGTACCGGCCAAGCGGGGCCCACCCAGGGAAACCGGAACAGGGACCAGCGTCTCGGACATCTCCCCCCCGGCCGCGGCCACCCGGACCCGGGCGGCGCTGAAGGCCTGCGCCGGATCGGCAGCCAGCAGGGTGACGGCGAGCGGGGCCGGCCCGGTGCCACTTGCGGCCGCCGCGCCGGCCGTGGGAGGCAGCGCGAGCGCGCCGAACACGGCGGAGGCCGGGCGCGCAGAGCCGTGTCGCGGGGAGGCCGCCCCGTGGGCCACGTGCGCGGACCCCGGGCGGGGCGCGGTCCCTGCACCGGAGGGCGCCGCCCTGAACAACGTGGCCGCGCTGACCGCCGCCCCGGCGGTCGCCCCAGCCGCCGGGCTCGGGACGGCGAGGTCGCCAGCGCGCGGCCCCT
>JAJZZC010000240.1 GCA_021797775.1 Bacillota bacterium
GGCGGACGCCGTGGAGCAGCCGTCCTACCCCAGCCCGGCGTTCGCGGAAATCCCCGTCTATCGCGCCGTGGCCGGGGACTACCAGGTGCAGGCGACGGCCACAGGCCTGACCGGAACGGCGGCGTCCGCGACCTTCGCGGTGTCGGTGGTCCCCGTCGACGAACTCCGCAGCATGTGGATCAAGGGCGTGCCGCTGCAGGCCTTGGACGTGCTGGGCCCCCTGCAGCAACCCCAGGTGTTGACGGGGGTGCGGATCCGGCGCGTGTCTGAGGGGTGCGAGCGCGGCGTCCATACGCTGGCCTACACCACGGGCAGCCCCGGGACCCTGGCGTGGGACGGCGGGACCGCCGTTGCCGTGCCCGCCACGCGCGGACAGGTCGCCCTGGTGGCGCAGGACGGCGAATCGTATGCGCTGTGCGAGGTCGCGCCGTTTCTGCTGCCCGTCGAGGGCGCCACCGAGAGCATCATCGTCGAGGGCGGCGAGTTCGACGACGACAGCCTGCGGCGGTACGTCCATTACGCCACGGGCGAGTTGGAGTCCGCGCTCTACTATTTCCTGGAGCCGCGCAACAGCGACACGGACCCGGCGCTGAACGCCGCCAGGTTCGGGTACTTCATCGACCGCGCGGAACAGCCGGTCACCTACAAGCGCCCCCGCGACTTCGCGCACTGGATGTCCTTCCAGTTGCAACGGCGACGCATCCTGAAGGTCTACCACCTGGACGGGTGGTTCAATCAGTCGCAGGCCGTGAGCATCGGGCGCGATTGGATCGTGTTCGACGAGGTGACGGGCACGCTGGAGTTGGTGCCGGACAACGGCGCCATCATCTCGTGGCAGTTCTACGGCGCGGCGATTCTGCAGTTCTTCATCAACTACGACACCATACCTTCGTTCTGGCACTTCGGCATGGCCTCGGGAATCCCGGATCTCACGGGAGACTATGCGGTGTTGCGCCAGGCCATCGCCAAGAAGGCGGCGAGCGACATTCTCTCGGCCGCCGGCTTCGCCTATACGGCGGGCGCCGCCTCCCGCAGCGTGAGCCGCGACGGCGTATCCGACAGCCGCACCTACGCGGGCAAACAGGGCGGCGAGGCCCTGCGCGCCCAGTATGAAGAATGGCTGAAACAGATGATCCCGAGGTTGCGCACTCGGTATGGCGGCATACAAATGCAGACAGTTTAATACCGCGAAGGGGGGTGAGAGTTTGCCGCTCAACAAGGCCCAGAAGTCGGCCAACAAGTACGCCCTCGGTATCGCCGAGAACTTCAGCCTCGCGGATGTCGTGCAGTCCCTGCAGACCGGGCAGGTCGGCGGCGAGAACGGCGTCCCGGACTACCAGGGCTTCGCCCCCGGCGCCGTCGACGCCGCGTTGCGCATCGGCACCGTGACGGGCGATGTCGTTACGGCGGGCACCGCAGTCAACACGGGCGCGGTCGGCGCGGGCATTACCCCGATCGCCAACGCCTGGTGGGTGGCGTCCGGCCCTGTGGGCGCCGCCATCGCGTCCTACAGCGGCGGCGCGGACGGCACCTTCTCCGTCAACGCCTCCGCGGCCGGGACCGTGACCGTCGCGTTCCTCTACTGAGCGCGCGCGCAGCGGCGGGGAGGCGGATCAAACCGTGTGGTATCCGCTGCGCAAGTCGGCCGAGGAGGTCGACCGGGGAGAGCGCAAGCGCGTCCTGTACTCGATCATCTCCGCCGAGGTCCCCGACGCGGTCAACGACGTCGTGCGGCAGGACGGGATGGACTGCGGGCCGCTGGTGGAGGCCGGTTATGCGAACTGGGACCATATGGACGGCCCGGCCCACCTCATCGGGGAGCCGCTATCGACCGACCGCACGGAGATCGACGCGCCAGGCCTCGGCCGGGTGCCCGCCACGGAGGGGCGCATCTGGCTCTACACGGGCCACCCTGAGGCCGACGCGGTCTGGTCGCTCTGCAAGGCGCAGCGGGCCCCACACGCCCGCAGGCGGCTGGGGACGAGCGTGCAGGGCGAGATCCGGGAGCGCCAGGGACACGACATCGTCAAGTCGCTCATCCGCCACATCGCGGTATCACACCAGCCGCTCATGCCGCTGAGTTTCGTCGCCATCGAGAAAAGCCTCCGGGCTCAGATGGCGCGGAGCATGGCTGCCGGCCCGGATAGCCCGACGAACACGCTCAACCTCGATGCCGGCGGGTGGATCTACGGCCCCTGCAGGGGCGGCCGGACCTGCTACCGCCGGGACCTGTCGTTCCGCGAAGGCGCCCGGGGCGCCCTGCGACACCTCGTGCGGTGCCGCGGGATGGACCCCGACGTCGCCCGGAGTCTGCTGGTCGGCCTCCACCGCTCGCTGCGCGCGGTCTGACTCCTTCCGCCATCGCCATCGCCATCGCCACAACGTGGACCCGGAAGGAGCACCACCATGGGCAGGGGCACCACGCTCGCGCGCGCCGAGCGCGAGTTGGAGGCCGCGCTGCGGGGTTCCAGTGGCGATGGCGATGGCGCCGTGCAGGACCTGGCGCGCTCTCAGCGCGTGCTGACCGAGGAGTTGCGGCGGTCGCGCCGCATGCGCAAGGCCGCGGATCCGGAGATCCCGGAGGAAGAGGACGAGGTTGACGAGCAGCAGGAGGACTTCGGGGACCCGCTTGACGAGGAGGCCGTGGAGGACCAGGACCCGGACGACCCCGACGAGGGGACGGGGGTCGACGACGTCCGCGGCACCGTGGGGCGCCGCAAGAACAACGCCCGCCAGCGCAGCCGCCGCCGCAAGGAGCGCGACCACGAGACCCTGGAGGCCTCCCGCCGCCGCAAGCAGGATGAGGACGATGATGACGAGGACGATGATGACGACGACGAGGAGGAGATGGAGCGGTCCCGCCGTCGCCGGGATCGCCTGAATCGCGCCCGCCCGCGCTGGGCTGGCCGCGACGAGGCCCTGGGCGACGACGACGAGGACGAGGAGGACGACGAGGACCGGGACGAGGAGTTCCGCGACGTCTACGCCCGCGGGCACCGTTCCTACCTGCGCAACGAGGACGCCAACCACGAAGAGGACGAGCGCGTCCCGCCCGACGGCCCGGACGTGGCCGACGGTGACGATGAAGACCAGTACACCATCGGCTCCCACCGTGTGCACAGCGAGCGCGCCATGCGCCGCAGCCGCGGCAGCCGCGAGAAGGTCTATCGCTCCTTCGCCCGCATCCCCGGCGCCGAGGACGCCATCAGCGCCGAGCCCTTCCTCGCAGAACTCGTGGACCAGGTCGCCGCGGTGCGCGAGGAGTTGCGCAAGTCGCGCGCCGCCACGGAGGCCGCCTATCGCCACGCCGCGGCGCAGTCTCGGGTCATCGCCTCCCAGGGCCGCGTGATCGCCCGCTTGCACGCCGACATGCAGTTGGTCAAGGCCCAGCCGGTCACCGCCGGCACCCCTTGGGGCGTGCCGCTGATGCCGCGCCCGCAGGGCCAGGGGAACCGCGGCGGGCGCCAGGCCGCGGCGCTGACCAAGAGCCGCGTCGACATCATCACGGGGGCCGAACAACTCCTGCGCTCCGGCCGCATGGATAGCCAGACGTTCCAGGCCCTGGGGTCCGCCGCCACCGCCGAGGACGTGGCCGCCCTGCTGACTCCCGAGCAGCAGCAGGCGCTCGGCCTTGGGGGGGTGCGGTAATTGCCCTCGGTCATCACGCAGACTGGCGCCAGGGTAGAGTCCCGCCTCGCTGAGCGCGTGGCCGGCGCGCCCGCGCCGTCGGCGCTCCTCAGCCCCGAATGGCTGCGCATCCCGGATCCGCAGCGCACGGCGCTGACCTATGATTCCATCGCGAAGAGCTACCGCGGCCAGGATGGCCAGGTGTTCCAGCCTGGCGCGCGCCTGCTGACCGGCGACCAGGCCGTGGCGCTGACGAACGCCCGCAACCCGTTCGCCGCCACGTATTCCCAGATGTTCGGCAAGTCCTACAGCCTGGTGCGGCAGTCGTTTTTGAACGGCCGGGCCCTGGACTTCGAGCGCGCGCTCGCCTCGACCAATCTTGGCGCAGGCTACGCCGACGGCACCGCCATGGCGACCCTGAACCTGGACACGACCATGACCTCAGTGCTGTACGACAACCAGCACCTGGTCATGTGGAACTGGCTCAACCGCGTGCCGTCGATCAACCCGCTGTATCAGTGGACCGAGCGCGACCAGTATGGCTCGATCCGCGGTGGCTTCGGCTTCACCCAGGGCGGCGTGCCGAAGACCGGCGTGGCCGCCTGGACCCGCAACCAGGCGCTCGTGTGTTTCTTCGGCGTCCGGCGCGGCATCACCGACGTGGAGGCCCAGTCGGGCCTGCTCGGCGGTGTGATGGTCGACCCCGTGCAGGAAGAGGACCGCGACGGCGCGTTCCAGGTCCTCGGCCGTGCGGAACTGAACTTCACCTGGGGCGACCCCACGGTCACCGACAACTATGGCAATACCGTCAACTACCCCGGCATGTTCATGCAGATGACAGATACCACAGGAAACTACGCCTATGGCCGTGCGGCTCTTGCCAGCAACGTCCTGGACCTGCAGGGGCGCTACCTGAACTTCACCGACCTGAACAGCATCGCCGCCATCCTCTACGACAAGGGCAAGCTGGGGTCGTTCGCCAACCTGCGGATGTTCGCCCCGCCGTCGGTGCTCGAAGACCTGAGCAACCTGCGGAACTACACCGAGCGCCGCATCCTGGCGCCGGAGGTCCCCGCGGGGCGCAGCGGGATCGGGTACGTCACGGGCGAGCCGCTGCCCGGCCACGCGACGAACTTTGGCCTGATCCCGTACACGGCGTCTATTTTTCTCGACGAGGTGCCCAACGGGCAGCCGCTCCTGACGGGCGCCCCGGAGGCCGAGTCGCCGGCTATGCCGACGATCTCCGACGCGGTCGCGGGCTCCCCCACGGGCGGTCAGACCAGCTATTTCCTCGCCGAGAACGGCCTCGGGCAGTCCGACTCCGGCACCTACTACTACTGGGTGTCGGCGGTGAACGACTCCGGGGAATCGTTCGTTTCGGGCATGAGCATCAGTGCCAGCGGCGAGGCCACCGGCAGCGCGACCTCGACCTCCGTGGCGGTGGCCGCCGGCCAGGTCGTGACGCTCACCATCGCCCCGGGGCCCAGCAACGGTCAGCCGCTGACGCAGGCCCGGGTCTACCGCAGCACGCAGGACGATGTGAACACCGCCAGCATCATCGGCCACGTGGCGATCAACCCCGTGAGCACCCCGAGCAGCGTCACGTTCACGGATACCAACAGCCGCCGGTCGGGCTGCAAGATCGCGCTCATCCTGGAGCGCACGCCGAACAACCTGGCCATCGCGCAGATGGCGCCGTTGACCAAGTACCCCCTGGCCATCGTGCAGACCAAGGTCGAATGGCTGCTGCTCCTGTACCACGTCCTGGTGATCAAGGCGCGGCAACGGTGCTACCTGATCAAGAACATCGGGCCCTTCAGCCCGAACGTCTGACGCCGACGAGGTGAGGTCGCATGGCCCGACTGAAGGCGCTCCGCCACGCGGGGCGCACGCTCCGCTACACGGTCCCCGGGGAGGCGCCCGCCCGCGTCACATTCGGCGCGGACGGGCATGCCGAACTCCCCGAGGCCCACGCACGGCACCTGGCGTCCTGCGGGGTCGGGGTGGTCGAGCCCGATGCGCCCAGGGCGCCCGAGGGGTCGCCCGCCCAGGCCCTGGCCGACGCCGCCGAGGCCGCGGGCATCGAGGCGGAAGACGACGCCGAGGACGAGGGCGGGGCGGAGGGGCCGGCGATGGACCGGCCCGTGCGCCGCCGCCGCCGGACCCTCTGAGGGGCGGAGGTGAGGCCGCATGTCCCTGGAGTCTGCCACCCGATCCATCACCGACGTCACGATCCGCGCGTTCGGCGCCCAGTTGCCGGTGCGGTCCATCTTGGCGTCCGGCGCCCAGGCGACGGGCGTCCAGGTCGCCACGGACACCGCGGGCAACGTGCGGCCGGGGGGTCTGCATTACCCCGGCGCGCGGGCGCTCCACACGCTCACCGTCGAGGGGACCTTCTCGGCCACGGCCCAACTGGAGGGCTCGCAGGACAATGCGACCTTCTTCCCGTTGGCGCCGACGGTCCTTGCGGGCGCCGCGTCGGGCGCGGCCATCACCGCCCCGGGGGTCTACACGGTGACTGGCTCGTTCCGCTCGCTCCGGCTCAATGTGACCGCCTACACGTCCGGGTCCATCGACTCGCTGGTCGAGAGCACGCAACGCTGAGGAGGACGATGCCATGGCCGCCAAGGCAGGCCCCGCAGCCCCGTCGGCCCCCGCCGAGGATCCCCGCGTCGAGGCCGCGCTGGCGGACGGCGCGGGGGCGCCCGAGGATGATCCCGCCGTGTCCCGCGAGGTGTGGATCGGCCTGCGCCAACGCTGGCGGAACACGCTGACGCAGGTCAAAGCGGAGTTCCGCGTCGCGATGCACGTCGGGGACGAGGCGACGAAGAAGGCGGCCCGCGAGGTCGCGGACCGGGCGCTGAAGGCCATCGACTTCTGCGACGAGGAGATCAAGCGCGTGGAGGCCGCGGCCAAGCGGCTCTAAGGAGGGGCGGGCGGGGTGTGGAACAGCCGCTTCCCGCCGGCCGACTTCCAGGACTTCTTCCGCCAACACGCCGAGCGCGTGCTGCTCTATCGGGCCGTGCCGTGCCCCTGCGGGAACCAGCCCGGCGGTCCCAGCAACATCAACTGCCTGGCCTGCGGCGGTCTCGGGCGGTTCTACCCTGATCCACCAGTCACGACCCGCATGGTCCTGACGCAGGTCACGCAGCGGCAGACCCTGGAGGCATACGGCGAACTGATCCCGGGAGACATGGTCGCCGACCAGCCGCCGCACGCGCCGCAACTCAGCATCCTGGACATCGTGCTGCCGACCTGGTCCCGCGGCGAGCCCTACGAGGGCGACGAGATCGCGCGCGGGACCACGGCATCCGATTCCCTCACCTACCGAGCCCAGGAGGTCTTCTTCTGCGGCACGGTCGACCCGGTGACTGGAGCGGCGACCGCCTACGTCCAGGGCGCCGACTTCTCGGTGGCCGGCAAAACCATCACCTGGCTCACGGGGGGTAGCGCGCCGGCCGCCGGGGCCCTCTATGCGGTGCGCTATAACGCCCAATTCGAGTGGTCGCCGTGGCTGCCCGGCCAGGTCCGGTACGAGCGCGGCACCAACCTCGGCCAGCGGACGGCGCTGCGCAAGCGGCACCTGGCCCTGCAGACGATCTCCCAGATGGTGGCGAGCGGCTGATGCTACGCCTGGATGTTGACGTATCGGGGCTGTCCGGGCTGCTGCGGGACTTCGAGGCCCCCGCGTACCGCCAGGTCGGCGAGGCCATGGACACCGCGGGGACCGCGGCGGCGAACGCCTGGGAGGCCGCCGCCTACGGGGCAAGGCTCCCGGGGACGACGCGAGCCCTGCACTGGCCCGCATACGCCCGCACGGTGGAGCACCACCTGCGCGGCGAGACGGAGGTCCTGGTGCGGGCCGACGCCGGCATGACCGCG
>JAJZZC010000027.1 GCA_021797775.1 Bacillota bacterium
GACGAAACCCAGACCCAGAGGCCTGCGCACCCCAGCCCCAGACCTAGCCCCAGTCCCAGTCCCAGTCCCAGTCCCGGCCCCAGTCCCCTCAGGGGAGCCCATCCCGGCCTGATCTGCTTCCAGTTCCCGTGCTGGTTTCTAGTGGCCAAAGATGCTGGTTCCAAAGTGGCCGTTGACACCATGGGGCGCCGGCGGGGTCTAAGGCGCGGCATTCCCGCCCCCCTCCCGCACCAACGCCACCGCGCGCTCCGCGATCGCTTCGCCCGCGCCGGGCGCCAGCTTGCTGCCCCAGCCGAACGTTGTCTCGTAGCCGCCGCGCGCGAAGGCCTCACGGTGCGGGATGTAGCCGAGCGCGCCGTTGGCGTAACCGACGACGAGCGCGTGGAGCGGGTGGCAGCCCTCCTTGACGCGAAGCCCCAGTTCGGCGAAGTACTCCCCGGGGACGCCGACGTAGGCGCGATCGCCGACGCGCAGGACCTGGAGTTCGACCGCGGCGCTCCCTTGCGCGGTCGTCCACTCCACGAGCGCGGCCATCTGCCGGTCGTAGATGGTGGGATCAACGAAGCGCTGCGCGCCTCGCACGGAGCCGGCACGCTCCGCGGCGGTCGGTGTCCGGAACGGCACGGGCAGGCGGGTGACGCGGACGGTCAGATCGAGCGTGCGTTGGTACGCCAAGCGTTGCAGCACGTCCAGCGCCGCGCCCGCGAGGCGCCGGCCCGCCTCCTCCTTGGTGAGGTTGGCGCCCCCGGCGCCAGGGTCGGCCGTGTGCATGTTGCCGGCCGCGCCGTTGAGGAACATCGGCACCGGCCACCCGTGGGTCTTCATCTCGTCCGCGAACACGCCCGGGAACCCCGCGGACAGGCTCGCGTCGGTGCCGTGGTGCGTGGGGTGGCAGGCGAAGTTGACGAGGACGCCCAGCGGGCGCCCGGTCGCGTCGCGCGCCGCGAGCACGGCCACCTCGGGGTCGATCGGCCCCTCGTAGCAGAGCGCGCCAGCGTCGGCGAATGTTCCGTGCGTGCGGACGGTGCCGTCGCGCATCACCACGCGCCGGTTGTGGGCGACGCCAAAGCAGAAGGCGCTGAGCTGTCCGACCTCGGCCGGCACGGCGCCCGCCGCCGCGGCGGCGAATGCCTGCGCGACGCGCTCGACCAGCCCTTCGACATAGGCGGCGTCGGCGGTGCACTCTCCCTGGGTCTCCGTGACCGGACCGGCGTGGTTGTGGGTGGCGGCGACCATCACGCTTGCGCCCGGGAAGCCGCTGCGGGCCTCGATGCGCGCCCGCATGGCGGCGACCAGCGCCGCGGAGACGAAGCAGACGTCAATCTGGACGAAACCGAGGCGCGCGGTGTCGGACTCGAACACGGCGGCACGGGCGAACAGCGGATCGAGGACGCGCCGGCTCTCGATGCGGCGGATCGAGCCCACGATCTCAGTGCCGACGGGCGGCGTGATCTCGATCTCGGCGAAACCGGCGCGGAGCATGGGGGACACCTCCGGGGTGCCTCTTGCGTTAGGTGCGTCGGCGGTCCTTTTCGATCGAGGCGAGATCGATCCGGTGATGTCCGTGGGCGGGCGGCGGGGTTCGCCGTCGCCCGCCTGCTTCTCCCTTCCGCCCGTCACGCGGCACTGCCGGCGGTCGTAGGCGCTGTTGCGGGGCGGTAGGCCGCCATCAGCGCGACGCCGAGGTAGAGCACGACCCAGCCGGCCGTCATTCCGCCCCAGAATCCCGCGCCGTGCGCCAGGCGCGCCATGCTGCCTGCGGCGGCGATGATCAGGGTGCCCGCGGCGATCAGGCCGTTGCCGCCGACGAACACCCAGGGGGCGTGGCGGGCGGCGGACCGGTACACCGACCAGAGGCCCACGCCCACGACGGAGACCGTGCCCAAGGAGTTCAGCACGATGAGGGGCGCCAGGGCGAGGGCGGAGTGGATGATGGTCGAGCCCGGTCCGTAGTCGAGGGTGGTGAGCGCGGCGTGGCTGATGGGCTGGGACACGATGCCGACGACGCCGAGCGTACCGCCGATGATCGTGATCACCAGGTAGATGCGCGCCCAGAGCACGTTGGGCAGCAGGTAGGCGCTGCCAAGGCCCAACAGCGGCGCGGTGAGCAGCGCCCCGCCCACGTAGTAGACCCGGAACAGCGCGGCGTTGTCGCCGAGCAGGACGCAGCCCAGATAGGCCAGGGTGCCGACCGCGCCCGCGGCCACGGCCACGCCCCAAGCCGCCTGGTGGGCCCGCTGCCGTTGCCTGTACTGCATGTACACCGAGACCGTGAGAACGATGAGGACGACCGCCATGACGGCGGGAAGCGCGAGCATACGACCAACCCCCCGGGCGCGTGGTGGACCCCGCACCGACGGCCATTGTAGCGCACCGGTCCGAGGGATGGCGCGCCGGCGGGTCCGAACGGAGTGGACCGAACGGGCCGAACGGATCCTCCGCGCGGGTGACCCCACGGGAACGGCTCGCTCGGAGGCGACCGGGTGAGCCCCTCGCCGCGTCAAGTCAGCGTCATCCTGGCCCACCCGCTGGGTCTGCCGGAGGTGGCCGTAAACGCCGCGGGTTTGCCGTGGCCCTACCCTGAGCGCCCGCGACGGCGGAGCCACGGGCTCCTGCCGTGTACAACGCTCAACTGCGCGCGCTGCACACGGAGACGGTGCTGGAGGCCTCCCCCTAACGGGAACGCCTCGCCAACCATGCCCCCGCGCCTACCGACCGGGAGCCCGTTCTCGGGGGTGGGGCATCCCCACGGCCCGGGGGACCGGTGGCGCGGCGCGACCGACGGTCCCGTTCGCCGCTGCGCCGGCGCGCTGATGAGCCGGAGGCGGAAGCGCACATCGTAGCGCCCCCGGGCGAGGGCTCGGCAGCACCGCCCGCAGGCGAAGTCGACGCGGCGGCTGTAGCGGTAATGCGCGCCGCAACGCGGGCACGCGTATATGTAGGGGCGTGGCCGCGCTGGGCGCGGCATGGGGCGGGCCTTGGCGGGCGCGCCCACTGCGCGCAGCAACGCCTGGAAGGCCGGGGCGTCCTCGCGGTGGAAAAGCCCGTGGCGGTAGAGCCACCAGTGGCACAACTCGTGGAGCAGGATCCCGCGCGCCTCGCCGGGCCCGTAGCGGGTGAAGTAGGGAAGCGAGATGCGGATGCGACCTGTGGAGGGTGTGAAGTCGCCGGCCCGGTAGCGGAGCCGCGGCGCCCACGCCAGGGTGCCGCTGAAGGGTTCTCCGAAGTGGGCCAGCGCCAGCTCGTCGGCCCACCCCCTCAGGACCGCCGGCGGGGGGATCTCGACGGCAGAGGGGGCGCCGGCCAAAGGGGAGGGCTGCTGGTCTTGGGCCGCCGTGCGGCCGGCCAGCGGGGGCGGGCTGGGGCCGTCGGGCCGCGTGCCCGCGGCCCGGCCGGCATCGCCGCTGGTCCCAGGTCCGTGGTACCACGGACCGGCGGTGGGCGGGGCCGCGGGCTCCAGCCCTGGCAACGGGAGGGGCCACGGCCGGAAACGCAGGCGCGGCGTAGGCATGGCGCGTGGTTCCGTGCGTCTTCCCCGGGACCCTGCCGCGGCGTGGGGAGCGGCAGGGCGCTAGTGGGCAAGGGGCCGTGGCCCAGCGGGCCGACCCAGGGCGGGGGACCCTGACGGCACACCGTCCTCCCCGGCTCCCGCCGACACACAACCCCGCCTGTGCCCCGCCCGGTGTCAGGCGCCGCTGGCATCCGAGGGCCCGCTGGCGGCGAGCGCGGCCTCCAGGACGTCAGCCAGCGCCACTCCCCGCCGTCGCAGCGCGTCGGCGAGGGCGGGGAGGGCGCGAACGCCGTCCCCCAGCGCGGCCAAGTAAACGTATAGGCTGGGGATGCGCCGCGGCAGGTCGAGCGCGCGCAGCGCGGCCTTCATGGCCAGCACGGCCGGGCCGAGGCGCAGGTCGGCGCGCTGCGCGGCACGCACACGCTCACGCAGTTGGACGGCCTCGTCCCCCGCGCTCTCGGGCTGCAACCAGAGGTCCACGTGCCAGCCTGCGGCCAGCCCCCGGAGGGTCACGTACTGCAGCTCGGTGAGATAGCCGCGGTGGCGCGGCAGGCCGGGCGGGCGCCAGGCGAAGTCCGGGGGCCCGTGGTCCCACAGGTTGTGGAGGCGCATGCACTGCACCCCGGGGGTGCGCGCCAGGTCCGCGACCACCCCCATCCACCCCTTCGTGGTCATGCTCCCTGGATAGAGGTGCAGGTCGATGTCGCGTGCGCAGAGGAGCCCCATGCCCAGGGCCCCCACGATCTCCACGCGCCCGTGGCGCGCCAGGGTCGCGCGGAGGTCCAGGTGGCGCAGCAGGTCGTGCGCCTCGTGCTCCAGGCCCGCCTGGAACCTGCGCCACGCCTCTGCCTCGGACGACGTCATGGATGACCCCACCTCCAGAGAGAGACGGTCTGGCGGCACGGAGAGAGAGGCGGCGGTGGCCGCATCCGCGCCGGCGGGGGCAGCGTGCCAGTCACTTGCCAGACGGCCCCCCGCCGCGGGCTTCCTCCTAAGGCGCGCGCCCTGCGGCTCATCCGGGGTCGCCCGCACCCGTATTCCGGGCCCGTCCCGCGTCTCTTGTGGCCGCGCACCGCCTGCTCGGAGGCGTCCCCCGCCGCGCGCTCGCGCGCCGCGTCCCCGCGGTCAAGCGGCTCACCCAGGGTCGCCCGCACCCACGGCGCCGGGGCCGTCCACGCCTGGCGGCAGCACGCCGCGGGCGCGGAGCCCCGCCAGGATCTGCGGCAGGCTGATCCCGTGCTGGCGCGCGATCCGCGAGGCGAAGTACGACGCGCCCGCGGGCTGCCCCGGCACGACGCGATAGGTCGGGCGGCGGGTCAGCCGTCCGCCCGGACCCGCCTCGTCGGGCACCGCCTCGACCGTGAGGCTGGCCACGAGGCCGGGGCCGGCGATGGAGGCGTTGATCTCCTCGCAGCGCGCGGCCAGTTCGTGCAGGTGCGTCGCGTAGACGCAGCGCAGGCCGAGGGCGCGGAAGCCGCGCAGGACATCCACGGCCAAGGCCAGGGCCTCGGGGGCGCTGGTGCCGGCCAGTACCTCGTTGAGCAGCACGAGGCTTCGGCCCGTGCACGTGGCGAACACCTCGGCGACGCGGCCCGCCTCCTCGTCCAGGCGCCCCATGCCTGGCTTGCCCGCCTCCGGCAGCGGGAAGTGCGTGGCGACCCGGTCGACGGTCTGGACCCGCGCCCGCGCCGCCGGTACGGGCAGGCCGGCCTGGGCCAGGACCTGGATCACCCCGGCGGCGCGCAGGTAGGTGGTCTTGCCGCCGCGGTTGGGGCCGGTGAGGACCCACACGGCGCCGTCCGCGCCGAAGGACAAGCGGTTGCGTACCACGGTACCGGGCTGCGGCAGTTGCAGCGCCAGCACCGGGTGGTAGGCCTCTTCCGCGAACCATTCCCTGTCGCCGCCTGTGGGCGCCGCTTCCCCGGTCGGGGGGGTGAGCACCTCGGGCAGGCAGACGGGCAGGCCGGCCGACGACCAGCGGCGGGCCAGGGCCGCCGCGCCCAGGAGCACCAGCAACTCGTCCTCCAGGGGCGCCACGGCCTGGGCGTTCACTAAGCGGTACCCGTGCAGCGCCCGTTCCACGGGCGCCGCCACGGCCTCCAGCAGGGCACGCACGTCGCCGACCATCTTCTCGCCACCCTGCCAGTCCACGGGGTGACGGCGGAAGAGCCGCACGCGGCCGCGGCGCCCGGTTTCCTCGCCCAGCAGGCGGCTGAGGGCGAAGGTGCGCGGCGCGGCGGCTTCGCGCGAGAAGTCGATGAGTGCGGCGCCCTCCGGCTCCAGGGCCGGGGAGACCTCGACCGCCACGGTGACGGTGCGCACCTCGTCCAGGGCGCGCCGCCAGTGCGGCAACTCGGAGGTCAAGGCGGCGTACGACTCGTCGGCCGCGAGCGCGGCGGCGTCGGCGCGCAGGGCAAGGAGGCCGTCGGAGCAGACGTCCTCGGCGGCGAGGGCTTCTTGGAGGAGGCGCACGACTTCGACGTAGGCCTGGAGTTCCACCACGCGGGCCCCGATACGGCTGGCGCGGGGCGCCTCGCGCGGAAAGGCCTCCGGGCGGTGCGCCGCCAGGAGGCGCAACGCGCGCCGCACTTCGCCCAGGCGGTCGCAGAGTCTGGGGTGGGCCACCAGTTCGGCCACGACCGCGCCGCGGTGACGGCTGACGCGGGCATCCAGCGGCAGGCGGGAGAGGAGGTCCAGCGCGAAGGCGCGCCGCTCCGCGCGGGCCGCGCACAGCCACTCCGCCACCTGCGCGAGCTCCAGGTCGACCAGGGCCTGAGGGGGGACGACCACGGGCACGGGGCCCGTGGGAGGACCCTCCGGCCAAAGCAGGCTGTGCACGGGTGTTCTGCCCTCCCCACGCTCCGTCCCGTCCCGGCCCCCGCCGGTGCCAGCCCGGGGGCCCCGCCATGGCACTCGAACAGGCGCCCCTAGCCCCATGCCCCCGGTGCGACCCCCGTGCGCGACTGAGGCCGGGCCGTGGCCCCGCTACCTAGCCACCCAGCCTCGGACGATGCCAAGGGGTGCGCATCCGTACGCGGCGCGCCGGCAGACCACGGGCCGGGTGGCCCACGGCGCCGCTGGCGGTGCGCCCGCGGTCATCCGCCCCACCGGCACTCTGGGGTCAGGTGTTCTCGTTAAGGGCCCACCATGTTCCACTGCACCCGTTTATCCCGCCGGCCTCCTGAGAACGGCCGCCGCGGCTGGCCCTCCCTCCCACCACCCACCTGGAGTCGTGCCGGTTGGCCACGCCGGCCCGGTTCCCTGTATGGGGCGGGGAAAGATCGGGTGCCGGTGCGGCCCGAGGGGTCGCCAACGCGCAGCCGTGGGGCGTGCCGCCGGGCACCCGGGGGGTGCTGGGCACCCTTCGAGTACCCAAAGTCCACGGACCACCGGCAGGGAAGTGCACGGCCCAATGCGGCGGGCTGGCGCCCTCCCCGCGCGCGGAGGCCGCACGCGTCGTTCCGCGCTGCCAGCGACCGGTGGCTGGGGGCGTGCCCACCATGGACAGGCAACCCCGGCGCGTTGCCTGCCCGGGCGTAGGGGTGTCGTTCGGCACTTGCGTCCAGATGGCAGAGCCCTACCGCCGCGCCGGGGCCCGCGCCGCAGGCGCGGGCTTAGTCGATCACGCCTTCGGTGCCGCCCTCGGCGTCGGGCGGGAGGGTGGTCGCCGCTTGGTCCATGACCTCTTGGGTCACGAGAATGGGGCATTCGTTGCGCACGGCCAGCGCCACCCCGTCGCTGGGGCGGCAGTCCACCTCGATGACCCCGTTCTTGGTGCCGATCTCCAACTGACCGATGAAGGCCTTGTCGCGCACGTCGTGGATCACCACCTGCCGCAATGTGCCACCCAGGCGCATGATGACGCTGTGCAGCAGTTCGTAGGGCATGGGCCGGGGAGCGGCGACGCCACCCACTCCCATAGCGATGGAGACGGCCTCGAAGTGGCCGATGGTGATCGGCAGGACCCGCTGGTCGTCCTGGGACTTCAGCAGCAGCAGGTAGCCGGACTGGTCGGGCAGCGGACCGACCTGCAGCACCTGAACCTGCACCATGGCGCTTCACCCGTCGGACACGACGACCGCGCCGGGAGGCCCGCGCAGATCGCCTGCGCCCGCGGGCCATCCACCCCCTTCGCGGAGAGCGGCTCGCGGCGGCTCGGGACGGGACACGTCACCCGCGTGCCGTAGAGAAAGCGCCGCGGCGCGCGGCTGCCCCGGCCCATTGTATCCGCCTCGACGCCCCGCGCCGCCGGCTCGGTGGCGCGGTCAGCGGCGGGCGATGCGCCAGACCACGGCGCCCGCCAGCACGACGGCCAGGATCACGCCCAGCGTGAAGACCAGTTGGAAGAGCAGCCCGACCAGGTCAAGCAACACGGGCAGCACCAGCCCGACGACAACACCCGCGGCGGCGCCGTACGCCGTCGTCGTGAACGCCCCGCGCCCGTGACGCAGTTGCGCCAAGTAATGACCCGCCAACCCGCCAGCGATCCCCATGATGACCACCAGCCACAGGTGCACCGCGCACCGCCTCTTTCCTCAACGTTTCGACACGACCGTCTCCGCCTCACCCGAGCCGCCGCGTCCGGCTCCGCTCGGCCGCCACGGCGCCCCGCCCTCCGGTGTACGCCGGGCGCCCGGTTACGGGCACCCCGGCGGCACGCGCGCACGGCCTCAGCCATAGGCTGAGCCATGCCGGAGGCGACCATCATCATCCCCGCGCGCAACGAGGGCGTCCTGCTGGACGCCACGCTCCGCTCGCTGCGCAGCACGCCAGCGGGCGCGTCGTTCGACGTCGTGGTGGTTGACGACGGCAGTGCTCGGCCCATCGGCCAGCCGGGCTGCAGGGGGGGGCTGCGCCTCCTGCGCACCGTAGGAGAGGGGGCCGCGGCGGCCCGTAACCGCGGCGCCGCGCTCGCGGAGGCGGAGGCCCTGTGCTTTTGCGACGCGCACGTGGCGTTTACGCCCGGGTGGTTGCGCGGCCTGCTGTCGGGGCTCAGCCGGTTCGACGCCGTGTGTCCGGCCGTCGGAGACGCCGACCACCCGGGAGGGGCGGGCTACGGGTTCACCTGGAACCGCCGCTGCGAAACCCGCTGGTTGGCGGCACCCTCCGGGCCGGCCGAGGTCCCGTTCCTGCCCGGGGCGTGCCTGCTGGCCCGGGCCGACGCCTTTCGGGCCGTGGGTGGCTTTGACGGCGGGCTCGTGCCCTGGGGCCACGAGGACGCCGAACTCTCCTGGGCGCTCTGGCTCTCCGGCTTTCGCTGCGGGGTGCAACCCCAGGCGCACGTCTACCACCACTTCCGGCAGCGCCACCCATACATGGTGCTGCAGCGTGACGTGGACCGCAACCTGCTGCGCCTAGCGTGCCTGCACTTCGGGATCGGGCGCCTGGACCGCGTGCGCGCCACCCTGGGCGCCTCCGCCGCCGTCCTGCGCCGCGTCTTCGAGGACGCGGCCTCCAGGCGCCGCGTCCTGGCGCGGATGCGGCGGCGCACAGATGACTGGCTCTGCGATCGGTTCGGGATCGATCTCTGATTCCCCCGCACCTCTGACCGCTTCGGGGGCGGGACGCCCAGGACGGCCATGGCCCCGCCGGTGGCCGCGGTCGCCTTGGACACCGTGGACATGGCCGCCGTGGGCGCGGGGAACGCCGGGCGCCACAGGCAGGGACGGCCGGTCTCTGCCTGTGGCCGCGCGCCGGGGCCTGCCGGCTGGGCGCGGGAGGGTCCCGCGTGCGCGCCAAGGCCGCGCGGCCGGGCGGGAGACGCCTGGCCGCCGACGCAGACGGTGGGGGACGGGACCCAGCGGCGCCCGGGGGACGTCGTCCGGGAGCGGGTGCGCCATGGGCGCGCGAACGCCGCGCGGGATGGGCGCGATGCGCACCCTGGGGCGGATCGCCGCAGGCGGGGATGGCAGGGGCTGGGCGTCGTCGCTGCGCCAGGGCGGCACGGGCTTCGGCCGCAAGCCGGAGAGCAGAGAGGGAGACACGGCGTGCGCGTCAGGGCCCGCCGGGTGGGGCCGCGCCAAGGCGGCGGCGCTTTCCTCGTTCGGCGGAAAGCGGGCGCTGCTCGCCGGGAGGGCGGCGACGGTACGGGGAGGGCCGCGCCCAGGGGGGCCAGCGGGGCCATTCGGAGAGCGCCCGTCCGCCTGAGGCCACGGATATTCCCAGCGGGCTGTCCCGGGCGCGCCGGTATAATGGCGGTGCATCCCGTATCTCTCCGGGGGGTGAGCCGGCGCGTGCGCGCATATGGCATCCGCGTTCCCGTCGTGGTCGCCACCATGATCGCGCTACTCGCCATTCTGTTCGGCGTGCAGAGCGTCTATACGCGGCGCTCGGTGACCCTGCCGCTGGAGCGCGCCGTGCGGCGAGCGGGCGGGGTCCTGGGCGATTCGGTGACGGCCACGCCCTCGGGCCTGCGGGTCGACGTGCGGCTGGGTTTGGTACCCAACCTGCGTGAGGCGTACCTGCGCATCGAGGGGGCCGCCGGGTCGGCCGCAGGCGGCCTGCCCGTCAGCATCCGCGTGTGGGACACGCGCACGGCCACGTTGGTGAACGACTATTATGATCTAAACGCTATTATCGAGCAGGGCCGGGTGACCGGCCAGTTCGTGCAGATGGACGCGCAATTGCAGGGCATGGCCGCGAAGCTGCGCCTTACCCGCGCCCAGGTCGTCGTCGGCAACACGCACATGTATGTGGAACTGGTGCAGGGCGCGCGCTACCTATACGCGATTCTGCCGCTCTACGCACCGTCGGCCGCGACCGGATCGGGTGCGGCCGCCGCCTGACCACCAAGCTGTCCCGTGCAGCCATGCCGAGGAGGGATGACCCGTGTCGCGCGACATCGCCATCGGCGCCGCCCTCGCCGTGGCCATCTTCCTCGTCGCCCACGACCCGGGCCTCCTGCCCATCCTGCTGATGGCGGGTCTGGCCCTGGTGCTGTTGCGCATGGTCGGCGGGCTTCCCCAACTCCGCCCGCGTTTTGCCGCCGTGCGCCAGGCCCGGGCGGCACCCGCGGGGGCCGTGACCTTCGAAGATGTCGGCGGCCAGGCCGCCGCCAAGCAGGAACTGCTGGAGGCGCTGGAGTTCCTGCGCCAGGCCGAAGCCGTGCGGCGGATGGGTATCCGCCCCCTCAAGGGCATCCTGCTCACCGGCCCGCCGGGGACGGGCAAGACCCTGCTGGCCAAGGCCGCGGCCACCCACACCGGTTCGGTGTTCATCGCGGCGTCCGGCTCGGAGTTCATCGAGGTGTATGCGGGGGTGGGCGCGCAACGGGTGCGCGACCTCTTCCGGCGCGCGCGCGAGGAGGGGCGGCGGCAGAGCGCCCCGGCCATCGTCTTCATCGACGAACTCGAGGTGATCGGTGGCAAGCGCGGACGGCACCAGAGCCACCTGGAGTATGACCAGACCCTGAACCAACTGCTGGTCGAGATGGACGGCATGGTCGCCGAGGAGGGCGTACGGGTGCTCGTCATCGCGGCGACGAACCGCCCGGATTTGCTCGACGACGCGCTCACGCGGCCCGGGCGCTTCGATCGCATCGTACGCGTCGACCTCCCCGACCGGGAGGGACGTCTGCAGATCCTCGGGCTGCACACGCGCAGCAAGCCGCTGGACGCCGACGTCGACCTGGACCGCGTGGCGCGCGCGACGTTTGGCTTTTCGGGCGCGCACCTGGAGAGCCTCAGCAACGAGGCGGCTATCCTCGCCATGCGCGCGGGGCTTGAGTCGATTCCAGAGCGGTTCCTGCACGAGGCCGTCGACAAGGTGCTGTTGGGCGAGAAGCTTGACCGCCGGCCCAACGGCGAGGAACGGCGCCGTATCGCCGTGCACGAGGCTGGGCACGCCGTGGTGGGTGAACTGCTGGACCAGGGGTCCGTGGCGCGCGTCACGGTGACGGCGCGTGGCCAGGCCCTGGGATTCGTGCGCCAGCAGCCCCAGGAGGACTTCTACCTGTACAGCCAGCAGCGCTTGGAGGTCGAGATCCAGCGGCTGCTCGCCGGATCGCTGGCGGAAGAGGTAGTGCTCGGCGATCGCAGCACCGGGGCACGCAGCGACTTCGAGCAGGTGCTGCGGCTCACCGAAACCATGGTCGCCAGTGGAATGTCGCCGCTGGGCGTCGTCAACCCCGAGGCGCTGCCGGATGGGGTCTTGCAGCGCGAGCAATCGGCGATCATCGCCCTCATGGAGGACCGGGTACGAGCCACCCTGACCGCGCAACAGCGCGCGCTGGAAGCCGTCGCCCGTGTGCTGCTCGAGGAGGAGGCCATCGGGGGCGACCGGCTGCGACAGATCCTGGCGGCGGGTGGCCCTGTGGTGGACGCGGCGGCGGCATCGACCGCCGGACCGGGTCCTGGCGCCGCGGATCCCGCCGATGCCCCGGCCAGCACGGTCCGGGGTGGGGGAGCGCCTGAGCAAGCGCGCGAGGGCCGTCCCGTCGCCGCTGAGGTCGGTAAGCCCCACGGCGGTTCTCGCAGCCCGGCGTTTGGCGCGGCGAGCGCCGGTTTGACGGGCGATGCGCGCGCCCGCACGGGGGCGTAGGGCGGGCATCGGGCGCACGGGTTGGTCGACAGCGACCGTGCGTCTGCCGTGGGTGCCGTCCCAATCCGCCCCGTCCGTGGGCATCTCCCGTCGCCCCACAACGCCGACAGCGGAAGCGGCTCTGGTAGCCGCGCCTTGTCCGGTGCCCAGGGCGCGCCCTGGGCACCTCCACCTGGTGCCTGCTGGCGCGCCACCGGCGCGGCGCGGTGGTGGCGTCCATCCCGCCTGGTCAGGCCCTCAGCGCCTCCGCGCCGAGCAGCGCGTACCGCCGTATCCCTACCAGGGCATCTTGGCTGGCCCGCCAGCGGATCACGGCGCGCTGGCCGCCTAGCTGCAGCCGCCGGCACGCTGCCCCTTCGGCGGCGGCCAGCGCGACAAACACCGTCCCGACGGGCTTTTCGGCGGTGCCGCCGTCGGGTCCGGCGATCCCGGTGATGCCCACCCCGAGGCTCGCGCCCGCGGCCTCGCGCACCCCGCGCGCCATGGCCACGGCGACGGGCTCGCTGACGGCGCCGTGCGCCCGCAGTTGCTCCTCCGATACACCCAGCATCCGTTGCTTGGCGTGATTGGCGTAGGTGACCGCGCCGAGCAGGAACGCCGCCGAGGCGCCCGCCCCGTCCGTCAACCGCTCGCTGAGCAGTCCTCCCGTGCACGACTCCGCCACGGCCAGCGTGAGGCCGCGCGCCGCGAGTTCGCGGATGACGGCCGTACCCAGGGTGTCCTCGTCCACGCCGTAGACCCAAGGATCCAGGCGCCGCCGCAGTTCGGCCTCCAGCGGGGTGAGCAGCGCCTCGGCCTCGGGGGGCGACGGTGCGCGTGCCGTGACCCGCACCTCCACCTCTCCCGGCTTGGCGTAGGTGGCGACGGTGGGGTTGTCGCTGCCGACGAGGTCGGTGATGCGGTGCTCCGTCTCGGATTCGCCGATGCCCGCCACGCGCAGCGAGCGCGAGAAGAGCACCGTCCGGCCCTCGGGACCGGCTGCCCAGCGCTCCAGGTAGTTGGCCACGAAGCCGCGGACCATGGGCCGGAACTCATTGGGCGGGCCGGGCAGGCACACGACCACCCGGGGGAGCGGGGCACCGCGGCCGGCCTCCGGCAGGTATGGCGCTTGCAGCAGCACTCCGGGCGCCGTCCCGTGGTCGTTGGGGATGGCCTGGGCGCCCTCGGGTAGTTCCGCTTGCCGCCGGTTGTTGGGGGTAGGCTCCCGCCCACGGGCGCGCATGCGCCCGAGGATGCGTTCCCATGATGGCTCGTGCAGCGCGAGCCCGCAGCCGAAGACCTCGGCCACCGCTTCCTTGGTCAGGTCGTCCTGGGTGGGCCCGAGGCCGCCAATGGTCACCACCATGTCCGCCCGGTCGAGCGCTTGGCGTAGCGCCGCGACGAGGCGCGCCCGGTTATCGCCGACCACCACCTGGTGGAAATGCAGCGCCCCGTGCTCGGCCAGGACCTGCGCCAGCAACTGACCGTTCGTGTTGGCGATCTGCCCGAGAAGGAGCTCGGTGCCGACGGCGATGGCCTCGACGATCCGTGCCAAGCGGGCCCACCTCCCGGAAGCTCCCTGAGCGCGGGAACGCGCTGGCTCGGTATGCCTCGACTCGCGGTGGCGGATCGAGCCGTTGCCCGGCGAGCCGGCTGCGGCGGGGCCGTAGCGCATTCCCTGATGACGCAGCGGTTCCTGCACGCCCCTGTGGGATCCCGGGCTGTGGTGGTGGCGGGCAAGCCGACCGGGCGCGTAAGGGCGGGGTCCGGCGCCGCAAAGACTCGCCTCGCCTCGCCTTGGGGGACCTGTTCACTGGCAAGGGGTGTGCCTGTGAGGGGCCACACGGCCGGCGCGAACTGACCCGACAGGCTGGCACCGGCCGGGAAGGGCGGCGCCGCCATGCGGACGACCGCGCAAGCGACCGGCCCGCAGGCTGGCGCCGCGCACCCCTGGACAGCGGGCGGTGGCCGTTGTCCAGCCGCTATCCAGGGGCAGCGGCGCGCACCCCGGTCCAGCGGCTATCGGTGCCGAAGGGGAAGGTCTGGATCACACGGAAGGGGCGCGTTGAGATCTCCACCATGCCGGGGCGTCTCGTCGCTGGCGAAGACGCGCCGCCTATCTCGGAGGCCCAGGGCGTTCCGGGGTATACCGCGACCTGCGTCTGGCTCGGTACGCAACCTCGCGGCCGCCGAGGTGAAGCCCTTCGCGCCGGCCGAGCGGGCGCGGCTGCGCGCTTGGCGCGATGCGCGCGTGGCTCCCCACGTACGCGGGGCGGTCTGAAGGCGCGCGCGGGAGATTCGGCGGTCACCACAGCGCCCGATCTGCCGAGTTGCCAGGGTTGCGCGCCGTGAGCAAAACGCCGTCCGGGAAGGGCGGGGGGCGGGGCCGGCTTCCCGGCCGACCCCGCCCCCCCCCTACCAGTCCACCTCGGCCGGGGCGTGCGTAGCCACCGAACGGTACACGGCCTCCGTAAAGGCGGCCACCGCGAGGCCGCACTCCGCCGGGACCTGCGGCGCGTCCTCGCCGAGGATGCAGCGCACGAAGTTCCCGTCCTTGCTGACGGGGTAATCTGACACCTCTTGCACCGCCACCGGCTGCGCCGCGCCGTCCGGGGTGTACGCGGTCACGCGCACGCTGCTGTCGATGCCGTCCACGCGGACGCGGCCGTCCCGGCACCAGAACTGCATGCCCTCGTCCATACCCCGCACCGACTCGCCGATGATGGCCAGCGTGCCGACGCCCGGCCCGGGGAACCGGAAGGAGATGGCGGAGATGCGGTCGACCCGCAGCCCCCGGTTCTCCTGGAAGGCGAATACCTCGCTGGGGCGGACGCCCCCGGCCCAAAGCATGATGTCGCAGAGGTGGCTGCCGGAGTCGTTGAGTTGTCCACCACCGGAGAGTTCGGGGACGCCCCGCCAGCCCCCGCCGCCCCATGCCTGGCACTGCCAGGCCTCGACGAAGTGCACCGGGCCGTAGGTGCCGCTCGCGACGTGCTCGTGCACCCAGCGCCACACCCCCTGGAAGTGCCGTTGGTAGCCGACTGTCAACACCAGGCCGGTACGGTCTCGCAGCGCGATGAGGCTGCGTGCATCGGCCGGCGTGCACGTCATCGGCTTCTCGACCTCGACGGAGACGCCGTGCTCCAGCGCGTACGCGGCCGCCTCGTAGTGCAGCGTGTGCGGGATGGAGATGATGACCCCGTCCGGCCGGGCGTCCGCGATCATCGCCCGATAGTCGCTGAACTGCGGTATTCCTGCCAGTTCGGGCAGGCGCGTCGCGGTGTCGGCCAGGGCCTGGGCGCTGGTGTCGCAGATCGCGACGATCTCGGCCAGGGGATCGCGGTGCACGTCGCGCATATGCGCGCGGGCGTTGCCGCCCGTGCCGACAAAGGACACGCGCACCTTGCGGCCGGAAACGAGAGCGGGCATCGCAGGCTTCCTCCCTGCGCCGTCCCGGCCGGCGCCAGCGGGCGCCGCGCCTCCCCCGTGCCGGGGCGGCTGCGTTTCTGCGTCGCGGTGCCCATTCGCCGCCGGGGGCGGCCGTCCATGCCGCGGGCGCGCAACGGCCAGCGCGGCGTCATGCTGGTGGGGGACATGCGGCCGGAACGCCTGGCGAGTGGCGTGGCCCGGGACCCGCACCAGTGGCCCGGGACCCGCACCAGGTCCCGCTCGGCGCCCGGGAGCGGGGAGCCGCGCAGGCGAGGCGGCGCATGCCGGCACACCTGGGCCTGGCCCGTGTTGCCGCCTGCCTCCCGACCCCGTCCCGGAGGCCCGGCCCGATCTTTGGGACTGGCCGCGGAGACGGTCCGGGGGCGATGAGCCGCTGCTGAGCGCGGTTCATGGCCGTAGCCCCGGCCAGAGGGTCTAGCGATAGCACGCCCCGCGAGGAGGGAGTGCTCCCGACTACCCAGGCACCTCACGCCGGCGCCCTGCGTAAGCGGCGGGATGGCCATCGAGTGGTGGACCCGCGCTTCGCCGCTCGTCCAGGCCACCGTCCGTCTGGCGACGGCAGCGGCTGCCGCTGGCAGCGCCGCCCTCACGGTCCTTGGCGTGGACAGCATGCTCGAACGCAGCTCGGCCGGAGTCCGGTTCCGGCGCGTGCGTCTGGAACGGGCCGGCGCTGGTGGTGCCCTCAGGGTCGCGTCGTTGTGGGCGAGTCGCTTGCGCCACAGGCGATTGCGGGCGCAGGCCGAATGCGCGGCGTACGGCCGTCAGCGGCCCCCGTGACCGCACGGGCGCCGCGACCGCATCGTGGCGCCAAACCTGTGCGCGGCAAGCGGTGGCAGGCGCGAGCGGACCGGCGTACCGCTCCGCAGTCACCCCCGCTCGTGGCGCCGTCTGGGCGAAGGCCCCCCGCCGGAATGACGCGACCCTGGTGGTGCCCTTTGCGCTGCAGGAGGGCCACGCGGCCCGCCGAAGGACTTGGCCCATTCGCTGGACGGCGGGAGGGCTCTGCACTGGCAGAGGACAAGCGGGTTGTAAGGATCGGCATCATCGGCTCGGGTGGGATCGCGGGGGCCCACGCCGCGGCGTACAAGCAGATCGAGGGCGCGCGCGTCGTCGCCGTGTGCGATGTCGTGCCCGGGCGGGCCCAGGCGTTCATCGAGCGCCACGGCTTCGAGGGGGCCGTGGCCTACGAGGATCACCGCCGCATGCTCGAGGCCGACCTCGACGGGGTCAGCGTCTGTACCTTCAACCGGGCGCACCACCAGCCGACCGTCGATGCCCTGCGTGCGGGGCGGAACGTCTTGTTGGAAAAGCCCATGGCGGTGACGTTGGCGGAGGCCGTGGAGATGGCCGAGGCCGCCGAGCGCGCCGGCCGCATCCTGAGCATTGGCTTTCAGTCTCGCTACGATCCCAACATCATGTTGTGCAAGCATGTCGCCGAGTCGGGGGCCCTCGGCCAGGTCTACTACGTGGAGACCGGAGGCGGCCGCTCACGCGGTATCCCCGGCGGAACCTTCGTGCGCCGCGAGACCGCTGGCGGCGGCGCCATTCTGGACATCGGCTGCTACTCGCTGGATACGGCGATGCACCTGCTCGGCCACCCGCGGCCCCTGACGGTCAGCGCCACCACCAGCAACCACTTCGGCCGGTCGCCCGAGTACGTGCGGGCCGTGGGCGGGCGTTGGGACCCCGCGACCTTTGACGTCGAGGACTTCGGCGTCGCCTTTGTACGCTTGGAAGGCGGCGTGACGCTGGTCTTCAAGATCTCGTGGGCCGTGCACACCGACTCCCTCGGCAAGACACAGTTCCTCGGCACCCGGGGCGGGCTGCAGATTGACGCGCCCGGCGGAACCGGTGACGAGGGCGTGCAGGGCATCGTCCTCTTCCACGACGAGGCGGGTGTGCCGGTGCGCACGGAACTGCCGCCACGCCGCGGGCGCCGCGGCCCTGATCCCTTCGTGCGCAAGGTCGAGGAGTTCGTGGCCGCCATCGCCGACGGGGGCCCGGCCCCCATCCCGGGCAGCCAGGTCCTGCGCAGCATGGCGATCATCGACGGCATCTACCGCTCCGCGGAACGCGGCCGCGAGGTCGAGGTGCCGGCGGTGTAGGGGTCAGGTTCCCGGGTGCGGGGCTGGCGGCGGGATCCCTTCGCCGGCCTCCCCGGTCGTCAGGTGGCCCCGGTGAACGGTACGGCGCCACCGCTGCCGGTCTGCGGCCCGTCGTGGGCGACTGGGACTGGGGACGGCTTCTTCACGAGCCGCATCCCCAGTCTTGACGTCCGGCGCCCCGCTTGCTACGGTCTCCCGCGTGGAGGCCGGTTGGACCGGCAGGCGCGTTCGACAGCGGGAAATGGCGCTGTCGCCGTCAACCCACAGGGGTTGACGGCTTTTTCTTCTTGGCGTCGCGCCACGCGGGGCGGGGACAGTTCGGGCAGGGGGCGACGGGGTGAGGGACTGGGTCCTGCAGCTCGTCACCGATCCGTTGGAGAGCCGGCTCCCGCTGGTGGACGCCGTGGCCGCGGCGGCGCGCGGCGGCGTGGACATGGTGCAGGTACGCGAGAAAGGCGCGGCGGCCGCCGACCTGCTGACCAGGGTGCGGGCGCTGCGCGCGGCGGTCGGGGCGGGGACCCGCGTCATGGTCAACGACCGCCTGGACGTGGCCATGGCGGCCGCGGTGGACGGGGTGCACTTGGCGGCGCGCTCCCTACCGCCGGATGAGGCGCGGCGGCTCCTGCCGGCGGCGGCCGGGTGGCTGCTCGGGGTGTCGGTGCACGGCGTGGCCGAGGCCCGCGCGGCGGCGGCCGCCGGGGCCGATTACCTGACCTTTGGCCACGTCTTTCCTTCGGGCAGCAAGCCGGGCGTGCCCTCGCGCGGTGTGGCCGCCCTGGCTGAGGTGGTCGCGGCGGTGGATCGGCCGGTCCTGGCCATCGGCGGCATCGTGCCGGACAACGTCGGTCAGGTGCTCGCCACCGGTTGTGCGGGCGTGGCGGTCATCCGTGCGCTGCTCGGCGCGCGCGATCCGGAGGCGGAGGCACGGGCGTTGCGGGCGGCCATGGACGCCACCCACGGGCGGCCGCGGTTCGCCTTGGGGCGGGTCTCCACCGTGCGGTCCTGATGGCGGAGCGCCTCGGAACCGCCGCCGGTCCCGGAGTCGGCGCGGGGCCGTGCGCGGTCCGTGTGCGGTGTCGCCGCCGTGCCGGCCCTGTCCTCGGCCCAGGCGGGGCCCGTCCGGTGGTTGCACCTGCTGGCGCAGCCCCCTGGATCCGGTCCGGGGGAAACCGGCGGCGCAGGTCGTGTCCCCTGCACGCCGGCCCGTGCGCCTGTCGCCGGGCCATGGCCCTTGCGCGGCGCCTGGTGGTCCGGCAAGGCCCCCCGAACCGGCGGCACTGGCCGCGCCGGTGCCCTGCCGCAACGAGGCGACGGAGGTGGCGCGCTCTTGATGGCGGAGGCCTTCGCGGATCCCGTCCCGGTGACCTTGAACGGCAAGCCGGCCGAGCTGCCGCGCGGCCAATCCCTGCTGGCGCACCTGGTCGCGCGCGGCGTCGACCCGGCGCGGGTCGTCGTGGCGGTCAACCGTGAGATCGTGCCCCGCGCGCGCTGGTCGGATCTCTACCCCGCGGCGGGGGACCGCCTGGAGGTGGTGCATGTGGTCGTGGGGGGCGCAAGCCCTGACGCCGGGCTGGAAGTGGACCATGACCCGCTGGTCATCGCCGGGGTATCGTTTCGCAGCCGGTTGATTTGTGGGACGGGCAAGTTCCCGGACGCGGCGACCATGGCGGCGGCGCACGCGGCGGCGGGGGCGGAGATGGTCACCGTGGCCGTCCGTTACTTCGACCTCGACCTCGGCGGCCGCTCGCTGCTGGCGGAATTGGACCCGTGCCGCTACCGCCTGCTGCCCAACACCGCTGGCGCTTACACCGCCGAGGACGCCCTCCACATGGCCGAACTCGGCCGGGCCGCCACGGGCACCAACTGGGTAAAGTTGGAGGTCATCGGCGACAAGGACAGCCTCTGGCCGGATGTGGCCGCAACGGTGGAGGCCTGCCGCGAGCTGGTGCGCCGGGGCTTTGTCGTTCTCCCGTACACCGCCCCCGATCCGGTGGCTGCCGTGCGGCTGGAGGAGGCGGGAGCCGCCACGGTCATGCCGCTGGGTTCGCCCATCGGCAGCGGACAGGGCGTCCTGGACGTCGCCTCCATCCGGCGCATCGTCGGCCGCGTGCACGTGCCGGTGGTGGTGGACGCAGGCATCGGCTCGCCATCGGACGCGGCGCTGGCTATGGAGGCGGGCGCCAGCGCGGTGCTGGTCAACACGGCGATCGCCCGGGCGGAAGACCCGGTGGCCATGGCGCGTGCCATGCGCTTGGCGGTCGTCGCGGGGCGCCTCGGCCATCGGGCGGGTCGCATCCCGCGCCGCGAGGAGGCCACGCCCTCGACGACGACGGCCGGGGTACCGCGAGTGGAGTGACGGTGTCCGCCCGCGGGGAGGGTGCCTGCGGTGGAGAAGGTCTTCGGAGCGGGCGCCCGCGGGCGCGGAGGCCGAGCCCGCTATCGCGATGACGAAGGGCCGCGGGGGGCTCGCCCGGGGAGATGGCCACTGGGGATTGGCGTCGCGGGAAGGCGAAGCGCCCGGCGGAACACGATGCATGCGCCTCCAGCACGTCCCGCGCGCGGGCAGGTTGCTACAAGGGAGGGGGGCGTGGCCCCGCCCTCGGCTGAATCCGGGGGTGAGGCCGTGCCGAGATGGGATGAGAGAGTCCTTCGATGTGGCCGTTGTCGGCGGCGGCGTGATCGGGTGCGCCTTAGCCTCGGAACTGGCACGGCGGGGCGCCTCCGTCGTCCTGTTGGAACGCGAGCGCCTGGCCGCGGGGGCGTCATACGGGGCCGGCGGCATGCTGGCGCCGCAGGTGGAGGCGCACGGCCCCGGCCCGTTGCTGGAACTGGGCCTCACGGCCCGCGCCCTGTTCCCCGATGTGGCCGAGCGCCTCGGGGGCGGATTCGACCTGGATCTGTCCGGTATCGTGCGCGTGACCTTCACCGAGGAGGGGGCCGCGGAGCTGCGCTCCCGCGCGGAGTGGCAGGGCCGGCGCGGGTTGCAGGCGCGCATCCTGGACGCCGCCGAGGCGCGGGATCGGGTCCCCGGGCTCGCTGGGGACCCCCGGGCGGCGCTCTGGGTCCCGGATGGCCAGTTGGATCCGGCGCGCCTCACCGTGGCGCTGGCGGAGGAGGCCGTGCGCCACGGCGCCCGCGTTCGCGAGGGGGTGCCCGCGCTGCATGTCGGACCTGGTCGGGTCGACACGGCCGCTGGGCCCGTCGTGGCCGGCGCCGTGGTGGTCGCGGCCGGCGCGTGGTCGGGTCCGCTGACGGCGGCGCCGGGCTACCCGGTCAAGGGACAGCGCGTGGTGTTGCGCCTGCCGGGCCACCCGCTGCGCCACACCACTTGGGGCGACGGCTGCTACCTCGTGCCCAAGGCCGGTGGCCGCGTGCTGGTGGGCGCCACCGAGGAACCGGAGGCCGGCTTTGACCGGCGCGTGACGGCGGAGGCCTTGGCGCGGCTGTTGCGTGCGGCGGCGGCCGTGATCCCCGCCCTGGCCGGTGCGGAAGTTATGGAACCCTGGGCGGGCCTGCGGCCCGGCAGCCCCGACGGCCTGCCCCTGATCGGGCCAGCGCCGGGCCTCGACGGGGTGTGGCTGGCGACCGGCCACCAGCGCAACGGCATCCTGCTGGCGCCATGGACCGCCCACCTCATCGCCGATGCCCTGCTGGAGGGGGCGGCTCTGCCGGAGGCCTGCCTGCCGGAGCGATTCGCCGTGACGGGGTCGGGAGGCGCGGCGTGAGCCGCGCGGGAGGACGAGGCGGTCCGGCGGCCGGGCGCGATGCCGCCCCAGTATGGCCTCTACGGCGGACGGAGCGGCAGGGGCCGGGGCGGTCCCGGGGCCAGAGGGCGACGCGGCCGACGGCCGGACACGGTGCGCAACGGGTACGTCGCGGTGGGCGCCAAGCGTGGAGGGGGCGTAGCGCCAGCCAACGGGTGCCCCGTCATCCCGGCGCGCCACGCAGGCAGAGCGCGTGCGGAGCGGGCGGCGGTGGGGAAGGCGCCCGCCGGGCGGGCCGCGCGATCGGCGCGCGGCGCGGCCGGCGGACGGACGCGACCGTGCCCCGCATCAGGCCCGCCGCGCGCTGCCGATCAGGAGGCGGGCCACCGGGAAGGGCGCCGGGCGCGTGTCCCAGCGCACATCCAGGAAGCCGGCCTGGCGGATGGCTTCGCCGGTGCGTCGGTTGAGTTGGCAGCCACCCGCCACGGCCGCCCACAGTGGCCGCAACCGGTCCTGCCAGCGGCCGGCAGCCCCACCTTCGCGCACGTGCTCCAGAAAGCGGAACGTGCCCCCGGGGCGCAGCACGCGGCTGATCTCCCCCAGGCTGCGCCCGAGGTCTCCGACAGTGCAGAGCACGAGGGTCGACACCACGACGTCGAAGGTGCCGTCGGCGAAGGGCAAGGCCTCGGCGGGCGCCTGGTGGAAGCGTGCGTCCAGGCCCAGTTCCGCGGCCCGCCGGCGCGCGCGGCGGAGCATGAACGGGTCTGGTTCTACCGCGTCGATCTCCAGCCGGGTACCCGCGTCCCGCACTTCGCGCAGGACGGGCAGATTGGCGCCGGTGCCCGCCCCGAGGTCCAGTAGGTGCCCCTCACAACCCCGGAGTAGCTGCCGGCGCAGGTCGCGCGCCAGCCGCCGCTCGACAGGGCCCGTCAACGCGTCGTACAGGGTCGCGAAGACCGGATGGGCACGCGGGCCGGCCATGTCCTCACCCCAGACAAAGGGTTCGTGCGGCCGCACCCGCCGGCCTGCCCGTCCGCCGGTGGCGAGCCCTGGGCCGCGGCTGCACCGCCAAGGACCTGCTGCTCTCGGGGAGGGTACCCGATGCGTGTATCGCCGATGTGGGCAGGTCCGATAGGGTCATCTACGGAGGGCCGGGGCAGGTGTGCCGCCAGCAGAGGCCACGCGCGGCCGGTGCCCCGGGTTGCGACGGCGTGCGCGGTCGACGCCCGCAAAGCCCGCATATGCGGGCGGCTCCATCGCGACGAGGGCGATGTGACCCGTCGGGTCGGCGTGGATGCCTCACCCGCAGCGCCCGCCGGGGTCGGAGGCGCGCAGGCAGGGCCGGCCCTTTGCGTGGAACGCCGATCGAGCCGCCCCCCCATCGCCCTCCGGGATGCCCATGCGGTCCGCGTGGACGACGAAGGTGACGTCGCCCGAGGTGAAACGTTACGGGTGCGCGACCAGCAGGTGGAACGTGCGCCAGGAGACGGCGCCGGCGCCGAAACGCGGGTTGCGTACGGCCGGACGGGCCCTGGACGGGGGGCGGCGACGGGCGTGCACTGCGCGCAGGCGTTGCGCTGGGCAAGGCCTGGCCCGGAGGCTGGCCGCGACGGGCATGTGCCACCGGGGTGGCGTCGCGTTGGGCCGGGCCCAGACCGGGGCGGGCGACGGGTGTGCGCTGCCCGGTGCGGTCTCTCCGGGCTGGGTCCAGAACGGGGACGGGCGGGCCATCGCTGCCAGGTGGCGTCGCCGCCGGCCGGGTCTGGACGGGGCGGGCGACGGGCAGCGATCCCTGCGCTATGTGGCGGTCGGCGGGCACGTCCCACCCGGTGCCCTGCTCAGGGCCCTGTCGGTCCGCTTGGCTCGCTCGCGCCCCGCGGACCTCGCCATGCCGCCGCCCCTTCCAGGAGCGATGCTGCCGGCTGACCCCAGGCCGGTCCGATCTGAGGAGGCAAGCGTCGTGATCCTCCGCTGGCTTATCAACGCCCTCGCCCTCTATCTCACCGCGCTGCTGCTTCCCGGCATCACACTGCGCGGCCTCGGCGCGACCCTTATCGCCGCAGCGGTGCTCGGCATCGTGAACGCCGTCATCCGTCCCCTCCTCGTCCTTCTGACCCTACCCATCAACTTGCTCTCCCTCGGCCTGTTCACCTTCGTGATCAACGCGCTGATGCTGCTCCTGACGAGCGCCGTGGTGCCGGGCTTCATTGTCCGGGGCTTCTGGATCGCGCTGCTCGGCGCCATCGTCCTCAGCGTCATCAGTTTTGTGATCTCGCACCTGATCCGCTGACGGGGAGGCGCACCGGCGCAGACAGCCGGCCACTCCCTCCGTGGCGGCCCAGCATGCCCGCCATCCCCGCACCTTGCCGGGGTGATGTCAACCCTCACCGAACAGATCGCGCAAGCGGCAGGCGAAGCCCGGCAGCACGGCATCCTCCACGGTCGCCTCGAGGTCGGCAAGGACGCCTGGGGCCGCGCCGGGCTGGTGCCGCGTGAGGGTGCGGGCGTCGGGGTCGATCACCCAGACGGAGCGGACGCCCGCCGCGAGGTACTGGTCGATCTTGCGGCCGAGGTCGGGTTCGGAGGCGTCGTGCACCTCGATGGCAAGGTCCGGGGGCACGTCGGGAAAGCCCTTGCGGTTGGTGATCCGTGCGATGCGCTCACCGGAGAAGAAGGCCACATCGACGCCGCGCAGGGTTTGGCGCGGCTGGCGGCGCAGGTAGACGCCCGTCTCGTTGGTCAATACCTTACCCAGCTTGTGCGCCTTGGTAAATTGGCGCAGCAGAGTGGCGATTTCGGTCACAATGTCGTTGTGTTCGAATCCCGCCGGCGGCAGGATGACCAGCTCCCCTTCGTCGATCTCGTAGCGCCAGCCTGCGGGGAGCCGGCAGAGCTCGTCAGCGGTCCAGGGGCGCAGTGTCGTGGCGGCCACGCACCGGGGCCTCCTTGAAGGGCACCTGACGAGAGTCTAACACCAAGCGGCAACTCGGTGGAGGGAGTGGGCGCGGCGCGCGGCAGCGCTCTGGAACGGCAACTCCCAAGCCCACCCGGGAAGCCGGTGGCGCGGCGCTCACGACACGGCTTCAAGGGCGGCTCGCGTTGGGGGGTCTGCCCGCTGCCCCGGTTCATGTTCGTGCGGGGGGAGGCGCTCGCCGGGGACGGACGCGGCCCGTGCGGCGCCCCCCTCGAACACTGATCTCCCCTTACCGGCGCGAGGGAGCGATACCGCCGGATGCAGCGCCGCGGCTTGTGGCGTGCCCGTCCCACTCCCGGCCCAGGCCCCGGACGCCCGCCGCGCTCCGCCATCCACGGCCGGTTGACCCCCCCCCCGGGCGCGGCTACGATGGGTCCGGCGTCGACGGAGAACCGCCGGTGGGTCCGGTCGGTCCCCGGGCCAGCAGGGCGCGGGGCAGCGAGCGGGGGCATGGTGGAAGCCCCGCGCGGCCGTACCGCCGGACGGACGGCTCTAGAGCCCGCTCGGGAAACCGGGCGCGTGGCGCTCGCGATAAGGGCGGCAGGAGGCTGTGCGCGTGGCATGCCCGGCGCCGCGACGTGGTCGCGGCGTGTGCGGGCGGGGTGCTGCGCGTGCGGCGAAGGTTGGGTGGAACCGCGAGACTGCTCGCCCCTTTACGGGGGCGGGCATTTTTGTCGTCAAGGGGGTGCGTGCGCGTGTCGTTGATGCTGCAGTTACCGGACGGCGCCGTTCGTGAGGTGGAGGCGGGCACGACGGCGCGCGATGTCGCCGCCTCCATCGGGCCCCGGCTGTTGCGTGACGCGCTGGTCGCGCGCGTGGGGGAGCGCGTTTGCGACCTCTCCCGGCCACTCGGCGATGTGGTGGAGGGCGGCCGCGCGCCATTCGCGGTGCTGACCGCCAAGGACGCCGACGGGCTCTTCGTTTACCGGCACACGACGACCCACGTCATGGCCCAGGCCGTGCGGCGGCTGTATCCCGGCACGCGCCTGGCCATCGGCCCGGTGATCGAGAACGGCTTTTATTACGACATGGACGTGCGCGACGCGGCCGGTGAGCCGGTGCGCCTGACCGCCGAGGATCTGCCTGCCATCGAAGCGGAGATGGCGAAGATCGTCGCGGCCGATTACCCGGTGGCGCGGGAGGTCTGGAGCCGGGACGAGGCGCGGGCGCGCTTCCTGGCGGACGGTGAGCCCTTCAAGGTGGAGATCGTCGACGCCCTGCCGCCGGAGGCCGAGGTGACCGTCTACCGGCAGGGCGACTTCCACGACCTCTGCCGCGGGCCGCACCTGCCGTCGACCGGGCGGATCCGGGCCTTCAAGCTGCTCTCGGTGGCCGGCGCCTACTGGCGCGGCGACGAGCGGCGGCCCATGCTGCAGCGCCTGTACGGGACGGCCTTCGCCACCGAGGCGGAGCTGAAGCACTACCTGTGGGTGCAGGAGGAGGCCAAGAAGCGCGACCACCGGCGGCTGGGGCCCGAACTCGGGCTGTTCCTGCTGAAGGACGAGGCACCGGGCTTTCCGTTCTGGCTGCCCAGGGGTTGGACCGTCTACCGTGCGCTGGAGGAGTGGTCGCGCGCCCTCCAGGCGACGGCCGGCTACCAGGAGGTGCAGACGCCGATCCTCATGCGCAGCCACCTCTGGGAGCGATCCGGCCACTGGGACCTCTTTCGCGAGAACATGTTCACCCTGGAGCGCGATGAGGAGCAATTCGCAGTGAAGCCGATGAACTGCCCCGCGCACTGCCTGCTCTTCGCCAGCGAGACCCGCAGCTATCGGGACCTGCCCCTGCGCTTCAGCGAGTATCAGCAACTGACGCGCTACGAGCGCTCGGGCACGCTGCACGGCCTCCTGCGGGTCCGCGGCATGCATCAGGACGACGCCCACCTCTTTGTGGCGCCCGAGCAGATCGGCGCGGAGATCCGCGGGGTGCTCGGGCTGGTGGACACCGTCTACGGCACGTTGGGCATGCCCTACGGGATCCGCTTGGCCACGCGGCCGGAGCGCTTCCTCGGCGATCCGGCGCGGTGGGACCGGGCGGAGGCCGACCTCGGCGAGGCGGTGCGCGCCGCGGGCCAGGCGTTCACGCTGAGCCCCGGCGAGGGAGCCTTTTACGGGCCCAAGCTCGAGTTCCACGTGACCGATGCGCTGGGGCGCCAGTGGCAGTGCGCCACCGTGCAGCTGGATTGGAACCTCCCCGAGCGCTTCGACCTCTCGTACGTGGGCGCCGACGGCCGAGCGCACCGGCCGGTGATGATCCACCGCGCCATCCTCGGCTCCCTGGAGCGCTTCGTCGGCATCCTCATCGAGCACTTTGCCGGCGCGTTTCCGACCTGGCTGGCGCCCGTGCAGGCTGTGGTGCTGCCCCTCGCCGACCGTCACACGGAGTACGCCCGGCGCGTGGGGGAGGCCCTGGCTGCGGCTGGCCTGCGCGGCGAGGTGGATGCGCGCCCGGAGAAAATTCGCTATCGCATCCGCCAGGCTCAGGTGCAGCAGGTCCCCTACATGTTGATCGTGGGTGACCGCGAGGCCGAGCAGGGGACCGTGGCCGTGCGTTCGCGGCGCGGGGGCGAGCTCGGACCGGAGGGGCTGGAGGGCTTTGTCGCGGCGCTGCGGCGGGAGGTGGCCGAAAAGGCGCGGGAGCCGCGGTAGCGGTCGCGCCGGCGCCGGGCGAGGCGGCCGGAGGATCGGGGGCGGCGGGCGTGAGAGCGCGCTGCCGCGCGGGCGGGCGGCGCTTCCCTCCGGTGGGGCCCCGTCCGCGCGGGGCGCGCGAGGACGAACCCCCCTGGAGGTGGCGGGGGCGCGGCGAGGCTTGGCGCCGGGACCGGTGTGGGGCGGTCGCTGGCGCCAGCAGGGGCCATGCGTCCGTCAGAGGGGTGGACCGCCCTCGACCGTCCTGGTGAAGCGTACGCCAGCCTGCACCCCGCGGCGTGCTGGGCTGGGCGCCTGGCCGGCCGGATCGCCGATCTGGACGCGGCGGTGCGGGCCCACGTTCACGCTGAGCCCCGGCCAGGGGGCGTTCCGCGGGCCCAAGCTGGAGCGCGACGTGACCGACGGGCTGGGGTGCAAGTGGCCCTGCGCGAGCGTGCAACTCGACTGGAACTTCCTTGGCGAGGTTGGCTCCGCACCGGGATCCTGCAGCCTGGGGGGTCCCGTGGACCGCCATGCAGCGGCGAGAATCCTGAGCAACTTTCCACGATGGGTGACCACCAACTATGTGGTGGACGAACCCCTTACCCAGGCGCTGGCGCGCCGCGGGGCACGCGTCGCGTTGCGCATCGCCGAGCACCTATGGCGCGGCACCGCGGCCTCAGTGGAATGGGTGTTCGACTCGGACGAACGCCGTGCCCGCGAATCCTTCGTCAGCTAGCGTCTGCTGGCGCAAGCTTCACGGATTGCGTTAGCTTCGCCGTCATGGAGTGCCTGCGGATAAACGTTGCGCTGTCGTTCGACCGGCATTTCGCGCTGCCGGGCAGGTTCATCGTTCGGCCTTGGGGAATGCCGTCGCCTGGGACCGTCAACATCATGTCTGCCGCGGCCTCGACGCTCCGATGGCACGAACTACCGGGTGATGTCCGTTTCTCCGAGGGGCCGCAGGGCACGGAGATCCTGACTGAACCCGCCAGCGGTGGGCGTTGGCGTTGGTCGGTGTCTCAGCACACCGCCACCTCACCGGCGAGACGGGGCGGGTAGCCGCTGCTTGCCCTCCCTTTCCCCCGCCCGGCGGGGGACCCGGGCGCCCCCGTATGCTGTCTCTGCGCAGCGGCAGCCCTTCATGCGCGGTTCGCCGCGGAAAGGCGCACGTGGCCGTGCGCCTAAGGTGCTTGCGCGGCGGCCACGTGCCTGGCGGGAGCGCGGTCAGCCGACGCGCTCGGCCTTGCCGGACGCAGCCGACTTGTAGGCGGCCTCCGAGACCTGGGCGACGCGCAGTCCGTAAACCGGGGGAGCCTGCGGCGCCGCCTTCTCAGCGCGGATGGTGGCGATGAAGTCCGCCACGGGCCGGACGTCGCGCCCCCGCGACAGCAGCACGACGGGGTCCTCCCCCTTGACCTGCAGCCGCATCTCACCGTCGCGGATGTTTAACACGCCCTTGGTGCCGTAAAAGGAAAACTCCTCACGCCACTCCGGCGACAGGGCCGTGGCCGCAAAGGTACCCACCGCGCCGTTGGTGAAGCGGATGGAAAGCGCGGTGCAGATGTCGACGTCGGTGCCGAAGTTGTCGATGTGGGCCGCCACGGTGGCCGGTTCGAGCCCCGAGACCCAGAGCATCATGTCGTTGATGTGGCTGCCCGTGTCCATGAAGTGGCCACCGCCGGACAGCGCGGGGTCGGCGCGCCAGGTGCGACCCGGCAGGAAGTTCTCCAGGCAGTCCTGGGCGATGAGCACCGTCACCAGCCGGATGTCGCCGACGGCGCCGGACTGGATGGCCTCGTGCGCCCGCCGGTACGTGGCGCTGCCGTGGCGCTGGTAGGCGACGGCCAGCACCCGACCGGCAGCCTCCGCCTTGGCCATCACGGCCCGCGCGTCTGCGGCGGTGGTCGCCATGGGCTTCTCCACGAGCACATGGAGGCCGTGGTCCAGGCAGGCGCCGATGTGGGCCGCATGCTGCGTGTGCGGAGTGGCGATGACCACGGCGTCCAGTTCCGCCTCACCGAGCATCTTGGCCAGATCCGTGTAGCGGGCCGCGCGTGCCCCGTCAGGGCCGAGCATCCCCACGGCCCGATCCAACGCGCCCTCGCTCACGTCGCACAGGGCGGCCACTCGCACGTCGGGACGGGCGTGCAGCTCCCGCAGGTGGCTTCCCCCCATGCCCCCGGTGCCGATACATGCGAAACGGAGCACGGCATCGCTCATCACGTTTCCCCCTTGGGACCTCGTCTGGCCCCGGCCCGGGTTCGGCGCGCGGCGGCAATGCCCTGTGGGCGCGCGCCAAGATGCGCGGCCTTGTCGGGGCAGAGGTGGCCATGGCCCTGACGCGCGCCCCCACCACCTCCGCGCGGGTCTCCGGGAGACCGGCCGGAAACGCCTTGGACAGCGGCCTCGGACCACCAGCGGCATGGCACGTGGAGCATCTCCCCTCAACCGGTCGCGGCGACCAGTCTCGTCGACCGACTTTCCGACCGTTCTCTCCGAGGGTGTGGCAGCGGCCCGCGCTGGGCGCCGGGCCGCCGCGCTTCGGCCTCGACGGCAAGGGCGGGTCCCGCGGCGGCCGCCGGGCGCCGCCGAAGGTTTCGGGGCGGTGTGGTCGGCGTGTGGGGGCATCGCGAGCGCCGCCGCCCGCCGCCGTGCGCGGGATCGGTCATCGCCCCTGGCGCCGGTCGTCGCGCCGAGCGCGACCCGTCTATACTGGGCTTGGGAGACAGGAATGTCCGGCGATCCGCGCGCGGGCCCCAGGGCAACGCCCGGTCGTCGCAGGGGGTGAGCGTGCATGGCGAGTACCTCGGACTCAGCCAACGAGGTACGCAGTGTCACCAAGGCCCTGCGCCTCGTGTCCGCATTGGCGGAGGCCGGCCATGACGCGGGCGTCCATGAATTGGCCCGATCATCACGCCAGCATGCGGCGACCGTCCACCGCCTGCTCCGAACGCTGGTCGCGGAGGGCGTCGTCGAGCAGGACACGGGTTCCACGCGCTACCGCCTGGGTCCGCTCGTACTGCGCTGGGCTGACGCCTACACCGCGGCGACGGAGTTACAGCGCGCGGCGCGCCCTCTCCTTGAGGGTCTTGCCGCCGAAACGGGAGAGACCGTGCACCTCATGGTGCCCAGCGGGGATTGCGGTGTCTACGTTGACCGGGTGGACAGCGTGCACCGGCTGCGGGTGGCGACGGCGGTGGGCCATCGCGAACCCCTCCACTGCAGCGGGGTAGGCAAGGCGCTGTTGGCGTTCATGCCGGTCGAGGCACAGGTCCGTGTCGTCGCCTCCGGGCTGCAGCGGTACACGCCCCATACCGTCACGGATGCGGAGGCACTGGCCGCCCACCTGGCCCGGGTGCGTGATGTCGGCTACGCGGTCGACGACGGTGAGGGTATGGTTGGCGTGCGCTGTGTCGGTGCGCCTCTCCTCGGCCGCGGCGGCCGCGTCGTCGCGGCCATCAGCGTCGCGGTGCCCGCGGCCCGCCTGCCGCGCAGCGCCATCCCTGCACTGGCCGAGCGGGTGGTTGCCGCCGCGGCGGCGATCTCCTGCCGGTTGGGCTACGAGTGCCCGCCGCGGGATGCGGGCCCAGACGGCCACCGGTGAGAGTCCCTGGAGCGCTATGGCGACAGGACGCGGGTTGCATCCGAAGTGCGTTGTCGAAGTAGGATCATGGCGTTGCCTCACCCTGCGGTAACCCCTCCCCGACGGCCAGAACCCGCCTTGACGGTGCCCAGAAGGGTGTGCTAATCGCTCAAGTCTGTCATACTGGCGACTACAGGGGACGGAGCAGTCGCCAGCATGACAAGTCCCTCCTGGACCGCCGCCTCGTCCGGCGCCCCTCCTTCCGCCAATGCCTCCCGCCCACCTGTTCACGCCGCTAGGCGTCCCAACCCAACCGACTCTTGACGCGATAGCTAGAGCGCGAGGCCACCTCCGACCCCCGCCCGTGGTTGCCGCACCGGCAGGGTACCTCCCGCGCGCGTCTCCTCTGATCCGGGCAGCGTGAACGGATTCACGCCGTGGCTCCTGGAGCCCCGTCGGCCGGGAACGCGCGTCCCCCCGCAGGTCCGCCCCTTGCCACGCCGTGGCGCGGGGACGACGCGCGATCACGGCCTCACCGCGCCCCAAGGCCAGGCGCGATGGCACAAGTCGCCCCGTCCGGAGCAGGAAGTCGTCGCCGAGCGCTGAATGCGACGGCCAGGAGAAGAGATGGCGTATCGTCAGACGATACGCGTCTTGGCAATCCCACGGAAAACACGGTGGAATGCCAGTGAGGCGAGCCCTGGCCGGCGAAGCAGAGCGTTCGGCGCCTCCGCCGCGCTGCTCCCCAGCGTCCGGTGATGCGCCGTCACGGCCTCCGGCCCAGCGCCGGTCGGGTGGGTGCAGCGCAATGTCGTGGGCCGCGGTAACGAACAGGCCGCAACGGCGCGGGAGGCGTGCGCGCCGCTGCGCCCGGCCTCCTCAGCGCTCGGCCGAGAGCCATGCTCGGCCGGGCGGGCTCCAGCGCCGCATGGCGGTCCGTGGCGCAGGGCCCACAGGTTTGCGTCACGCCCTGGTCGCGTGCTGGGTAGACCGCGCGGCCCTCCCGCCAGGCGCGCAGGTTCGGGGCGGAGACCGTGGCAGGGGCGTGCGCGTGTCTCTAGACAGACCGTATACGGCGGGGGGATGAGCGATGATCAATCGCAGGCGCGCACTGGGGCGAGTGTCCCAGTGGGCGGGCCTGTTCGCCGTGGGGCCGACGGCCGGCAGGCCCGCGCTTCGTGGCGCTGCGACCGCCGCGGCGCAGAACTCGGTAGAGGGGCAGGGCGTGCCGCGCCTGCGGCTGTCGCGGCCTTTGGTGATCGGAAGCGCCACGGCGCCGACTTCCCAGTTGCAGTTGCGTTTCCAGGTCGAACCCGCCCCTGGATTCAGCGGCCCCCTGGTGGAGGTATACAATGTGCAAGACAGTGAGATCGAGATAGAGTTGGTCGCGAACGCGCCGGCAAACGATTTCGTCCACATCCACAGCACCAACGGCATCGGTACGTATGATGACATCTTTCGGATCCGTAGCGCATCGTACATGGTGCGCAACGGTATCTTATTGATGAACGGAGACGAGGGCATCGCAAGCAACGGGAACGATTTTGTCAACGGCAACCTGTTCTTCAAGTGTGACCTTGGGGCGACTGAGACCGCGCTCAGATTCGCTCCCACGGGATCCGTCACCGGCAGCGTGTCCGGCGCGGGACTGGCGCGCAACTACTTTCTGCGCTGCGACTGGTTCGGCTTTTCCAAGGCCGCAGTGGAGTCGGTTTCCAGCGGGAACGTGGAGTTCAACGAGTTTGTCGACTGCACTTTTGAAACCGTGGCGGGCGCGACCGGCGCGCTGCATGATGTCGACCTCACCACCCATCCGGTGTCTGGCGGTCAGTATTTCTTGCATGTCGCGTCCGCGCGTCCATACGCGATGCAGAAGTTGAGTACACACGACGAGTGGATCCGCGGAGAGAACGACAATGGTGACTTTCATGGACGTTATGGGATTCAGGCGTCGGCTGTGCACATTTCCAATCGTTCATATGTGAAGGCCGGCCAATTCAGCACCGCAACGGACACGGCCACGTCCAGCGGGCTCGGAAGCGGGAGTGTGGCGCTGTCTTTCTCCCATGAAGTAAAGGTCGTCTTGAACTGCACGGCGGCAAACGATCAGCCCGGCAAGGCTGCGCAGGTGAGCATCTATCGGAGCCCCACCGGCGTGCTGCCGGCTGGCACGCGCCTGCTCCCGCCCGGCACGCTGAACCTGATGTCCGGCCCCCTCAATGCCGGCGGCCAGCTTGACACGTTGGTCTGGACCTCCGGAGCGCGTATCTCCAACGTGGCCGGCGAGGCGAACCAGGTAAGCGCCTGCTTTCTTGACGAAGGCCTGGACACCGGCGCCGCCTACCACTGGTATGTGACGCTGCAAGCCGTCGGCGGCGGAAAGGCCAGCGTGGACAATCTGTATCTTCTGGTTGAAGAGGCGTAGTTCTGGTGGGTCGCCAACGATCCGGGCGAGCGCGGTCCTGTCGCCCGCCGGGTGGGGGGGCGGCGTACCGACGGGCATCAGGGGGGCGTCGCTGCGCCGCCCCCGGCCGGGGGGTGCGTGCGCGCCCCCGGCCGGGGGCCGGTCACCCCGCGGGGCCCGTGGGCAGCCCCCCTGACCCAGAGGCTGTCGCGCCGAAGGGGGACGACGATGCCCGCGCCTCTGTCCCTCTCGGCCGCCGGTTCCCGGATCGACGCCTGGGTTGCCGCGCATCGCCAGGAGATCATCGCCACTGCCTCGCGCCTCATCGCGATTCCCTCGGCGAGAGTGCCGCCCGCCGGGAACGAGGCCGCCGCGCAGCGAGAGATTGCCGCGTTGTGGGGGGCCCTTGGTGCTGACATGGACATCTTTGACCCCGCCGACGTGCCCCCCTTGGCCGCACACCCGCTGTACTGGCCCGCGTGGGACGCTGCGCCGCGCCCCTTGCGCGGGCGCCCCGTGGTGGTGGGGCGCTGGCCGGGCCGTGCGGCCGCGGGCGGCCGCTCGCTCCTCCTCTCAGCGCACGTGGACACGACGCCACCTGGCATGCCGGGCGATTGGACAGTCACGGAGCCGTACACACCCAAACTGGTCGCCGACCGGCTCTATGGCCGTGGCGCGTATGACACGAAGGGCATGCTGGCGGTATACACGGAGGCCGTCCGCTGTGTGCGGGAACTCGGCCTGCAGGGCCGCGGTGACCTCACCCTCGAAAGCGTCCCCGACGAAGAGTATGGCGGCTCACACGGCTGTCTGGCGGCGCGCCTGCGCGGGTACAACGCCGACCTCGCGGTCAACGGTGAGCCGACGCACATGCGCCCGTGCATCTCACACAACGGCGGGAGGCTGTGGAAGGTGACGGCCGTGGCGGAGGGCGGCGGCCTGGCGTTTGCCGGTGAGGCTCGGGAGAACCCGATCGTCACCCTGGCGGAGGTTGCACTGGCGGTGGACCGCTGGCGGGCACGGCGTGAACGCGACGCCCGCGTCGCGGATCCCGGGCGGGCGGTCCCAGCCATCACTTTGGCACAGATGTGCAGCGGCGGGCAGGTGTTCGCGGATCTGCTTGGCGTCCCCGAACGCGGGCATCTTTACCTTGCGGTGCAAGAACCCCCCGGCGTTACGGCAGAGGCGCACGCCGCGGGGCTGCGGGCCGCTTTGGCCGGTGTGCCGCAGACGGGCGCGCGCTGGGAGTTGCGGCCGTGCAGCCGCTACCTTCCGGGGAGTCGCATGGCGGTGGCGCACCCGGTGTGGCCCCTGCTGGCGGCCATCTATCAGGACGCGCAACTGCCCTACGAGGTCGGCCATGCGCCGTTTGCCTGTGACACGTACGTGTTCAACCTCCACAGCGGCACGCCGGCCTTGACGTTGGGTCCCGGCGGTGGCAATGCCCACGCGCCCGATGAGTTCGTGTCCGCCCAGGACCTGTCAGACCTGGTACGGGTGCTCGCGCGCCTGGTGGCCGCGTGGACGGCATGACGGCGGCGGGTTCCCCGCCAGCGGGCGGCGAGGCTGCGACGTTGTGCCGGGACGGCGCCAGCGCTTGCGAGAAGCGCCGGCGCCGTCAGAGGGCGCCCCCCCCCCCCCCGCCGGCGCATCCCCCACGGCGCGCCAGCGTGGCCACAGGCGCCCTCCGTGGTGAACGGCGCCGCGCAGGCTCTCGGACTGCGGCAGGGTCTGGCCGGTTGGCGCCGAAGTGCCC
>JAJZZC010000241.1 GCA_021797775.1 Bacillota bacterium
GGGGGGCTGGGGGGCTGGGGGGCTGGGGGGCTGGGGGGCGCAGGGCCGTCGTTCCGTTGCGGCGGGTGACAGGTGCGGTATTCCGGCAACCCTACCGGTAACGAATGGTGATGCGTGCCGATTTCCACTACAGGCAGTAGTACTACCCTGAGCACTTCCTGATCCTAGGATGGGCCGCTGCCTTCGAGGCCCCGTGTATAGCGGTTCATAACGACAAAGCGCCCCTTGCCGGAGGCGTGACCATTTATTCATACCCGCTTCTGTCCCCAGTCGCTACCAGTGCTAAGGACAGTAGTAGGTCAACGGCGAAAACTTGGCAATCCCCCACAGCCTTCCAGCCTACACGACCCGCCACCCGGCGCGGGCGCCACACGCGCGCCTGCCGGGTGCGCCAGCCGGCGTTCCCCCGTCCGTGCCGCGGCCAGCGCCTCAGCTCCGCCCCGTGCCCGGGCGACGCCACCGGCCGGGGCGATCGGGCCGCGACCCGTCCGATCCGCCCTCATCGTCACTGTCCGCAGACGGCTCGCCGCCGTCCGCCGCATCCACGACATCGTCGCGCACGGCGTCCCAGACACAGGCTTTCCCACCGTACGTGCGGTTGGCATCCACCCGTATACGCACGGGGTCAGCGATGCGGCCGCGGCGGCGGAAGCGGGCGCCCCGGCACAGACTTCGCCCAGGGTGATGGCACCGACGAGGCGGCCGGCGACAGTGCCCGACAGGACCGCCAGTGGCCCGGGCAGTAGCCGCGTCCCGCGGTTCCCTCCTGTGCCCGTGCCGAGGGGTCGTCGTTGCCGAGAGCGCCGCGCGCGGGTAGTGTTGGCGGGGCGCTCAGTAGTCAGCGGCGCACATGAGCACGACCGGGTGTGGCACCTGCGGCCTTTTTCAGGGGACACGGAACGGCGGGGGGATCGGCTTGAGCGATGGTTTCTTCTCCCGAGGGTTTCACGGGCGGCGGCCGGCGGCCGGCAGCGCGGGCCGCATCCCGCCCGGGCAGTACCTGGAGCGCGGGTTCCCCGTGCTGACCGCGGGTCCAACGCCGCGCGTGCCACTGGACCGCTGGGACTTCCGCGTGGTGGGGCCGGACGGCGCTGAGCGGGATCGCTGGACGTGGGAGCAGTTCTCCGCGCTGCCGCACCAGGAGGTCACCTGCGACATCCATTGCGTGACGCAATGGTCCAAGCTCGACACCCGTTGGCGGGGCGTGCCGGTGGACGCCCTGCTGGGCGAGCTGCCCGAGAGCGCCCGCTTCGTCGTCGCCTTCTGCGACGGCGGTTACACGACCAACCTCCCCATCGAGGCCGTCACGGGAGGCAAGGCCTGGGTCACCGACGTCTACGAGGGGGAACCGCTGCCGGCCGAACACGGCGGGCCGGCGCGCCTGCTGGTGCCCGCGCTCTACCTGTGGAAGAGCGCCAAGTGGGTGCGCGGCCTGCGCCTGGCCGCCTCGGACGAGCCCGGGTTCTGGGAGCGCCGGGGCTACCACAACTACGGCGACCCATGGAAGGAGCAGCGCTACTGGAACGACTAGGAGGGAGCGGTGTAACAGCACTTGCGCCGCTTCCTCGGGATGCGGGCTTTGGTGCGGTAAGCCCTTCGTCCCGGCACACGGCGCAGGGCGGCGCTGCTCGCGGCGCCGCACCGCTGGCCCTCTCTCGCGTCTTGGTCGCCGTGCGGCCCGGGCTCGGCGAAGTAGGGCGGTGGGATCCGGTCATGCCAAACGGTCCGGGCCACGTGGGCGCGGGCCCGCGGCGGCGGGCGCCGCGAGGCCCACGGCGTCCACCGAGACGTCATCACAACCCCACCCGCGCGTCTCGACAATGCCGATATGATCGGGGGCCTGCTGGTCTATGAATGATCGCCCACAACCCGTCACGCGGCCGCCGCTGGGTCAGGACCGCGTGCCCGTCACGTCAGGCTGGCGCCTGGCGCGGGTGACGGCCTTGCGGGGCGAGACCCCGCGGGTACGCACCCTGGAGTTGGCGGTTCCAGACTGGCCCGGCCACCGCGCGGGGCAGCACGTCGACGTCCGGCTCACCGCCGAGGACGGCTATCAGGCCCGGCGCGCGTACTCCATCGCCTCGGCGCCGGAGCAGCCATCGCTTGCCCTCACCGTCGAGCGCCTCGACGACGGTGAGGTATCCCCCTACCTCACCCAGGAGGTCCGCGCTGGCGACCGCCTGGAAGTGCGGGGACCCGTCGGCGGCTACTTCGTCTGGGAGGCGGCCATGGGTGGTCCCCTGCTGCTCCTGGCCGGTGGTTCGGGCATCGTCCCCCTGATGGCCATGCTGCGTCACCGCACCGCGAGCGGATCGGGCGTGCCGGCACGGTTGCTCCACTCCTGCCGGACGCCGGAGGACGCCATCTACCTCCACGATCTGGAAGGGATGGCGGAGCGTGACGGCGCCCTTGACGTCCGCTACACCTTCACGCGCGCACAACCTGTCGGCTGGCGGGACGGCCGGCGCCGCGTGGACGCGGCGCTGGTAAAGGAGCTCGCGTGGCCGCCGTCCGCACGGCCCTGGGCCTACGTGTGCGGCCCGTACGGCTTCGTCGACCTGTGCGCGGGCGCGCTGGCCGACCGCGGGTACCCCCATGACCGGATCCGGACGGAGCGGTTCGGGCCGTCCGGAGGCGGGGCCTAGGCAGTCGCGGCGCAGGCGGGGTTTCGCCGCGGCCCCGGTTTGCCTTCGCCTTATGCCCAAGGCCTTCCGGCTCAGGACCAGATCGGCCGCTTCTACGAGCGCGGAACGCTGCGATGTACCCCGCGCGTCTTCCGCCTCCCCGGATCTCGATCACCCACGCCGGGTCGCCCGCAGGGTGGCGCAGCGCGACCCAACGGCCGGTCGAGCTACGGGCTTCCGCCCCGGACCCCATCCTCGCCCTGCGGGCCGGCGGTGGGGATGCGCACCCGCTCGCCACCGCCGCGCCATCCGCGACCGGCTCGCCTCCCCGGGTCAACGGCCCGACTCCTCGAACAGTTCCAACGTGTTGCCGTCGGGGTCAGGGAAGAACGCGACACGGATACCACCCGGGGTCTTCGGCCCTGGCTCGACGGTGAAACGCACACCCTTCGCCTTGAGGTGCGCGACCGCGGCATCGATGTCGGGCACGCCGAAGGCCAGGTGGTTCCAGCCCAACGTACGGTTGTCGGTCCGCGGGGGCGCCGCGGTGCCACCGTCAGTGTAGTGGAAGAGCTCTACCCGACCACCGCCGGGGGTATCCACGAAGACGATGCGGGTTGGCCCGTCAGGGCCCCGGAGCCAGCGGCCGAGGCGAAACCCCAGCACGTTGGTGTAGAAGTCGAGGGCACGGTCGAGGTCCGTCACGGTCAGCGCGACGTGATGGATCCCCGTTCCCATGCGGCGCACCTCCTGCCACCGCGCCCATTCCGTTCGCGCCCCCTCGTTCCTTGCGGCGGCCGGCCGCAGCCCACATCCCCGCGGTGCCGGTGCCCGGCTGCGCCGCGGCCACAGGGATTGCGCCCGATTCGCCCTCCGTGGCACGCTCTCAACGCGCTTCCCGCCCGCGGGGCAACCCCGAGGGCGATCACCAGGAGGTTATGTCGTGTTCACCAGCCCCTCCTACCCGCGCCCGAGCGCACAGGAGATCGACGCCTTCGTGGGCGAGCAGTTCTGCGGCAAGCTCATCGCCACCGACGCCCACGGGTACCCCCAGGTCAGCCTCCTGCCCTTTGTGCGCCAGGGCGGCGCGTTCGAGATACACATGGTCCAGGACGATCCGACGTGCGTGGCGCTGCGCCAGGCGGGGCGCGGCGCGTTTCTCTTCGACGAACCGCTGGCCTTCACGCCGCACCACGTCGTGTCCGACGACGTCGCATCCTTCGCCACCCTGCATTTCCTGGCCGTGCTCTTCCGCATCGAGGCCGAGGTGAGTCTGGATCCCTCCGACGTCGCCGCCGCCCTGGAGCGGCTCCTGGCCCGCTACGAGGCTGACGCGCGCTGGGAGACCGTCGCGGACGGCCCCACCTACGGGCCCAGCCTACGGCGCCTGGCCTATGCCCGCCTGCGTATCGTCGGGGTGGAGGCGAAGTTCAAGGTCGCACAGAACCGCACGCCCACCGAGCGCGCGCGCCTGCTGGCCTTTCTCGCCGCCCGCGGCCTGGAGGGCGACGTCCGCGCGGCCCGCCGCATCCGCGCCGCAGCCCCGTAGCCTGTCGCTCCGGGGTAACGTTGGCCCAGCCGGGGTAAGGTCGCTCGCACACCCGGGGCCCTGCACCAGGTTGTGGGCGGCCGCAACGCACCTACGTTCTCGCAGCGAACCGTGCGGCGCCTCCACGGCGACGCGCTGGGCCCGCTGTCCGCTGGAACGCCAGATACGGTGCCCCGGGCTGACCCTGGCTCCGCGTGGCAGCCCCTGCCGCGACGCCCACAGCTTTGCGTCACGCTCGCACGCCCGAGCCCCGCGGCCGACAAGACCTTGCCGAACCGCCGACTGGGTGTACGGCTGGTCTCAGGCCCTCCCGCGCGAAGGACTCAAAGGCCGGCTGGCGCGGTGTGACGGCCGGACGCTGTGCGGCGACGTGACGGGCGAACGCTGGGGCATCCGGAAGGCGGCGGGGGACGACCTGGGTGCGTGGTGCCGCTTGCCAGCGCACCCGTTACCGGCGCCGGGCTCCCGCTTGGCGGGCGGCCTCGCGCGGAGCCAGCCTCCCCACCTCGGCATCGCCCCAGGCCCGCCGCCTACCGCGCTCCCGGCCGGTCCCCCTGCCCCCTCTCACCCCCGCCCGCGTCGCCCGATACGAACCCCAGGGCCCCGCGCGGGTGCCCGGGGGGGGTGAGGGCATGGCCGGTGCCTCCGGCCGCTTGCTCGTCACGCCGCGCGACGAGCAGATCATCCGCTGGCTGGTGCGCATGCGGCTCGCCACGGCCGCCCACATCGGTCGCGCCTTCCACACGACCCCGGCGGCGGCCGCGCGCCGCGCGCGGGCCCTCTGCCGCGCGGGCCTGCTGCGGCGCGAGCGCGTGCTGTGGGGCCTGCCGAGCCTGTACGTCGTGCTGCCCGCCGGCGCGCGCCTGACCGCCTCGCCGCTGGCCGCCTCCCCCGCCATCGACCTCGCTGGCCTGCGCCACGACCTCGCCATCGTTTCGCTGTCGCTCGATCTGTTGGAGGCCGTCCCGGGGTCGCTCTGGATCAGCGAGCGCGAAGTGCGGCGCGAGCGGGCGGGTGAGGACGGCCTCGGCCTGCGCACCCACATCCCCGACGGCGTCCACGTGCTGCCCGACGGCCGTCGCGTGGCGGTGGAACTGGAGCTAACCCCCAAGACCGGCCGCCGGCTCGGCGGCATCCTGCGCTATTACGCGCGCAGCCGGGCCTATGACGCCGTGCGCTACTTCCTGCCCACGCCTGGCGCGGCCGGGCGCATCTCCGCGCTGGCCCGGGATCTGCCGCACGTGCGCGCCGAGGTCTGGATCGTCCCCGCCGAGGCCGGCGGCGGCGATGGCGGGGGGCTGGCCTGCCATGGTGTGGACGCGCGCTAGGCGCTCCTGGCTCATCCTCTACCTGCTGGTGCTCTCCGGCGGCGTGGGGCTAGCCGTGGGGGCCGCCCTGCGGGCGCTGTGGCCCCCACACGCGGTCCGCGGCATGCGGCGGGGCGGCCTGGCGGCGGGCTGGGCCGTCCTCTGGGGAGTCGCGTGGCGGGCGGCCACCGGGCACGCCGACTGGCCGGCGGCGTTTTACCGCCACCTGCTCGCCCTGGCCGCAGGGGGTCCGCTGGGTGCGGGCGCCCTGCCGGCGTTCGCCGCGGGCTGGGGGTTCTGGGCGCTCGTCACCTGGGCCCTCGGGCCGGCCGGCGTTTCGCGGGGACCTGACCCGCGCGTGGAGGGGGGCGACCCGCTCGTCGTCGAGCCGCCGCCCGGAGTACTCGCCTCCCCCGCGCTCCTGCCTCCCGACGGGGTCGAACTCGGGCGCGACGCGCGCGGGCGCCCGGGCGTGCTGACGGACGGGCAGGCCAACACCCACGTGCTGATCGTCGGCGCGACGGGGTCGGGCAAGACCAACGCGCTGCTGCTGATCCTGGCCTCGGCCCTGCGCCGCGACCAGCCGCTGGTCGTCATCGACGGCAAGGGATCGCCGTCCTTACGCGCGCACCTGCAGCGGGCGGCGGCGGCGGCGGGGCGGGACCTGACGGTGTGGAGCCTGCGGGGACCGGCCCGCTACGACCCCCTGCGCCATGGCGGCCCGACCGAGTTGCGCGACAAACTGGTGGCCACGGAGACGTGGTCGGAACCGCACTACCGCCGGGCCGCCGAGCGCTACCTGGGCGTGGCCCTGGATGCCCTGCGGGCCGCGGGCCAGGCCCCGACGCTGCGCGCCGTTTGCGAGCTACTGCACGTGCCGCGCCTGGAGGCCTTGGGCCGCAGGCTGCCCGACGAGGCGCACGCCAACCGCCTCTACGCCTACCTCGATGGCCTGGACGCCAGCGCCAAGAGCGCCGTGGCCGGGCTCGCGCACCGCCTGACCAACCTGGTCGAAAGCGAGGCCGGCCCCTGGCTAGAACCCGGCCCGCCCGCTGAGGGCTCGGGCACCGCGCCGGAGGCACAGGGCGAGGTGGTGGACCTGCGTGCCGTGGTGGTCAGGCGGGGGGCGGTGCTATTCAGTCTCGACGCCCTGCGCTACCCCGGCCTCACCGCCCAGGTCGGGGCGCTGCTGCTCCAAGACCTGAAGACCGTAGCCGCCGACCTGCTGGACGCGGGCCACCGGGGGCTCTGGTACCTCGCCGTGGACGAGTGGAGCGTACTGGAGGGGGCCCACGTGCTCTCCCTGCTGAACAAGGGCCGGGAGGCGGGCCTCTGCTGCGTGCTCGCCACCCAGGACCTCGCGGACATCGCCGCGGCCGGCGGCCCCGCGTTGGTCGACCAGGTGCTGGCCAACACCAACGTCAAGCTGGCGCTGCGGCAGGACGCTGACGCCTCGGCCCGGCGCCTGGCCGCGACGCTGGGCGCGCGCGTGGCGTGGGAAGGGTCGTACCGCCTGCGGCACGGCGCCCCCACGGGCGACAGCAGCATGCGCGCCGCCGAGCGCCCGGTGCTGTCGCCCGACCTGCTCAAGCGGTTGCCCCCGTACCAAGCCGTCCTCTGGCGCAAGGCCCCGGACGTCACGGTCCAGCGCCTGCGGCTGCGCCGGGCGGGGGACGGTGGCTCGGACAGGGGGCGAGCCCCCGCCGGCTAACCGGCCACGGCGCTGCCCGCACGACAGTCGAGACCGTGGCGACGGGGCCCGGGTGAGTTCGGGTGCATCCCACAAATGTGGCGTCAAGCCACCTTCCGCAGCGGAGCCAGGTCGCGGGCGCGTGGGAGGTCCAGCCAAGGGCGCCCGGCCCAGAAGGCCTGCCAGCGCCGGATCGGGGAGAGAGCAGCGGCACGGAGGGTCAGCACGGCACGCGCACCGGCGAGGGACCAGTGCATGCAGCTATTCTTCAAGCGTTCATTATTGA
>JAJZZC010000242.1 GCA_021797775.1 Bacillota bacterium
CTGTGGTCCCATCAGCACGTGGCGTTGACCCTCTGGATCGCCGACCTTGACTGCATCGCCCACATCCTGCGTGGGTGTTACCGTGGCGGCGGCCGCCCCCCGCGCGACCCGGCCGCCATGTTCCGGATGGGTCAGCCCCTTCCGTTCCCTCCGTGCCATGCCTCTCGTTGTACGTTGGCTTGCGGCGCACGCGCACCCGAACCACGCCCGCGGCTTCGACCGCGAACGCGCTCGCCAGCCCGGACTCGGCCCGCGCGGCGGGACCAGGAAGTCCGCGTCGCTGTCTTCCTTGGCATCCCCACGCGCGGAGGAGCCAAACATGACCATGCGTGCCGGTGCAGCGGCTTCGACCAAGACCGGCGCGGCAGGCTGGATAATGTCGTCAGAGACCGCTCCACCCACCTCCAGCAGCGGGGCACGAGGTCGGACGGCGCTACTCGCGAACCAGCGCCTCGGGGAACCCCTTGACCGGGAGTCGCTCGAAGCGGAGCGCGCCATCCGTACCTTCGCGGACGAGCTTTTGAAGACGGATGACAACCTCTTCCGAGAACTCCTGCTCACCGCACCGCTCGCAAACCAAGGCCGGCACCCCCGTTACGCGCACGTATGGTCCGTCTTTACCCCAGCGGTCGAGGCAATCGACGGAGGCCTGGTGCATTTCTCCACCGCAGCGGCAGCGCATGGGCTATTGCCTCCTCTGCGTGAAATCTGCGGACCACCGCCTGGGATCTGGCCGGTAGACCGTAACGACTACCCACGGCTCGCGGCTTACACCCAAGACTGCATGGACGGGGTCACCCGACAATAACCAGGCCCCTACCAGGCACGACGGACCAGGGTTGTCCTCTGGATATTCCCTCAGCAACGTCGCGTTTGAGCGTAAGGCGGCGAGAACATCCTCCGCGTCTAGCGCATCCGCGGACAGCTCTTACCGCGCATGTTTGCTGAACGTGACGGAGTGATTGTTCAGGGAATCTCGATTCTCGTCACTGGTCACGTCCGCACCGCCTCGGTCACCATGCTACACCCCGCCCGGTATCGAGCCCAAGAGGAAGGCGGCAGCCTCCGTCGCCAGCCGGGGGCCTGGTTGGCGAGAGCCTGTGGAAAGGGGGACAGGGCATGCTGCCCAGCGTTGGCTCCACTGGCGCCGACGTGCCTGCGTTGGGAGGGGCATTCGACGGTCGCGGCATGCGGGCCTGCCCGGCTAGAATCCCTGCTGGAACCATGCCGGGGCGCGGGGCGGCCCAATCCTACCCTTCGCACTTCCTGAACATAGGATGAGCCGTTTCCGTCGAGGCCCCGTGCATAGCCGTTCATTGCGACAAAACGCCTCTTGCCGAAGAAGGGACCATGCCTTCACGCCGGCTTCCGTCCCCAGTAGCTACCAGTGCGAAGGACAGTACTAACAAGCGGGTCGCTTTGGTCCGTTGTTAGAGGGGGGCTCTTGCACCCCGCGCCTGTCGAGGGATCAGCGGCGGGCTTTGCCGTACGCCATGGCCCGCATGGCGCTGTCCTTCCTGCAATACCTGACGATTCCCGGCGAGGCGGCGATGAAAAGTCGCCTGCGCGAGGAGTTCCGCGAAGAGCGTGGACCTGCGTGTCTCTGGTGGTGGCGGGGTCTGCGCGACGGGACGTTGCGCGAGGACGCCTTCTTGTAGAAGGGCTCCACACCGTTCAGCCCCAGCCCGGGCCGCCCCCGTGTCCGGTCGCCCGCACCGCGGCGGGCGACGAGCGCGCCGCGTGCCCCGGGGAACCGGTTCGTCCCGAGGGGGCGTCTGGGGCGGTCGCGCCGCGCGCCAGCGGATCAGCGGCCGGTCCCGCGCCTGCGCCGGGCATGGTTTGCGCCAACGGCGCGCAGCCCGGGCCGCCGTCGGCGGCGGAGCCGGTCGCGATGGGGGGCGAGGCGCCGGCTGCGTGCGGGGAGGGCCGCGCAGGGGGCGCATCGGCCGTAGCGCCTGATCCGGCCGCGGCGACGCCCGGCGGGATGGTGTGGGTGGGCACGCCGAGGAAGAGCAGGGCTGCGCGGTGCACCGGAGCGCGCACATCGGCCAGGGTGGTCTGCCGCAAGGCGCTGAGGGCTTCGGCCAGGGGCCGGCGGGCGCCCGCGGGGCGGGCTGCCCCCTCCGGCAGGTGCCGGCGGAGCGTGGCGCGCGCCAACTGCAGCCGTCCGCGCACGGTGCTGGCCGGTACGCCGAGGCGGCGGCCCGCCTCCTCGGGGCTGCGACGCTGCGCGCCGCGCGGATGCCATCCGGGTGCCACACCGGGGGCAGGACATCCCGTGTGTTTCGGGAAATCCACCCATGTGGGCGCTGGTGTGTGACGGGCGATGCCGACACGGCGGCCCTGTGGCGGGAGGCCGCGCGGTCGGGCCACGGAGGGAGTCGGGTGAACCGGCCAGTGGCGGGCGACGAGCAAGACCCAGGGCGGCAGGCCGCGCGGTTGGAAGCGTTGAACCGGGTGGGGTCCGCCCTGCTCCGCGCCCCGGACCTCAACTGTCTCTTCACCGACGCGCTGGACGCGGTCGTCGCCGTCACGGAGGCCGACATCGCGGAACTCTTCCTGCTGGACGAGGGCGATGGCGGTGGACGCTTGGCGCGTCGGGCGTTGCGCCCCTCCTTGGGTGAGCCGCTGGAGGCCGTCCTGCCCGTGGGTTCGAGCCTCGTGGGCCAGGCCTTGCGAACGGGCATGCCCGTTTCTTCGAGCGATATCGCCGTAGACCCGCGTTATATCCGGCAGGAGGAGGCCAGGCGGCTAGGTTGCCGGGCGCTCTTGGCCGTGCCCCTGCTGGCGGCGGGGCGCGGTGTCGGCGTGCTCACCCTCCTGCGGCGCCGGGCCGGATCGTACGCGCGGCAAGAGGTCGACTTGGCCACCACCCTGGCCGCGCAGGTGGCGACGGCCGTACAGAACGCGCGGCTATATGAGGAGAGCGCACACCGCAATCGGCAACTGGCCACTTTGCACGACGCCGCCGTCGCCCTGACCTCGGAACTGGCGCTTGACCAACTCTTGGACCGTATCGTGGAGGCGGCCCGGCGGCTGGTGGGGGCCGCTTACGCGGCCATGCGCCTCACCGACCCGGGGGGTGGGGGCGACCGCTTCGCCTTCGCGGGGCTCGGTCAGGACGAACGCGAGCGTATGGGAGCGCCGCCGAGCGGAACACGCGGGGTGTTGGGCGTGGTGGCGCGCGGCCGGTCCGCCCTACGCCTGGCGGACCTCACCGCCCATCCCGCCTTCCATGGGTTCCCGCCAGAGCATCCGTGCATGCGCAGTTTTCTCGGAATGCCGCTGACCGTTGGTGACGAGGTGCTCGGGACGCTGTACGTGACGGAGAAGCAGGGCGCGCCCACCTTCACGGCCGCGGACGAACAGGCCCTGGCCGCTCTGGGCGGCCTGGCCGCGATCGCCGTGCACAACGCGCGGCTCTTCGCTCAGCTGCGCCAAGGCGCCGAGCGCCTGCAGGCCGCGAACGCGGAATTGGAGCGGGCCAACCGCGCCAAGAGCGCGTTCCTGGCCAGCATGAGTCATGAACTGCGGACGCCGCTGAATGTCGTCCTCGGTTTCGCGGAACTGCTGCTGGACGAGATGGCGGCACTGGACGCGGCGATCCGGCGTGAATACGTCGCAAACATCCACGGAGCCGGCCGCCAGTTGCTGGGCTTGATTCAAGACATCCTCGACCTGTCGAAGGTGGAGGCGGGTCGCATGGAATTGCGGCCAGAGCCGGTAGACGTCGAGGCTGCGGTGACGGCCGCCTTGGACATGCTCGGCCCGCTGGCCGCGGACAAGGACATCTCCCTCACGCGGGGCAATGGTGCCAATGGCGTGATCTTCGCGGATGCGGCGAAGTTCCGGCAGATCCTGTACAATCTCTTATCCAATGCCCTCAAGTTCACGCCCGAGGGCGGTCGGGTCACGATCGACGCCATGCTTCAGGGGGACGCCGTGCGCGTGACCGTCACGGACACGGGGCCGGGCGTCGCCCCAGGCGACCGAGAGCGCATCTTCGGCGAGTTCGAGCAGGTGCACGCCCCGGGTCAGCGCCTCCAGGGTACGGGACTGGGGCTGGCCCTGGCGCGGCGATTCGTGGAACTGCACGGCGGCCGCATCTGGGTCGAGAGCGGGGAGCACGGGGGCAGCCGTTTTGTCTTCACGCTGCCGGTCGCTCGCCCCGTGCGGGACGGAGGTGCGCCCCCCGGGCCCGCACCGGCGGTGTCGGCGGGTGATTCCACTCCACTGGTTCTGGTGGTGGAGGATGATCCGCAGGCCGCGCACCTGCTCTGCCACACGCTGGAACGGGGCGGTTACCGCACCGTGGTCGCCGCCGATGGGGCGTCCGCCCTGGCCTGGGCGCGGGAGCTACGCCCGGTCGCCATCACGCTGGACGTGCTGCTCCCCGGGCTGGACGGTTGGGAGGTGATGCGGGAACTGAAGGCCTCGGCGGAAACCGGGGACATCCCGGTGCTGGTCGTGTCTGTGGTGGACGATGAGCAACTCGGCTATGCCCTCGGCGCCAACGACTACCTCGTGAAGCCCGTGGACGGCCGGGTCCTGTTGCAACGGCTCGCCCGCTACACGCTGGCCGCCGAGGCCAAGGCGCACCCGGCGGGCGTGCTGGTGATCGACGGTGACCCCGAGGCGCGGCGCAACGCGCGCGCCGTCCTCGCCCCCGCAGGCTTCCAAGTGATGGAGGCGGGCAGCGGTAAGCATTCGGCGAAGTGCGTACCGAGCCACTAGATGTGGTACACGCTCGCCACGGGAGTGCCGTCGACCCACCAGACGTAGCGGTCCCAACGCAGTTCACCGAATAGGTACGGGCAGCGGGACGGAGGGTCTGGCTCTGGCGCAGGCACAACCTCCGGACTTGGTGCTGTTGGAGTTGCTGCTGCCGGACATGACGGCCTTGGAGGTGGTGTCCCGCCTCCGGGCCGAGCCGACGACCGCTTCCGTCCCGGTGCTGGTGTTGACGGCACAGGATCTGGCCGCAGACGACAAGCGGGCCCTCAACGGCCAGGTACTGGCGGTCTTGCGCAAGGCGGACGCCGGCCGTATCGACCTGCTCCACTGGATGGCGAGCCTCTCTGCCGTGCCCAGCCACAGGGGGAGCGGCGATGGCGGCTGAACTCGTCTTGGTGGTCGAGGACAACCCCATGAACGTCCAGTTGGTCCGGGCCGTGCTTTGCCGATCCGGCTACCGGGTGGCGGTGGCACGCTCCCTGCGCGAGGCGAGGCTCTTCCTGGGGTCAGAGCGGCCGGACCTGGTGCTCCTGGACATCGGACTGCCGGACGGAGACGGGCTGGAACTCATGGACGTCTTGCGGGAGCGGGGGATTCCCGCCCTCGCCGTCAGCGCCTTCGCCATGGCGGAGGACCGGCGGCGCGCGTTCGCCGCCGGGTGCGCCGGCTACCTGACCAAACCCCTGAACACGCGCGCCTTCGCCAGCCAGGTGGCGCACGCCTTGGCGGTGCGGGAGGGCCCTGAAGGAGGGGGTGGCACGGATGCCTCACGTCCTCCTCGTGGACGATGACGGAGGGACCCTGGCGCTGCTGCAGGCGATCCTGGCGCCGGACGGCTACGAGGTGGCCCTGGCGCGAGACGGCGCTTCCGCCCTGCGCGCGGTCGCGGCACGCCCGCCGGACCTCGTGCTCCTCGACATTGCCCTGCCCGGGGTCGACGGGCTGTCGGTGTTGGAAGAGATTAAGGCGGCGGCGGCGACAGCCCTGGTGCCGACGGTGGTGGTGACCGGCTCCGCCGAGCGGGCAGAGCGGCTGCGTGCCCTGGAACTCGGGGCGGACGAGTTGCTCACCAAGCCGGTGGACCGGGCCGAACTGCGGACACGCGTGCGGGCGCTCCTGCGGCTGAAGCACCACGTCGACCAGTTGGAACGCATGGAGAACGTGCTGCTGACCATGGCGCGGACGGTGGAGGCGCGCGATCCCGACCTGCACGAACACTGTGAGCGGATGACGCGACACGTGACGGCTGTGGCCCGGGAGTTCGGGCTGCATGGCGACGACCTGCGGACCATCCGCCTGGGGGCGTGCCTGCACGACATTGGCAAGATCGGCATCCCCGACGCGGTGCTGCTCAAGCCCGGTCCCCTCACCGTCGCGGAACGGGCGATGGTGCGCGTGCACCCGGAGATCGGGGAGTCGATCCTCCGGCCGCTCGCCAGCATGGCGGCGGTGCTGCCGCTGGTCCGTCACCACCACGAGCGGCTGGACGGATCCGGGTACCCCGACGGTCTGCGCGGCGACGCCATCCCCCTGCTGGTGCGCATCCTCACGGTGGTCGACCTCTTCGACGCGTTGACGAGCAACCGCCCGTACCGGTCCGCCCTGCCGCGGGAGCGGGCTCTGGCGGTGCTGAGGGAAGAGGTGGCGCGCGGCTGGTGGGATGCGGATGTCGTTGCCTGCGCGGCACGATGCTTGGTGGACGGTCCCGACTGAATGCGGCCGCCCCCGGGCGACCCGTTACGCCACCGGCGGCCCGGTGGGGCCGTCACGCGGGAGGCCGCGCCCGCGGCGAGACATCGCCGGCGAGGCGTGGCGTGCCGTCTGGAAGGCGCCGGCCTTGATCGGCAGCCCGAGCCGGCCTACGGCTGCCGTGGGGTGGCTCGTGGCCGGTAACCGGTGGTGGATGGCGACGAGCCTTTGGGAGACCTCGGACGGCGGCCTGCACTGGCAGCGCCGGGCCGATCCCTGCGGCGGCGGAGTCACTTTGACCGCAGTCTCCTTTCCGAGGCCGGCGGTGGGTCGGGCACTGTGCGTGAACGAGCGGGGCGCCGGGTTCCAGGCCAAGGCGGTGTATGGGACCTCCGATGGCGGTGCCGTATGGCACTTGCTGGCGCGCGCCGGCATGCCACCGGCGGCGTCGCGCTCCGGACGTCCGGCGATCGGCTATGGCGTGGCGTTGGCGTTCCCCACCCCGGGCGAAGGGTTCATTCTCGCCGGTGGCGGCGCTGGGGGGGACGTCTCTGGGCCCGCACCACCGACGGGGGACGGCGCTGGGGCGTCTCGGGCGGTGGTGCCGAGGGCCTGCCCTCCGCGGAGTACTTCTCAGGGGTGAGTTTCCCCACGCCGACCACCGGGTACGTCTCGGCCGGCGGGTTCGCCGACGACGCCGTCTACCGCACGACCGACGGCGGACGCACCTGGGCCCAGGTGAGTCCCGTCCCGCCACAGGGGACTGCCGTCGACGCCTCTGGCGCGGGTGGCGCGGTGTATGTCTCGACGGCGCAAGCGGTGTGGCGCAACCGCCTCGGCGGGGCCGGGGCCTGAACCCGCCTCCCCGCGCCGCCCGGGGGGGGGGGGGGCGGTCGCCGCGTCCCGTAGGCTGTTCGCGGTGGCCGTGTCACCGCCCGGACGGAGCACCCTCTGGCGCTCCGTTGACGGCGGCGCGTCCTGGCGTCCTGTCAACACCCGCCTC
>JAJZZC010000243.1 GCA_021797775.1 Bacillota bacterium
TTACCGGGGGCGTATCCCGTTCCCCGTGGAGGGCGACTGGCACGGCCACCACCACCACATGGAGGCCCGCGTCAAGATTCGCGACCTCGAGTGCAACGCCGGCGTGGACCCGGACTGCAAGGTTGTTGTGGTGACCGTCACCTTCTTGGTAGCTGTCTACGCGCTGGAGGACGAGATCATCACGGTCTGCCGGCTGCACGAGCCACGGTAGGGGCGTTCGCCCGGAGGTTGGGGGCGGCGCCGGTGCGCGGCCGCGAGCCAGGTGCGAAAGCGGTACCTGTTCGGTGAAGTGCGTGGGCGACGACCAGATGTTGTGCCTCGGCCGCGCGGGACGGCTCAACGTCCACCATCTGTGGGGTTTGGGACGCACTTAAGCGAAAGGGGGGGTGCCGAGGCGAGCAGTGAGGGAGGGTGACGCTCTCGGCCATCCGGGCACGCGGCCCAGAGGCGGCGCATATACCGTAGCGGCATGGCGGTGGCGGGCCGCTGAGGCGCGAAGACAGGCTGACAGGCTCCACAGTTCCATAGAAGGGGGCCGTGGTGGTGGCCATTAGGACCAGTACCGGTGGGTCCAGTCTCGCGGAGGTGCTCGACCGGATCCTCGACAAGGGCATCGTCGTTGACCTGTGGGCGCGCGTGTCGTTGGTGGGCATTGAGTTGCTCGCTGTGGAGGCGCGCGTCGTCATCGCTTCGGTGGAAACCTGGCTGGTCTACGCCGAAGCGGTTGGTCTCACCGCTTCGTACTAATGACTAATGAGGGGGGCCGGGTCGGGCGGGCGCTATGCCATGCACGATCCCGTTCCGCCCGGTCCCGCTCCCTAATACCCGGGAAAGGCGGGGTCAGCGTGCGCACCGATTCGATGAGGGGTGTCACGGAGCGCATCGGGGAGACGCGCACGGAGAGGCGCGAACGCCGTTCCGCCCTCGGTGAGCGCGGCAGGGACGCGGGCGCCAGGGGAAGGAGCCTGCTGGAGGAGATCGCCGGGGGGCGGCGCCAGCGTGGGGAAGTGGCGCAGCAGCGGCGGAACGAGGCCCGTTCCAGCCGTGCCGAGGCGGGCGAGGAGGAACGGCGGCGCCGGGCCGAGCGCCTTGCCGACCGGCGGGCGGCCGCGGCGGACATGCTGCGCGCCGCTGGCGAGGACCGGAGGCATAGCAGCGAGGCGTGGGCCGCCGCCGGCGGTGGGCCGGCATGAGCGCTGCGCCGGCCAACGCCCGGACCCCGCGGCGCGAACCGGTGGTGGAGACGCCGATGGTGCGGGAGGTAGCGCTGCGCGGGCTCGCCTACCTCCGCGCCGGGCTGCCGCTGCACCTGTCGGGACCCGCTGGCGTCGGCAAGACCACGCTCGCCTTTCATCTCGCCCACCAGATCGGGAGACCCGTGGTGTTCATTCAGGGTGACGAACAGATGACCAGTGCCGACCTGGTGCGCGGCGGCCTGAGTATCCGCCGCTCCCGCGTGGTCGACAACTACATTCGCTCCGTGGTCCGTACCGCCGACGACTACCGCGAGCAGTGGGTGGACGGCTGGTTGACCGCAGCCTGCAGGAACGGGCATACCTTGGTCTACGATGAGTTCACACGCTCGCGGCCCGAGGCCAACAACGTGCTGCTCTCGGTCCTAGAGGAACGCGTGCTGGTGGCGCCGGGCATGCACACCGATACCCTTCCCGTCCACGCCGAATTCCGTGCCATCTTGACCAGCAACCCGGGTGAGTACGCCGGGGTATACAAGTCGCCCGACGCCCTGCAGGACCGCCTGGTGACGGTTCGGCTCGACCATCCCGACGTCGCTACCGAGGTCGCCATCGTCCAGAGCCGCAGCGGCCTGCCCGAGGCCGACTGCGCCCGCATCGTGGCCCTGACGCGCGCGGTGCGCCAGCGGGCGCGCAAAGGGGGGACCGGTCCGAGCCTGCGGGCGGCGGTGGCGCTGGCCGGCGTCCTGAAGGCGGCCGACCTGCCCGTTGATTTCTCCCAGAGCGCTGTGGCGGGGTTCTGCCACGACCTGCTGGGGGCGGCCCTGCCCCGGTCGGAAAACCTCGCGACGCTGCTGGGCGCGGCCGTGGGCCCCTCCCCGGAGGACGTATCGGGCGGGGGCGGCTGAGGGCCGGTGGCCCCGGGGTCGGGCGGGCACGCGGCCCGCGGGCCCCGCATATACCCTTGCGCGTGGCGGTGGCGGGGCAGCTGACGGTCATAGACGGGCATCGGCTCCAGGGTGCCGTGCTCCCGACCGTCAAGACCACTGCCGGCTGGGCGCGGGGGTACTGTCCCGCCAGGGCGCCGCCACGGCGCGGTGCCACCGGGGCCTTCGCGGCTCCCCTGCCGCGGCATCCGCCGCGCGCCTGCTCCGGGCGCGTTGTCGCTCGTCCCGCTATGGCGTGGCAGGGCTTCGCCGGGCGCCCGCGCCAGCGAGGAGGGGACCTCTCCGGTGAACGCTCCGCTCTACCTGTATGCCGTGGTCGATCGGCCGGACGAGCAGAGCCTCGGACCCATCGGGGTGGGTAGCCCCCCGGGGGAGGTGCGTGTTCTGGCCGTGCACGGGGTCGGCGTGGTGGTGAGCGAGACGACCGAGGCGCGCTTCTCCCCGGCCGGTCCAGATGTCGCCACCCACCAGGCGGTTCTGGGGCGGCTGATGGAGTGGTACACCGTATTGCCCTTCCGCTTCGGCACCGTGGCCGATGGGCGGGCGGCGGTGGAGACCCTCGTGAGCTCGGCCGCCGACGACCTGCGCGACCGGTTGCGGCGGCTCGCGGGCCGCGTCGAGGTCGGGGTCAAGGTCTTCTGGCGGAAGGAGGAGATGCGTCGCGCGGCGCTGGCCGCGGCCGGTATCCGGGGGGCCCTGCCCCTGGATGCCCCTCAGGAGGAGCGCTACGCGGAGGCCATCCGTGTGGGCCAGGCTGTGGAGCACATAGCGGGCCAATGGCGGGAGCGGTATGTGCCGCGCATCGCCGCGGCGCTGACCGCGCACAGCGAGGAATTGCGGGAGGGCCCGCCGGTTGCCACGGCCATGCTGTGGAACGCCTCGTTTCTCGTCCGGCGCGAGCGGCTGGCGCGCTTTCGCGAAGCGGTCGACGAACTCGACCGGCGGTTGGGAGACTATCTGGACTTCCGTTACGTCGCGCCACTGCCCCCGTACAGCTTCGTCGACCTGCGCTGGCGTCCCGACGAGGAGGTCCAGGCGTGAGCGAGGTGCAGGTTTCGCTCCTGGACCTGCTGCTGTTCCCCGTCACGCTGCCGGTGAACGGCTTTCGCTTCCTGCTCGAGCAGATCCGGGAGGCAGCTGAACGCGAGCGGGACGACCCGGAAGTCCTGCGCGCGCGGCTCGTCGAGTTGCAGTGGCTCTACGAGCTGGAGGAGATCTCCGAGGACGCGTACCGGGAGGCCTGGTCGGCCATATCCGACCGCCTGGCTGCCGTCGAAGGCCCCCGGAGCCCTGGCTCCCCAGGCGGGGCGGCGGAGGAGGGTGTGCAATGACCAGCGCTCCCGTCCGCCCCGGCGGCGGGTCGAGCCTGGTCGACATCCTGGAGCGGGTCCTGGACAAGGGCCTCATCATCAACGCCGACATCGTCGTGTCCCTGGTGGGTACGGAGCTCTTGGGCATCCGCCTGCGGGCGGCGCTGGCCTCCTTTGAGACGGCCGCCCGCTATGGGCTGGAGTTCCCCGGTGGCACGCGCCTCGACCCGGCGTTATTGGCGCAAGCCCGGGACGGCCGAGAGACCTGTCCGCAATGCGGCAAGCGCGAGGCCGTGCAGACCCTGTTGTCCTCCGGCTGCCCCTGGTGCGGTTGGGTGCCGCCGGCGCTGCGGGACGTGCGCGCGGGGGTGCATCCCGCGCCCCTCGGTGGGGGCGGGGACAGCCCGGACCCCGGACAGGCGTGAGAGAAGGCGCGCAGTTGCCATCCGGCCGCCACGCGCTCCCACGGCGCAGGCGCGTGCTGGCGCCGGGCGCTCGCCCCGGCGACGCCGGGGCGGTCCGCTCTGGGGGAAGCCGCTCAGTCCGGACCCGGAGCAGATCCGGGTCCGTAGAAAGGGGGCGGGGCGGCGGTGGAGGGGCGGCCGGTGGCCATCGACGCGGACGATGCGCGCCAGGCGTTACTGGGGCTGGTCGTGGCGCTGGTTGAGGTCATTCACGAGGTCCTGAGGCGGCAGGCCGCGCGGCGGCTGGCCCACGGCACCCTCTCCCCCGAGGAGTTGGACCGCGTCGGGCGCGCCCTGATGGAACTGGAGCGCGTCATGACCGAGTTTAAACAGGAACAGCAACTGGAAGCGACTGTCGCCGATATGCACCGCAGCCTCAACCGCGTGGTCACCGACCTCGTAGGGGCCCCCGCGGACGCTGGCGATGAGGGGTGAAGGGCGCTCCGGCCGCCGCGCTCGTCTACGCGGCCCTGACCCTGGCCGCCGCCGGGCGCGAGGTGGATGCCGGCGGCCTGGGGCGCCTGCTCGCGGCTGCGGGCCTGGCCGTCCCCGCGGCAGACCTCGCGGCGATGGCCCACCTGGCCGCCGTCTTGGCGCCGCCCGGGGCTGGAGCGGGCGGCGCGGTCAGGGGCTGGGGGCAGGCGGCGACGGGTGGCGAGGGCGTGACGGCTCTGGACGGGGACACGGACCCGGCTGCGGAGGGAGTGTCCGCAGGGTGTGTGGCGGTGCCGCCGGGAACGGACGGGACCAGAGAGGCAGAGAGACTGGCGACGCACGCGGCGCCGTCGGGGTCTCTGTCCACGGCGACGTGGGCGGACGGGACGGCCGTGGGCGGGCGGAGGGCGGGGCCGACCCCGCCGTCCGCCGGTGGGCCGGGTGAGAGCGGCGGGGCCCCGGGGGGCAGGCGCTCGGCGGCACAGGCGGCCGACGTGGCGGTGGGGAGAGGGCGCACCAAGGGGACCGCAGCGGTTGCGGGCGACGGTTTGGGCGGAGACTTGGCGCTGCTGTCGGCCGACGGGGCGAGTGCGGGCGGCGGGGCTGTGCCAGCGGCGGGCCCAGTCGTCGTCACGGGCACCGCGGCCTCCGAGCCGGGGGCCGCCGACGGCCGTGTGGACATGGCTGCGGGGGGGGGCGCCGCAGCGGCCGGTTGCCCTGCCCCGTCCGACCCGCTGGCCGCTGCGGGGCCGGTGTCCCCGGACCCCGTCGCATCAGGGGAGGAGGACGCACTCTACCTTTACGGTGTGGTGGAGGACCCCAACGGGGTGGACCCCGTGGGCACGGGTTTAGACGGCGCCGCGGTCCTTCCCGTACGCGAGGGCATGCTCACGCTTCTTGCCCACCGCTGCCGTCCCCTGCCCTATGCCACAGAGGATCGGAATACCCTGCTCCGCTGGGCGACCGCGCACGCCGCAGTCCTCAACGCCGCCCTGGCTCGCTATCCTGCGGTGGCGCCCTTTGCCTTCAACACGATCATGCGCGGTGGCGACAGCGGGGCGCGGGGCGCCGTCGGCGGCTGGCTGCGCGCGAACCGTGCGGAACTGGCCGCGCTGTTGGAGCGGCTGCGTGGTCGGCATGAGTATGCCGTCCGGGCGCGGGTGGCGGTCCGGTCCCCCGGGGGGGCCACCGGAGCCGGCGGCAGCGACGTGACCCCCGGGATCGCCTACCTCCTGCGCACGGGAGGCACCGGCACGCAGGCGGAGCGGGCCCGGGCGGCGGTGCGCTGCGTGGCGCGTCTCCGCGCCCTCAGCGCCGAGGTGCGGGTCGAGGCGATGCCGGGAGGTGGCGGCGCGGGGGATGTCCTGCGCGCATCCGCGCTCGTGGCGGCGGCTTCCGCCAGCGCGTTCCTCAACGGGGTCGCACGCCTGCGGGGCGAGGACGCTGAGGAAGTCGAGGTGACCGGCCCGTGGCCCCCGTACAGCTTCGTCCGGGAGACTCTGGCGGCGCCGGCATCCGGCGGGTGAACGCGGCGGAGACCGCCGCGCTGGCGGACCTGCTAGACCGGGTCCTCGACCGCGGCGCCGTCCTCGCCGCCGACCTTGTGGTCACTGTGGCCGGCGTCCCGCTCCTGGGGATCTGCCTGCGCGCTGCCCTGGGTGACGTCGACGCCATGGTGGCGCACGGTCTCTTCGCGCCCGGGGATCCCATCGTGGCGAGCCGGCCGGACCCCCCCGCTGATGTGGGCTGGCCCGCGTGCTCCGGCGCCCAGCCGCTGCGGCCGCCCCGGGAGGGCTCTGGCCGGCCCCCCTTGGATCCCGTCGCGGGCGGGTCGTCCCCGGGAGGGCCTGTGCCGGGTGCGAATGAAACCGGGCCTCGGCACTGAGATGCGCGCGGCTTGCGGGACCGGCCAATGGGAGGGGTGGACCGTGGGGGGATGGCACAGCGAGAGCCTGTGGGGGATTCGGACCGGTGGCGACGCGCGCAGCAGCCTGGATGTCTTCCAGGGGCGGCGGGCGCGGGGGCTGGGTGACATCGGCCCCGCGGGAGCGGCCGCCGGACCCGACGGCGAGCGGGTGAAGAGGGCGCTCCTAGCCGACCAGGCGCGGTTGGAGCGGCAGGAGCGTAGCGTGGTGCGCCAGCAAGAGCGCGTGCTGGCGGCGCGGGCGCGCCTGGCGGAGGCCCGGGCCACCAACCTGGCGATCCAGGCCGGGCGCCAGCAACTGTTCGCCGCGCGGCGGCGGCGCGTACGCGAGGCCCGGGATGCCTACCTGCGCCGCCGGCGGACGGGGGCCGCAGCGGCGCCCGATGGGGGGCGGCTGAAGTGACGGGCGACGACTTGACGGCGGTGCTGCAGGCGTGCGCGAGCCATATGCAGAGCCTGACCCATCTCACCTTCTGCAACGTGGTCGCGGTGGAGCCGGGAGAGGACGCCTGGCACATTCAGGTGGAGATGCTCGAAAAGCAGTCCATCCCTCGAGGGATGGACATCCTGGGGCTGTACGACGTGTGGTTGGACCGGGAGGGTGCTGTGCTGCGCTTCACGCGCAGAGGCACGCGCCACAGGGCCGACGTGTCTCTGCCTGCGCCGGGCGGCTAGGGCTGTGGGTGGCGCAGAAGGGAAAGGTTCCGGGGCGTTGCCATGGCAGTCGCCGCGCGGTGCCGCGAAGACCGAGGCACCGCCTAGCCGCCCAGGACTCCAGGCCAAGAACACACGCCCGCTGCGCGGCCCTGACCCCCGGGAGAACGGCCAGGAGGGACAGGGGCTGGGGCGGTGCTGCAGCCATGATGCCCTTCCCGCGGTCCTGTGGCGGTCCGCGGCACGAATCCGGTCTCCCTGAGCCTCCCCAGGGCTAAAGCCCGGGGGGTCCGGTTTCCAGCGGGCTCTCGCGGACGACGGGTCCACATGCTGCCGCTACAAGATCCCGAGCCTTACCTGCGTTGTTCGGCGGCGATAGCCGCCACCTGTCCCGGTCGCGGACGATTCGCTCTGTCCCCTTCGGGCGGCGGGCCGGAAGGCCCGCACCTCGCGGATTGTTGTCGCCTGGCGCCGTCCGCGGGAG
>JAJZZC010000244.1 GCA_021797775.1 Bacillota bacterium
CGACCTACGCCGGGGAGGGGACTACGCGGCTTCGACTTTACCGCGACCGGTCTCTCACCGGCTGGATCGGCGCACCTTACCTGGACGCACAACGCTTACCCCAGGGGTTCGGCGGCTCAGCCGCTAGCAAGTGGCGCTGGCCCCGGGGAACTCTGATATACTACGGCTTCTGATACTGTCCTCCGCACTGGAAGCGACTGGTGACGGAAAGGGCTGTGAACAACTGGCCACGACCACGGCAAGAGGCGGTTTGGCACGGTGAACGAATGTCAACGACGCCAAGACGGCAGCGGCGCATCCTAGGATCAGGCACTGCGGAGGGTAGTACTAAGGAGCGAAACGGGCATGCACCCGTTGCTCGACCGCGACGCGATCGACGTGCCGCCGTCCGCGTATCTCTCGGCCGTCGGCACGGTCTTTGCCCAGTTTGACCAGCGGACACAGGATTCCGGCAACGTCTCCTTCGGGGTGCGCATCGGCGCCGCTCGCTACTTTGTCAAGACGGCCGGTTCCGCCAGCGACACATCGGGCACCCTCCCCCACGCCGCGCGCATCGCTCTGCTGCGCAATGCCATGACTCTGTCGCGCTGCTGCCGCCATGCTGCCCTCACCGAGTTGCTGCGGGTGATCGAGTCTCCAGACGGACCCTGTCTCGTGTACCCGTGGCTGGACGGCGAGTTGCTCGGCGTGCCAAGGGCCCAACGCGCCGACCCAGGGTCGCCCTTTCAGCGCTTCCGGCGCCTCCCCGCGCCGACGGTGGCTCGCGGACTGGAGACGATCTTCGACTTGCACGCGCACCTGGCGCGGGCTGGCTGGACCGCGTCGGACTTCTACGACGGGAGCCTGCTGTACGACTTTACCGCGAACCGGATGTACGTCATCGACCTCGACCACTACCGCACGGGCCCGTTCGTCAACGAAATGGGGCGCATGTTCGGATCCGCCAGGTTCATGGCGCCCGAGGAGTTCAGGGCAGGGGCGTGCATTGACGAGCGCACGACCGTGTTTGTCATGGGCCGGACGGCCCTCGTCCTCCTGGGCGACGGTACGTTGGACGCCAGCGCCTTCCGCGGGTCGGCGGCGCGCCTCGACGTGGTAGCCCGTGCCTGTGACCCCGCACCGTCTCGACGCTACTCCTCGGTGTCCGCGTTTTACGACGCATGGCGTGCTGCTGGCCCGGGATAACCGCTTGCCAATGGTGCGGGCGGCCCGCGGAGCCGTGCGGGGGAAACGGTCATCCGTGCTGTCGGCGGACCCGGGGAGTCCGGTGGCAGCGCAGGACCGCTCCGCGCGCGACAGCGCCCGGACCTGGATGCCAGCGTCGATCGATGCGGGCGCACTCTGGGTTGGGGGCCCTGGCGGCGCGAACATCCGCGCCCGCGGGAGGACGGAACGGGCTCTGCCCACTGCCGCGCCACTGCGGGCAGGGGCCGACATCGGGTCCGCGCACCGCCCCCCCACAGGCGGCCCCGCCTGCGCATCGCGCCGGGCGGCAGGAGAGCGGAGCCGGGGGGGCGGAATCCCCCCGGGGGCGAAGGACCGGCGTCCCAGGCCCTGGCCCAACGGCGGCCTGGGGTGCGTGGCCGGCCGCGCCCGTCGCGCCTACCCGGCGTGGACGGCGTCCCAGTCTCCCCGCTCCGGCCCCCCCGAAGGGAGCGATCGGCCGTACCCGCCCCCACCATCGCTGGCGTCCGCGCGATCCTCACAGCCCCCGGTGGCATCAACCTCGTCGTGGTCCGGGTGGACACCACGGAGCCCGGTCTCTACGGGCTCGGCTGCGCCACCTTCACCCAACGGCACCGGGCCGTGGCCTCCGCCGTAGACGACTACCTCCGCCCCTTCCTGCTCGGCAAGGACCCCGCGCGCATCGCGGACATCTGGCAGACGGCGATGGTGAGCGCGTACTGGCGCAATGGTCCTGTGCTGAACAACGCCGTCAGCGGGGTGGACATGGCCCTCTGGGACCTGAAGGGCAAGATGGCGGGCATGCCGGTCTACCAGTTGCTCGGCGGCCGCTGCCGCGAAGGCGTCGCCGTCTACCGCCACGCCGATGGCCGCGACGAGCGCGAACTGACCGAGCGCGTGCAGGCCTTCCTGGAGCAGGGCTACCGCTTCATCCGCTGCCAGATGGGGGGCTACGGCGGCCGCGGGCCGCGGGCGGCATCCCCGGAAGGCGCCCTGCCCGGGGCCTACTACGACCCCGACATCTACGTGCGCAGCGTGCCCCGCTTCCTGGAGCACGTCCGCGCGCAGGTCGGCTTCGAGGTGGAACTGCTGCACGACGTGCATGAGCGCCTGGCGCCGATCGAGGCCGTCCGCCTGGCCAAGCAACTGGAGCCCTACCGCCTCTTCTTCCTGGAGGACCCGCTGCCCCCCGAGCACATCGATTGGTTCCGCATCCTGCGCGGCCAGTGCGCCACACCGATCGCCATGGGCGAGCTGTTCGTCCACCCGCAGGAGTGGACGCCGCTGATCGCCGGCGCACTCATCGACTTCATCCGCGTGCACATCAGCGCCATCGGCGGCATCACGCCGGCACGCAAGCTGGCGGCCCTGGCGGAAGCCTTCGGGGTGCGCACGGCCTGGCACGGCCCCGGCGACGTGTCGCCCGTCGGCCATGCCGCCAACCTGCACCTCGACCTGGCCTGCCCCAACTTCGGTGTGCAGGAGTGGTCCGGTTTCCCCGACCCCGTGCGCGCGGTCTTCCCCGGCTGCCCCGAGGTGCGCGGGGGATACGCCTACGTCAACGAGCGGCCCGGCCTCGGCGTCGACATCGACGAGGAGCAGGCGGCGCGTTACCCCTGCCGGGACGACCTGCCCGCGTGGACGCTGGCCCGGTTGCCCGATGGCTCGTCCGCGCGGCCTTGACATCCGCTGGCCGGCCGCCGCGTCGGCGTATGCCTGACCGCCAAGGGCGGGGAGCGTGCCCCCCCATCAGTCAGTACGGGTAGCCGTTCCAGGCCTCGGCGAAGCGCCATCCCTGCCGACCATTGACGAGGGCACCGGATACGGACCAGCCGACGCGCCAGCGGCCGATGATGTCAGCCGGCAGCGGGATGGGCCCGTATTCGGCCCCGCCCTGATCCTCCACCCACACCCGTACCACCTCGGTACGCACCAGCCTAAAGTGGCCCTCCACGCGCTGCTCCGCGCCCCGCACGGCCGTGCCGGCTGCATACTCCTGCAGCCGATCGGCCAGCACGCGCAGGCGCGGTAGGACGGCGGCCGCGGTCCCACTGCCCTCGGCGGCGGCCGCCGCGTACGCCTCGTCCACGTACCCGCGTTCGCTCAACCACTTCGCCAACCGCTTGGTCACCGTCCCGGCCGCCTGCAAGAGTTCCGTACCGGCCATGACCTTCCGGATCATGAAGTAGTTGAGGAACTCCCCCAGGTTGCCCAGGATGTGCTCCGGCCCGAATAGCTGGCAGAACTCGCGGTGTGCCTGACCTTTGGCCCTGTACGCCTGATCAAAGCGCTTCCGTTCTGCGGCCGCCAGTCCCGAGGACGCATACTCGTTGAGGCAGTGCGTAAACAACTCGATGATGTCGCGGTACTTGGAGAACGTCTTCGGACGCAGACGTTCCCGCTGGTCCGCCAGAAACTGCTGGAACACCTCCTCGATGGAGACCTTCAGCTCCCGGACGACACCCGCCATCCGTACCTGTTCGGTGAACTGCGTTGGGACCGCTACGCCTGGTGGGTCGACGGCACCCCCGTGGCGAGCGCGTACCACAGCTAGTGGCTCGGCACGCACTTCACCGAATGCTTACCGCCATCCTGCCCGTCTCCTCTCCATGCCCCGTCCGCAGCACGCAGCCCCAGGAACGCGGGTCGCCCCCGACACTGCGACGCTGCGACGTTATCATGTACGCCGAAGCGGGGGGTGCTCGCCTTGGCCGTCGAGACGCAGGACTGGGCCGCGGTGCGCGCGTTCGTGGATGCGGCGAAGGTGCGCGAATGCTGCACGGCGCCGCCAGATGCCCCCTCCTGGATGCACGAGCCGGACGGGGTACCCTACCTCTGCCTCGGCCTGCCGCCCGCGCCAGCGGAGGGCACCCCGTTCCGTGTCTTCGCCACGGGCTGGACGGACATCGAGGGCGTGATGATCCTCATGCCCGAGCCCGACTTCCCCGCCGACCTGCGCGCCTCCGTCGTCGCCCGCTCCGAGCGCGCCCTGCGCGACCTTCTGCTCGCCTTTCCCCGCGGAACCACCGGCCTGTTCTACCACAGCGCGGCATGGGCCCTACCTGTGCTCCACGAGTTGTTCGCGGGCCAACCCCTGCCCGCGCGCGAAGGGTACTACGCGGCCCGGGACACGTTCGCGCCCGCGCGCACCCGGCTGGCGCGGCGCCTCGGCGCCGGCGACTACGATGTGCTGCGCGCCCACTGGAGCCCCACGGTGTGGGGCGAGGTCATGGCGGACGGGTACACCGTCTTCGTCAGCGAGGACGCCCAGGGGCTGCGGGCCTTCTGCTTCCACTGGCCCGTCGCCCCGGGGCGGCACGAGGTCCACGGCCTGCAGGGGGTGCGCGACTGGAGCGCCGGCCACGCGGAGAGCGTCTTCTCCGCCGCCACGGAAGACGTGCTGGACCGCGGGCTGCTGCCGACGTGCACGGCTTGCCTGGCCAGCGGCCCGACGGCCGAGGTGCCCCTGCGGCTCGGCTACCACCGCTTCTATCAGGTGCGGCAGTTCCTCGGCGTCAAGCGCGGCAGCGTCGCATTCACACAGGTCGAGGTGGACCGGTTCTTCTGCGGTGCTGACCGAGACGAGGCCGAGGCCCCCGTCCCGCCTGTGCCCGGCACCCCGGTCCCCGCCGTCGACCTGGGAACCGTGCGGGCACTCGCCACCCCGGAGGGCCGCCGCGGCAGCGGCATGTTCGCCGCCGAGGGCCTGACCCTCGTGCAGCGGGCGATCGACGATGGGTTACCGGTCGCCTGCATCGTCTACACGGGTCAGGCCGAGCGCCAGCCGGAGGGCCTGGCCGTGCTACAGGCCGCATGGCGCGCCGGCATCCCCCATACGCGCGTGTCTGACGGCGTCATGGGGAGCCTGACCCCCACGCGCCCGGTGCCGGCCCTGCTGGCCGCAGTCTACGCCCGCCTCGGCGCCGCTGCCGACCTCCACCTGCACCCGGGCAGCGTGCTGATGGTCGTTGAGCACCTTCAGAACCCCGACAACCTGGGCATGGTGCTGCGCACCGCCGACGCCATGGGCGCGGACGCCCTGGTGGTCACCGGCGCGGACCCGCTGCACCGGCAGTGCGTGCGCGCAGCGCGGGGCGCCGTCGGCCGCGTGCCGATCCGCCTGTGCGCCGACCTCCCGGCGTGGCTCCGCGGCCTCCGCGAGGAAGGCGTGCGCATCGTCGGGGCGAGCCCGCGTGGGGCGGAACTCGCCTACCAGGCGGCCATGGGTGCGCCCCTGGCGCTGGTCGTGGGCAACGAGCGGGACGGGCTCACCCTGGCGGCGTTGGACGCCTGCACGCACCGCGTGCGCATCCCCATGGCCCCGGGACAGGACTCGCTGAACGTGGGTGTGGCCGCCGGCATGCTGCTCTACGAGGCCGTGCGGCAGCGTCAGGCGCCGGCAGCCGGCGCCTGACGCGGGGGCCGGCAGGACGGCGCCAAGCGCCACCGAACCCCCACACCCCAAGCCGCCGCCCGAGGGGGAACCGCCGTGGCCCTGGATCCCGAACTCCGCGCCTACCTGGATGCCATGCGGGCGGAGGCCGCCGCCCGCGACGCCGAGACCCGCCAACGCGTGGATGCGTTGACTGCGACCGTCGGTTCGCTCACCACCAGTGTCGGCTCGCTCGCCACTGAGATCAAGGCCACCCGCGCCGTAGCCGAGGCCGCGCTTTCCGTGGCCGTCCAGGCCCGCGACGAGGCCAGCCAAGGCTTCGAGGCCGCCAGTAGACAGGCCGGCGCCCTGAACGACAAAGCCCTGGCCGCCATCAAGGCCCTCGGCGACGGGCTCGCCATGCACCGCGAGGCCGTGGAACGTCATGCCGAGGACCGCGAACGCGCCCTGATGAATGCCCATGTCCTGCCGCTGAAGACCAGCGTCACCAGCCACGAGGGGCGCCTCAACGACCACGAGAAGCGCGTCAGGGCCGTAGAGCAGCGGTAGCCCCGCTCCCCTGCGGCCGCCGGGCTACCTGGGCTCCGCGGAGGCCTTCCACCGCGGCCTGGCCGCGCCGATCGAACGCCTGGGCGACGCGCGTGCCGCGCACACGCTGCGCCGGCTGGTGGCACCGCTGGTGCTGCGGCGCACCAAGGACGAGCCGGGGGTGGCCGCGGAACTGCCCGCGCGCATCGAGACGACGGAGCGCTGCCACCTGACGGAGGAGCAGGCGGCACTGTACGAGGCGGTGGCGCGCGAACTGATGCGCCGGATCGAGGAGGCCGAAAGCGGGCTGGAGCGCCGCGCGGCGGTCCTACTCGCCCTGCTGCGCCTCAAACAGGTCTGTAACCACCCCGCCCACTATACGGGGGACGCGCGTCCGCTGACCGGACGTTCTGGCAAGCTGCTGCGCCTGGAGGAACTGCTGGCTGAAATCGTGGCCGAGGGCCAGCGGGCCCTGGTGTTCACGCAGTATGCGGCATTCGCCCGCCGCCTGGCCGACCACCTGAGCACCGTGCCAGTCGCTTCCGTCTCGTCCCCGCAGGCAGTGCGCGCGCGCACGGCTCTGCAGCGCGGCGACCTGCGCCGCCTGGTGATGCGCCGGGGGCAGATCGACGCCGCGCTCGGCGGGCCACGGGGGGCAGCGGCGCGGGTGCCGGTGGTGGTTCCCGCCGCCGATGCGGACACGTGGTCGTACATCGAGCGCCAGGGCAGGGATAGGCGCCCGCATGGGCCCGCCGCGTGGGAGTCGTCTCTCAGCGGCGTCGTCTTTCGCTACCCGACCTTCGCGTGCTCGTGCGGGAACCACCCGTGGGAACCGACTTGCGTACACGTGACGACCGTGCTGCTCGGCCTCGGCATCGTGTGGGACCGGGTCCCCGGCCTGTGCTTGGCCGTACACGGCGCGGACCCCCAATGGTGGGCGCGGGTGCGCTGGCCCTTGTCGGCGGAGTGGCCCGCGGTGGCGTGCGAAGACGCGTGGATCGCCGCATGTGGCACGCCGCGGGCCGGGACTGCGCAGGCGCCGCCCGGCGAGACGGGTCGCGAGGGCGTCGCCGACGACGCCGGCCTGGGGTGGAGCCTGCCGTGGGAGGCGGTTCCGCTGGCCGGTCCGCGCCTCGACCCCATGGCCCAGGGACTACGGCGCGAGGGGCGTGACATGTGGGCCGGCGCGTTTTGGCTGGGGCAGGCCGGCGGGCCCGCAGGGGCGCGGGCCACGGGGGGACCGGCCGCGCCGCCGCGGGCC
>JAJZZC010000245.1 GCA_021797775.1 Bacillota bacterium
CGACACAGCCGCCAAAGCGTAGGTATTTCAAGCAGCGGTGGCCGGCTTGGTTTTCGCCGACTACTGGAGATACTATAGCACAAGAGTGGACAGAAGGCAACCTTTACGGTAGCAGTTGGGAACCCCCCGCTCCGGCGGTGATGGGCGCAAACGGCCCCGCCGCCCGGCCGCCTCGGGCGCGCGCCCCGGCACTGGCGCTAGGCTGCGAGCGAGTCCTCCATGCAACGGGTGCTATGGGGGGGCATTCTCCTTGAGCCACGGTCCGGGGGGGCGCGATCCCGCTTCCGCCGTTGGCGTCGACCATCCTGGCGCTGGCCAGCGCGAGAGGGCATCCGGCCGGCCGGCGACAGGCCAGCCGGCAGGCGCGCGGACCTTCTCGCGATTCCGCCCGCCGACCATGGCGCGCACGGGGCTGCCGCACAACGCGCTCCGCCCCGACCGCCGCACCGGCCCCTGCGCGCCCCGGTCACCGAGCGTTCGCCCCCGGATCCACCTCCCGGTATCGCGCCAAGCGGGCGTCCCAGAAGCCCATCCCCTTGGACAACGCCGCGATCTGGACGGGTGCCTCCCACGCCGCCGCCGCGGGGATCTCGCCCTGGATGGGCACGCGGCTGCCGTCCGGCGACCCGAGGGCGAATGTCGCGGCCGTACCACAGAGATACGCAAGCACCCGGGCCACGCAGGCTTCCGGTACGACGAGTTCGTAGGCCAACACCGGCTCTAACAGCACCGGCCGGTCGCAGGCGGCGAGGGCCGCCTGCACGGCGCCCGCGGTCGCGTAGCGGAAGTCACCGGCGGTGCTCTGCCCGGAGAGGGCGAGGGGGCTCCAAGTCGCGTCGGTCAAGACAACGCGCACGTCGACGACCGGACGCCCGCGCAACGGGCCCGCACGCCGCAGGCAGTCGGGGAGGGCGTCGCGGGCGCCGGCCTCGTAGGCCGGGGGGAGGTTGCGCACCCGGCTGCGCCACTCCAGGCCGCCCCCCCGGGCGAGCGGCTCGAGGCGCACCTGGATCCGCGCGCCGAAGCAGGGGTCCCCCAAGACGCCGGTGTACGAGGCCGAGCCGGTGCAGGGGGCGGCGATGGTCTCCACCACCGCCGCGGTGGGCTGGTCGAAGTCCACCCGCAGGCCGTAGCGGCCGTGCAGTTGGGACTGCAGAAACTCCGCGTGGACTGGCCCCATCACCGCCAGGCGCGCCTCGCGGTCCAGATCCGACCACTCCACGCGCAGGTCAGGATCCTCGTCCTCCAGCTCGTTCAGTGCCTCCACGAGGGCGGCGATGTGGGTGCCGCCGCCGCTCAGGCGAGCCCGCACCGTGGTGACGGAGGACGCCAGTCCGGGCCCCGTCACGTCCGGCGCCCCGCCGAGGGCGTCGCCGTTGCGCACCACGGAGAGGCCAAACAGCGCGACGATGTCCCCCGCCCGTGCGATGGCCACGTCGCCCCGGGGCGCCCCCTGCAAGGCCCGGATCAGCGTCACCTTCTCCGTGACCCCACGCGCCGCGATCCCGACCGGCTCGCGCGGGCGCACCGTGCCGGTGAGCACGCAGGTGTGGGCCACCTTGCCGAGCACCGGATCGCGGTCAACCTTGAAGACGCGAGCGGCAAAGGGGCCGGCGTCCGCGCCGCCCGGCGGCGGCAACAGGTCCACGACGGCATCCAACAGCGGCTGCATGCCGATGCCCCGCGCCGCCGCGGCGAGGAGGACCGGGAACACGGCATGGGCCCGCACGGCGCGCGCCAGCGCCGCCCGCAGCAGCGCCGCGGGAATATCTGCGTCCTGCAGGTAGCGCTCGGCCAGTGCGTCGTCGGTCTCCGCTACCGCAGCGACGAGGCTCTCCCGCACGGCTACGGGCGCGGGCCCTGCCGTCTCCACGACCTCCCGGGCGTCGGTGCCCTCCCAGGTGAGCCGCCGGCCCGCCAGCAGGTCGTGCACGCCAGCGAAGCCCCGGGTTGCTCCCAGCGGCACCTGGACGGGCACGGCGCGCGGGGAGAGCAGCGCCTGCACGTCGCGCACCGTACCCTCTGGATCCGCCGCCTCCGCGTCCATCTTGTTGACGACGATCAGCACGGGGCGCGCGAGCGCCTCCAGGTGGCGCCACAGCCGTTCGGTATGCGGCTGCACACCATCGGCCGCCGAGACGATGAGCACGGCGCCATCCAGCACCGCCAGCGCCCGGCGCACCTCGGGAGCGAAATCCACGTGGCCAGGCGTGTCGATCAGGTGGACGGCGTGGCCGCGCCACGGGAGTTCCGTGGCGGCCGCCCGGATGGTGATCCCACGAGACCGCTCCTCCGGCAAATGGTCCGTCTGGCTGGTGCCGCGGTCCACAGAACCCGGACGGCGGACCCGCCCGCACACATACAGCAACTGCTCGGTGGTCGTCGTCTTGCCGGCGTCGACGTGGGCGACGATGCCCACGTTCCGCACTTGGCCGATGGGCACTTCCCGCTCCTCTGGCACGAAGGTGGCCTCCCCCTCGGTCTCTTGCGCGCGGCGTGGGCAAACACAAAGAAGCCACGCTCTGCGTGGCTCAACCCGGCCGGTCCGCTTGCGGGGGATTTGGGGGTGTCGTCTGGCTGCAGGCGGGGCGCACACCAGTGCACGGGGCCTGGGTGCAGGCCACCGTCACATCGGCGTCGTCCCGCCCATTCGCCAGCCCCGGCCCGCGGGTGACCGCCGGAACTGGCACCGCTGCCCTTGGAACGCCCATCGCAACGACATGCGGGGAGCATAGGCAACAGGGAGGGGACCGGTCAAGCCCTGATGCGCCAACGGCGGGCCCATGCGCTATGGGCGCCCCCACGGCGCCATTGGCGGCGCCGCACCCCGCGTCCGACTCTGTACACGGCGGACGCCCGTAGGGCCCACGAGCCCCCCCTGGCCCGCGCCGCGGGGCGAAGCCGGGACCCACCCGCCCCTCGGCGCTCAACCGATTGCTGAACCTCCCCACGGCCAAGGCCGGGTTCGGGCACGACCGGCACGCAGACGCCGCCGCCACCGGCCGTCGACGAGGGCCGGTGGCCGGCGAAGCCCCGCGGCACGCTAGACCGCTGCAGAAGCCCGCGTGGTTCAGGCGGAGCAATGCAAACGCGGCCTCGGCCTGCTCGGAGATGCGCCCCCCCAATTCCTTGCTGTCGATGACGGGGTCGGTCAATTCCGTCCCGTCGAAGGGCGCGTTTCAAGAACCGGTTGACGGTTTGGGGAAAGGGCGAGCGGCAAAGACCTGCAATCGGCGAGGCGTGGCCACTGGCTTGGACGACCGCGTCAGGCCGAGGCGCCGCGAGCACCGCTGCAGCGCTCCTCGCCTGCCGGCCGGGCTGGCGCCGACCAGCGCCGGTTGTCGCGGTCGTGGAGAGCCGGCGCCATCGCCCGCCGTGGGCACTGGCGAGACGCACTCGGACCGCCTGCGGCCAGCGTCAGGGGGCCGCGGAACGACAGCCGCCGCGCTGTCCGCCGCACGAGCGATGGCGGACAGGCGTGGCACTGGCGGTGCGGTGAGACCGCGGCGCCGTCACCGCCTTCCACCGCAACGGAGAGACCGGGCATCGCCCGGCGGGGAGTGCGGGGGACCGGGCAGCGGCACGAGGCCACCTCCCACCTACCAACCTCGCGATCGGGCTGATCAAGACGCCCATCCCCTGCACGGTTCCGCACGGTCACCGCGCGCTGATACAGAACCTGCCCCGGCTCCTCGCGCTCGTCGGCGCCTGACCCAGCGCCCGCCATCTGCTTCGCCGCCGCGCCAAACCACGGCACGCTCTGCCTCGCCTACCCCGCCGATCCCATCTGCCGTGTCTCCCTCCGACGGCCGTCCGACCACCGTCTTCCCCGCCACGGCACCCACCTCTCGCGTCCGGCCTTGCTCCACGCCCCCGCGCCCGCCTCGACCTGACCCCCGCTCTCCCAACACGACGTCACCCTGTTTCCGACCCTTCTCCCAAAGGAGCCGCCGCCGGCGGTGCCGAATCCTACCCCTGAACTGAACGCCTCCGGCGGTGGGATCGGGGGGGGACGCAGTGGAAGGGAGCGTGAACCGTGGGTGCTGGGCCTCGGCGTGGGTGGGTGGGTGGAGGTTACCTCGTCGGTACGGCGATGGCGTCGATCACCCCGCCTCCTGGGACCGAACTTGTGGGTCAGTTTCAGCCACGCTTTGCCAAAGGGGTCCACGACGACCTGTATCTCAGGGCGCTGGTGATCAGCGACGGCGCTCGGGCCTTGGCCCTGGTGTCCTGCGACCTGGCCACGGTGAGCAGCGTTGACGTGGCGGCCGCCAGGGTGCGGATCGCCGCCACCTCCGGGATTCCGGCGGGCAACTGTCACGTCTTCGCCACACACTGCCATACGGGACCGGGTGGTGTCAGCCAGTTTCCCGAGCGCCTGGCGAGGTTGGTAGCACAGGCTATGAGCACGCTGCGCCCGGTGACCATGGTCGGTACCTGCGCCACCGTGGACGCCACATTCAACCGGAGGTTTCTGTTGCGCGATGGGCAAGCGGTGACTCATCCCCAGCCCGGCCGAGAGGACGTGGTGGGCAGCGAAGGACCGGCCGACCCAGAGTTGGGCGTCCTAGCGGCACTTGGGGCCGATGGCCGCTGGGTCGGGGCCGTGCTCAACTGGGCCTGCCACCCTATCACGGTCGGGCACGAGTCGCTGGTCTCCGCGGACTTTCCCGGGGCAGCAGAGGCCTTCCTGCGCACCGCCGGTCAGCCGGGGGTCGTGTGCCTGTTCGCCAACGGCGCCGCGGGCAACCTCTGCCCCTTTGACTGGGACAACCCCGAACGGACGCCATATGGCTTCGCGTATATGCATCGCCTGGGTCGCGCTTTGGGGGCCGCCGCGCTACAGGCGGTCGAGCGCGAGGTCGCCTCGGGCAGAGCGGCGGAGGGCGAGCGGAGGGCGCCCAGGGTCAACAGTCGCACGCGGCGCGTGGCCCTGCCGCTACGCTCCCTGAACGACATCGCCCGGACCACGCCCTCGCCGGGATCCGAGGCGGAGTCCCGCGCCCTCATGGCGGAACGCGAGGTGCTTCGGACCCGGCTCCAGGCATCCCCGACCGAGGAGTTGGAGCTATCGGCTGCCGCGTTGGGAGAAGCGCGACTGGTCTTTCAGCCCGCGGAACTGTTCTGTGAGTTTGGGAGACACATCAAGAGCGGAGTGGCGGGCCAGCCGACCATGGTCGTGGGTTACGCCGGCGACTGCGTGGGGTACATCCCCACCGAGGAGGCTTTCGCGCACGGGGGATACGAGACCCACTACTGGCGTATGAGCCGCTTCGCGCCGGAGACGGGCCAGTTGATCGTCCAGGCGGCGGTCGCACTGGCGGCAGGGCTGTGAGCCAGGGCGTTCGCTCGCAGCAACGCCGCCGCCGATGCCCTGCAGGGCGTGGGCGGCGGGTAAGCGTTTACCGAAACCCCCATGGGCCCGGGGCGGCCCGCCAATTGACGATGAAAATGCGTGGAGGTGGCGCGCCCTTTGGGAGCCGGCTTGGCGTAGTGGGCCCGGCGCCGTGTAGCCACTACATGTGGCATGTCGGCCGCTATTTTCGTGGCAACTACGGGCGTGTTTCAAAAGGGGGGGGGGATGGAGAAAAGCTTCCTCGTTCAGCATGACCGCACGCCCTGCAAGCCCGAGTCAGGCCGAAACGAGGAAGCCCCGTGAATGTATCCCTCACGCCAGAAGGGCGCAAGGCTCGGCTGCAGCGCCCTGACTTCTCCATCGAAGAGCGCGTCCGCGAGTCCGCCGCCGACCTCGCCGCTCCCGGTTACGGCAAGGTCGTGGCCTTCGCCCGCCGGCACGGCGTCTCGCGCCAGACCGCCCATACCCTCATCGACAAGGTGCGACGAGCCTGCACCGAGTGCCTCTCTCCCCGGCCGGTAGGCCGTCCCAGCGCCAGTCGTTCCCTGGTGGTCGACCGCCAGCGCATCGAGGCTTCCGTCCTCGCCCTCGCCGTGGACGCCCACGCTTCCAACGCCGGCACCCAGGCCTGCATCCAGACCATGCTCGATACTCACGTCTCCACCGGCGGCATCAGCGCCATCCTCCGCGCGGGCGCCGAGCGCGCTGCCGACGAACTGCGCGCGCTCCCCATGCCCGCGGTGCCGGTCTTCGCCTGCACCGACGAACTCTACGACCACGGCCAGCCGATCCTCACGCTGATGGAGGACGAACACCTCGCCGTGCTGCTCGCGACCAAGGAAGCGGAGGCCGACGGCACCACCTGGGGCGTGCGCCTGCTCGAGTTGCAGGAACGCGGCCTCTCCTATGCCCACTTGGTCAAGGACCAGGGCACGGCCATGACCGCGGGGGTGGCGGACTCCGGCGTCCTGCCCGCCTCCGCCTGTGGCACCGACGTCTTCCACTTCCTCCTCGCCTTCGGACGCGAGTCCCGCGCCCTGGCCCACCAGGCGACCCGTGCTGGCGCCGAGCGTGATCGGCAGGAGGCCGCCCTGGACTACCACACCGCTCCCACCCACGGCCGTGGCCGGCCACCGCGTGCCACCACCGTCGAAGCGTACGAACGCGCCGTCTCCACCGCCGAAGCGGCCGCACGCGTCGCCGACGCCGTGCAGTTCCTGTTCCACGAAACCCGCGCCTTGCTGGAACCAGTCGATCCCGATGGTCAACTCATCCCCGCACCCGCGGCACAGGCCGGCCTGGAGACCGTCGCCGCCCTGCTGGGCGAACTCGGCCCCCGCACCCGTCCACTCGCCACCCTGCTCGCCGGTGCCGGAAGCGCCTTGCACGTCTTCCGCCAACTGCTGGCCCAGTCCTACGCCGACCTTTCCCAACGCCACGGCGCCGACCTCGTCCAGTTCGTCGCCTGGACGTGGGTCCACCGCAAAGCCCTCCATGAGCATCTGCCCCGTACCCCCGAGGAACTGAGCACCCGCTGGGGTCTGGATGCGCCCCTCTCCGCCGTTCACGACATCTGGCACGCCCTGCGCAACTCTCACCGCTCCAGCAGTGTCCTGGAGTCCTTCAACGCCATTCTTCGTCTCCATGTCCAAGCCCACCGCGGACTCACGCCCAGCCTCCTGCCCCTGATCGTCTATCGCCACAATGTCCGCCCATTCCCTCGCGGCGTGCACCGCGGCGAGGCTCCATTGGTCGCCCTCGGCATGCTGCCTCCCGACAACCGCTCCTGGGTGCAACGACTACTCAACACCCCAGGTACTCACTCCACAGCGCAGGAAGCGCAGCCACTCCCCACCCCGCTCCAGCCATCTCTTCCTTCGGAGCCTGCCGCCCGTTCCCTGGATCCTGCCGCTGTCGCATGAATTTCCCTCAGGCCCCCAAACCGTCAACCGATTGAGGCCCAATTTTGAAACACGCCGCTCGCTGGGGCGCAATTTA
>JAJZZC010000246.1 GCA_021797775.1 Bacillota bacterium
CCGGCGCTCTCGCCAGTCCGAACGCCTACTTCTTGCCTTCCAGGATCTCGACCCTGTCGGCCCTCGGACAATCCCGTATCGAGGCTCAATCCCTTCGCCCTTGCGGGCTACGGCCTGGTCGTCGCGCCGTCCACGCTTCGTCGGCGGCCTCGCGGCCGTCCACGCAAGACTCGCTTCGCCATGGCTGGCTGGGCCTTCGGCGGCGGGAATCCCACCCGCTCGCATCGGTCGGCTTCGTCTCGCCGCACCGAGATGCAGGCTGACATCGTCGGGGTGTGCGCGGACCAGGCGCTCGGCGGTGGGCGGTGGCACACCGAGCTGCACGAGACGGACAAGCGGCGAGGTGCGGGCGCGCGCCAGCGGTACCCAGGCCCGGTCCTGCACGGGGACCACCCATAGGAACCCGTGGGGGAGCCGTGCGGGCTCGCTGCCCCCGAGAGGCGAGGCTCCCCCGCCTCCGGCCTGCACCGCGGGGCACGGCCACTGCCGCGCAGCGGGCCGCACGCCTGGCACGAGGCCGAGGTCGGATCCAGGGACAGCCGCGCCAGCGACCTTGCGCGGCTGCCCCTCATGCCCCCACCTCCTCCGGCGCCACCCGCCGCTGCCCCCCGCGGCGCGTGGGCGCCGCATCGATCGCCGGGGCCGGCTCCCCCGCCGCGACCATGCGCCGCACAAGGCGCTCGCGCAGGGCGTCGGCGACGGCGCGGTGGGAATCCAGGCCGGCGAGGTTGGTCAGCTCGTAGGGGTCCGCCTCCAGGTCGTAGAGGCACTGCTCGACGTAGTGGTCCGCCCCGCTGTCGCGGTGCGCGTCGCGGTCCGGGGCATGCACCCCGTACTTCCAGCGGCCCGTGCGCACCGCGCGGCCGACCTCCGCCTCGCTGATCTGCACGAAGACGTCGTCCGGCCACTCTGCCACCCCGCCGCGCAAAAGCGGCAGCAGCGAGCGCCCCTGCATGGTCGCGGGTACCGGCAGGTCGGCGGCCGCCAGCAGCGTTGGGGCTAGGTCGACCAGGCTGACTAGTTGCTGGACCTGCCCCCCGCCCGCGAAGCCGGGCCCCGAGAACGCGCAGGGGACGTGGATCGAACTCTCGTGGCAGGAGCGCTTGTACTCGCTGTTGCGCGTTTTGAAGTGGCAGCCGTGGTCAGACGTGAAGAGGACGACCGTGCGCCGCTGGAGGTCCAGGCTGTGCAGCGCGTCCAGCAGGCGGCCCAGCGCCTCGTCGAGCCGCTTGACCATGCCCCAGTACCCGGCCAGGTGCTGGTGCGTCGAGCCGCCCAGCGCGGCGAGGTCGGGCGGGACCCAGCGCCCGGCGTAGCGCTCACGGTAGCCCAGCGGCGGCGGGTAGTCGTCCAGGTGGTTCTGGTGGTGCGGTTCGAGGAAGGAGAGGAAGAGGAAGAACGGTTCCTCCCGCCACGCTGCGACCTGGCGGATCGCCGCGTCGGTCAGGGCGTCGACGCGGTAGCCGGGCAGGCGCACCGCGCGGCCCGCTTCATCGAAGAGCACGGTGCGGTAAGGCTCGGACACCATCTCCAGGGCGTTGGCCGCCAGCCAGCGCTCATAGCCGCCGCGCGCCTCCTCCGCCACGGCACCGCTGCCGGAGGCCGCCAGGTGCCACTTGCCGATGTATCCCGTGCGGTAGCCGGCGGCGCGGAAGCATTGGGCCAGGGTGACGGCGTCGGGGCGCAGGCCGATGCCGTTGCGGAACACGCCCGTCGTGGTGGCGTACTGCCCGGTCTGCAGGCAGGAGCGCGCCGGTGCGCAGACCGGCTGGCAGGTGAAGAAGCGCGCCAGATGCGTCCCCTCGCGCGCCATGCGGTCGAAGTGCGGCGTCAGCTCCAGTGGGTTGCCATGCACCCCCGTCGAGTCCCATCGCTGCTGGTCGGTAAAGAACACCAGGACGTTGGGGCGGTCGGGCCGGCCGGCCGGCACGGGGCATCCCCCTCTCGCGGTCCGCGGCGCGGCGGCCCGCGCTGCCGCCCCTTCGTGCTGACGCCGATCCACCCCTTTCTGCACGCCGCGCCGGGGAAGCCGACCGACGTGTCGAGGCCCGGACCTTTACGGGGGGAAAGCGCCCGCGGTGAAAGACGGCGTGCCCCCCGCCTGGACCCTGTGCCTCCCCAGGGCTAAAGCCCGGGGGTTCCGGTTTCCATCGGGCTCTCGCGGGAGAGGGGTCCACATGCCGCCGCTACAACATCCCGCGCCTGACCTGCGTTGTTCGGCGGCGGTAGCCGCCACCTGTCCCGCTCGCGGACGATCCGCTCTGTCCCCTGCGGGCGGCGGGCCGGAAGGCCCGCACCTCGCGGATTGTTGTCGCCTGGCGCCGTCCGCGGGAGCGGCTCCGCAACCCCCGGCCCGAAGGCCGGCGCGCCAGGCCGAGGCTTGCTGCCCCGAACGTTTTACGCGCCAGAGGACTGCCTGGCGCAACCCGCCACGTTCGGTTCCCAAGCTGCTGGCACGAATGCAGCACCGAACGAGCGATTGGGCCATGGCACCGCGCGGCTCCCCCCGCGGCGAAAGCCGGGGGCTTGCGCCGCGAGTTCGGTCAGGCGCGCAGTGGGGCCGCCGCACCCCCGGCACCGGGTGCACAGGCCGTGGGGCCCGCCGTGGGAGGTAACCCCTCCGGCGGCCGCCACATGCCCGAAGAGCCACAAGTGTCCGCTGTCGGATCTTGCACCCCAACCCCGTCTTGTTATGCTTGGGGGCGCTCGGCGGAGTCTGCGAGCCCGGACGGAAGCCGCGCGCCCGGGGGTGCCACCGGCCGGGCATGCGCCCGGCGGGAGCGTGGCCGACCAGGCGGTGCGAGCGGCGGGTCCCGCCGCCGGCACCGCCTGCCGAGACCGAGAGATCCAGGGGAGGTGTACCGCTGTGTCGACCCTGAAGAGAGGCGGCGGCGCGAGGCCCGCGGGGGACCGCGCCCTGACCCGCCGCCAGGCCATGCGCTACGCCGCGTTGGCCGCGGGCGCCACGGGCATGGCAGGGTTGTTCTCTGCCGCGGCGCCGGCCGAGGCGGCGCCGGTCCGAGGTAGCGGCGTGGTCACCGTCGTGTGGAATCCGATCTCCAGTTACTGGGCGTTCCCGACCAACACCATCATCCAGTTGATCAACGAAAACGTGGTGCCCGCCTTCGAACGGCAGAACCGCGGGATCCGCCTGAAGTCGGCGGGCCCGATGATCAACACGAGCACCACAACCAGCGGCATCCTCGCGGGGACCGCGCCCGACGTGTTCAACGACAACACCGTCGCCCCCTACGTCGAGGGGCACCTGGCGCTGAACCTCTCGCCGTACATGCAGCAGGACAACGTCAACCCGAACCTCTTTGCCACGAGCCAGATCGCCAAGTACACGAGCAACGGCGGCATCTACATGCTGCCCTCTTACATCGGCACCACCGTCCTCGTCGTCAACCTCGGTATCCTGGGCCAGCTCGGTCTCACCCCGCCCCCGCCTGGGGCCACCTACCTGGAGTGGACGAATCTCTTCCGCTCGGCCGCCGGGAAGGTCAAGGGCCAGCAGCGCTACGGAACCAGCATTTTCAACGGCATCAATCCCTTTTACTTCCATGGCTTCGGTTCGTCCGTGGTCAGCGACACCAACCCGACGCAGGCCGGCTTCAACAATCCGGCCGGTCTGGCCGCCGTGGAATGGATGATGAACCTGATCTGGGACAACGTCGCTACCTTTAACGGCGGCGGGCAGACCAATACGGAGCGCCTCTTCGGCCAGGGGCTGACGGTGGCGCCGGTCTGCTGGATCCAGATGCTACCGCACTGGGTGCCGGTCCTGGAGGGCATGAACTGGGACTTCTACCAGATGCCCCTCTGGCCCAAGCAGCCCGCCACCTTCGCCAACACGGACTTCTGGGCGATCAGCGCCAGCACCAAGGTGCCGGAGGCGGCGTGGCAGCTGCTCAAGTTCATCACCACGGGCGGGCAGTACTCCAGCCTGCTGATGCACACCGCGCTCTTCCCGCCGAACTTGAAGTCCCTCTGGCCGGAGTGGGTCGCGACGGTGCAGAACGTGGCGCCACCGCTGCGTGGCAAGAACGTGCAGGCCTTCGCCGAGTATGTGCTGACCGACCACGCCTACCCCGGCCGTGATTTCACCTACTCCAGTGGCCAGGCGCACAGCATCTTCGGCACCTACATGGGCAAGATCCAGGCCAAGCAGGTGGATCCGACGCTCGGCCTGCAGCAGGCGGCACAGCAGATCGCGGCGTTTGAGTCCCAGGCCAAGCAGCTGCAGGCGGTGCAGAGCGTGCTGCAACGGCAGGACGCGGCCCTGTCGCTGAGCCTCTTCCCCCGCCCGGTGATCACGATCCGGCCCTGACCGGCGGTGTCCGCTGCGGTACGGTGCGTGCCGAGCCGCCGGGGACGACGGCGCTTCTGCAGGACGCCGCTCACCCTGGGGTGGTGCGGCCGCGACGCGCTCGCGTACCCGCAGACCATGCTCGAACCAATGCGCGGGCCTCTTTCGCCGGCTACCGGCCGGCGGGGGCCCCGGAGGGAGAAACGAAACGGATGTTGGAGATCTTCGCCCGGCGCGGCGGGCGCCGGTCCGCCTGGGCACGGGGGCTGGCGGCGCTGGCCGGCACCGCCCTCACCCTGGGCGCGGCCGCCGGCGTCGCGGCGGCCGCGGGCGTCTACCCGTACCCCGCCAACGCGGTGCCTACCGGCACACACGTGAAAACGGCAACCTGCGGCTACCCGCGCTACACTTGCAAGCCAAGCGTGCTTGGCAAGACCTCGAGGGTGGAGCCGGCACCCCAGCGCTTGGGGCGCTTCGTCGAGGTCTCGCTCGCCCCCTGGATCCAGGCCTACGGCGCCGACGCCGTCGCCATGCAGCCGGCGAAGCCCCTGTCGGGCACCGCGGTCCTGCCCAAGATCGTCCCCTACGGCGGCTCGCACGGGGTCGGGTTCGGCACGAACACCTATCCCGGGGCCTTCTTCCCCTCGACGGGCACGTGGAACGTGAACATCCAGGGCCTGCAGATCCCGTTCCTCATCCCTGACTGGGGCGTCGGCGTGCGCTCCGCCGTGCCGATGTCGGCCAACATGACCATCCCGGTGCCCCACGGCCACTACGTCGTCGCCTGGCTGCTCGGCACCGGCATCTACGGCACGCAGGCCGCCGTGGTGACCGAGCACTACAGCAACGGCTCCAGCCAGCAGATCCCGGTCAGCTTCCCCGACTGGTGCGCCGAGACCGCGCTGCCGCCGGAGTACCCGGCGGTCGTCACGCCCTACCGGCTCCACCCCAACGGCGCCGTGGGCACCAGCGGCTGTGCCGCGTTCTATGCGGAGTACGTGCCCACCAACACCGGCCAGACGCTCACCTCGATCTCCTTCCCCAACACCACACCCGACCTCTTCGTCATGTCGATGAGCCTGGAGACCGTCTCCGGACCGGCCCCGGCGCCGGTGACCCCGCCGCACGTCACGCCGCCCCCGGCGGCCAAGGGGTAGGAGGCTGTCGCGAAGGTCCGCTTTCGCGGCAGTCTCCGGATCCGCGCTCTTGTGCCAGAAGGCTCCGGTCCGGCCCCGCAGCCCAGGGCGGCGCTTTTAGCCTGAATCTCGAAGTGTCAGGCGGGCGCCGCTGTCGCAGAAGGACTCTGCCATAGTAAGCATTCGGTGAAGTGCGTGCCGAGCCACTGGCTGTGCTACGCGCTCGCCACGGGGGTGCCGTTGACCCACCAGGCGTAGCGGTCCCAACGCAGTTCACCGAACAGGTACCTGCCATACGAGCGGGTGAGGTCGTGGCGAGGGGCCGGCGCCTGGGCGCGAAGGCGCCGGGCAACCCCTTTGCGAAAATCAGGTTTAGAGCGCCGCCCTGGGCGTCCCAGAGCGGGAGCGGCCAGCCCGTGGGGCTGGCCGCTCCCGCCCCCCGCGCGGTACGGCTATCGCGGGAGGTCGGCAACCGTCGGGCCGGCCCGAGACTGACGAGGATCAGGTGGCCGGAACCGGACGGCCGGATCAGCGCGTCCGCGGCGCGGTTCTGAGAACGCGGCACGGCGTAGCGCATGGGGCGCCGGGCCGTGGCAGGTGCAGCGTCGAGGCGGGTGTGAGGGACGCGCACGGGTTGCCGCGGATGCGAGCCGTCGTCACCCAGGGGCCGTGGGGCAGGGCGAGGGCGAGGGGGACCGCGGCGGCGGGTGTCTGGCCCGTTGTTGCGCAGGAGACCTCTTGACGCGCGTCAAGGGTCATACTACCCTGGTGTCAGCGGGCGGAACGAGAGACGGATAGATGCACAAAGAGGTGCGCGATCTGATCCGGGCGCTTCGCCAGCAAGGCTTTGAGGTGCAGGACCAGGAAGTCGCGCATCCCAAGGTCTATCGGAACGGCCGCCTCATCACGACCCTGCCCAGCACGCCGTCGGACGTGCGCTCCCTCAAGAACACCGTCGCCAAGTTACGCAAGCATGGTTTCGAGGGGTGAGCGAAACCGCCATGGATTATCTAGTCGACATCACGATCCGCACGGGAGCGGCGGCGGGCCATGACGACATCGGCGACGCCCTGCTGGCGGCGCTGGAAAGGGATGGGATCGCGGCGGGGGGCGTCTATCACGGCGAGAGCGCGAAGGGCCTCCTCACGGTGCATCTCCTCGTCCGAGCCAAGCATCCAGGCGATGCCGTCACATCCGGGCTGGCGTCCGTGATGCAGGCGTGGAGGGAGGTGATCGGAGAACCGCAGCAAGCCGTCTTCGCCGCTGCGGCGGTAGAAGAAGTGGCCGAGCGGGAGGAGGCGGCGGCCCTGGCATGATGGACGAACTCGTAACGGGCGCCGAGATCGGGCGGCGCCTCGGCGTGTCCCGCGAGCGCGTCCGCCAGTGGGCCGCAGCGGAGGGCCTTGGATTCCCGCACGATCTCGGGCGCTTCGGCAGCGTCAGGCTCTGGCGCTGGGACGAGGTGGAGCGGTGGGCGCGCGAGCGGGCACCCCAACGGCGGCGGGCTGCCACGTCCCGGGTCCGGCGCTGAGTGGCGGGCCGTCGTCAGCGCCTTCCACCGCGCGGGAGTCCCCCACGCCGGCGCGCCGGCGCCACGCGGCATGAAAGCGGCGGGACCGGCCCACGCGCCGCCGCCGAGTGGGTCGCTGGCTGGCGCACATACTACTGGTGGTGGGCCCAGCGGCCTTGTTGGCGGGAGATCGCGCCAAGCATCGGGGCCGAGGCGAAGGCGCGCACCACCGCGGGTCCGAGTGACCGTTCCCCTTCTCATAGTCTCTTGTTTCCGTCCGCCAGAGCGGCCGGTTTCCGGCTCGAAGGTTCCTGCTTCACAGCGACCGGTTTCA
>JAJZZC010000028.1 GCA_021797775.1 Bacillota bacterium
GACGTGCGCTCCCTCAAGAACACCGTCGCCAAGTTACGCAAGCATGGTTTCGAGGGGTGAGCGAAACCGCCATGGATTATCTAGTCGACATCACGATCCGGGCGGGAGCGCCGGCGGGCCATGACGACATCGGCGACGCCCTGCTGACGGCGCTGGAAAGGGATGGGATCGCGGCGGGGGGCGTCTATCACGGCGAGAGCGCGAAGGGCCTCCTCACGGTGCATCTCCTCGTCCGAGCCAAGCACCCAGGCGATGCCGTCACATCCGGGCTGGCGTCCGTGATGCAGGCGTGGAGGGAGGGGATCGGAGAACCGCAGCAAGCCGTCTTCGCCGCTGCGGCGGTAGAAGAAGTGGCCGAGCGGGAGGAGGCGGCGGCCCTGGCATGATGGCGGTGGCCGGCTTGGTTTTCGCCGACTACTGGAGACACTATAGCACAAAAGCGGACAGAAGGCAACCTTTACGGTAGCAGTTGGGAACCCCTTCTGGCCGCCCCGCCGCAGCCCCGGCGACGCCGCTTCCCCCCACGCTTCACGCTTCCGCGCCTCATGTCGCAGGGCGCTAGCCGGGCGGAACCGCAGGCACCTCGCCGCATGTCTGGCCTGATCGCGCACTCAGGGTCGACAGAGTCAACGAATCGGCTTAGCCCTGTGGCCAGGGGTGGCGTGGGCCGATTTCGCCCGCGGCATGCGGACCGAGCCAACGGATCTCCATATGCTCCTTATCGATTCCGAGGGACCAGATGACGGGGCACTGTTCGCTGCCCTGAGACGACGTGGCGACGCCCGAGCGCTGGACGGACTGAATATCGTTCCCGCGCTGGTCGCCTACATGGTGCAAACCATGGAATCATGGTTTCTCGCAGACCGCCCATTGTTGGCTGCGTACTACGGGACTGGCTTCGTGGCCGGCCACCTGCCGGTGGCTCCTCTGAGGACGTCCCTAAAGCAGGCGTCCTGCGCGGATTGCACGAAGCGACCAGGCGCTCGCGCAAGGGAGCCTATCACAAGACACATCAAGCGCCTGATCTCTTAGAGAAGATTGACGTGGCGGCGGTGCGGCGGCAAGCACCCCACTGCGATCGGTTGTTTGCGCTGTTACAGCGGAGGTTCCCTGCGCCGTGATGTGCCGCAGGGGTCGAGTCATCCCGCCAGGCGTGCGCGGCGCTGCGACTTCCGAAGGCCATGACCGGATCGCTGAGTCAAGACCGCGTGCGACAGGGCACCAGAACGTCTCCGGGCACCGCGCTTCCCGCCGTTGGCGGGCGCGGACCCCTCCCTCCTCACCGCCCCCGCCAATGTCGCCGCCAGCCTGCCCCGCCGGCCTGCCCCGCCGGCCTGCCCCGCCGGCCTGCCCCGCCGGCCGCAGGTCAACACACCGAAGCGGGTATAATGGCGTTGACAGACAACCAGCCCGTGTGGAGGCAGCCCGATGTTCAGTCAGTACGGCAAGCTCTGCAACGAGGTCTATGATCTGACGAAGCCGGTCGGTCATTCCCTGGGCGGGGACATCGAGTTTTATCGAGACCGGCTGTCCTCGTGCAAGGGACGCATCCTCGAAGCCGCGGTCGGTTCGGGCCGGTTGCTTATCCCGCTCTTGGAGGCGGGGCTGCCGGTTGACGGGGTGGATGACTCCGAGGACATGCTGGCGGCATGCCGCTCGCGCTGTGCGCAACGTGGGTTGCACCCACGGTTGTATCAAGCTCGCCTGCAAGACCTGTCCTTACCCGACAAGTACGAGGCAATCATTGTGCCGGCGGGGTCGCACGCCGCGAGAATGGGCCACGGCCCCATGGCCCGGCAGACGAGGGCCCGGTCCCCTCAGGCGCCGTCTCCGCCATGCACTTCCGGGTCCAGGGCATCCTCGGGGGAGACCGGCTCAAAGTGTGCCAGAAGGTTGCGGATGCGGCGCAGGCGTTCCACGAGGTCGCGTAGCCGGGCCGGCACGCGTTGCCCGCGGAGGAGGAAGGCCAGGTGCGAGACCTCCAGGTCCCGGGCGTCGCTGATCACGCCGTAGCCGGTGTCGAGGGGCAGGGTCAGCAGCGGCCGCACGCGCTCAAGCACATCGCGTCGCCGTTGCTCCACCAGGGGCAGCAACACGCCCGCCTGCCCGCTCCACACGCGCGTGCGCAGGGCACGCTCCTCGCCGCGCGCCGCCAAGAGGGCGGCGTGCACCTGCCGCTGGCCGTCGACCGTAGCCAGCGTGCCGCGTTCCCATGCCGGCTCCTCCGCCGCCGACCAGCCGCGGGACGCGGCCAGCTCCTGCAGGGCCGCGACCGGCGCCAGCACCTCGGATGCCGGCCGGTCGGCGAGGAGATCCGCGACGGCGGGATCCCACAGCGCCACCCGCGCGCCCACGGCGGCCAGCAGGTCCGTCCCCGCCTCGATGCGGCCCGCAAAGCGGTGGGCCGTGTAGAGCAGCATGTCGAGCCCCCCCACGACCCCGTCCCAGGCGTAGATCTCCAGGCAGTCGGCCCGTTCCGGGAGATCGGCGAGCATCACCCCGCTGACGAGCGCGACGAGCCGCGGTCGCAGGTGTGGCGAGCGTTCTGCGCAGACCCGGGCGTATTCGGCGAGAAAGTCGCGCCACGAGGGCCAGCCGGCGGCTTCCACGGCGTTCAGTACCACGACGAACCGTCCGCCCCCGGGCACCTCCGCCACGCGGCGGGCGGAGGGCACCACGGTGGTGGCGGCCGACGGCAGCAGGCGCGCCAAGACCTGCGCCGACGGGGGGATGTCGCGGACAACCTGGAGTGGCACCCACTCCCACCCGTCCCCAAGGACCGCCCGCAGCGCCGCTGGGACCCCGCAGGGCGCCCAGCGCGGCAGGGCCAGCACGGCGCTGGCTCCCGCGCGCAGGGCACTGGCGATCCGCGCCACGAACGCCGCCGGCCCCGGCAAGGCCCAGACGGAGATACTCAACACCTCACCACCCCCAGGCCGACCGCGAGGCGCTCTCTCGGCGTCCGTCCCTTCCCCGGGGACGGAGACGGGGCAGACGTACGGCCCGCCACGGGCCCGCCCGCGGCGGGAGCGTTTCGGGGGGGCGTGCAGCAGGCGTGTCCGCGAGCGGGTGGCGGTTCCGGCCCGCGCCGGTCACGGACCTGGCCTCCGTTCATCGCCGCCGACCACCGCTCGCCACGGCGTATGGATGGCCCCACGCCGCCACGCCGCCCCCGCGCGAGGAGACGTTGCGGGGGCCCGCGCCACACCCCTCTCCCCCACGCCCCCGGTCGTGGTGCCGCGCGGCGACCGCGTGCCTCCCTGCGCGGTTCGGGCCGCCCCCCGGTTCCGCCTCCTTGCCCGCGGGAGCCGGGGTGGGTCGGACCGCGCTCCGCCCTGTTCGCCGCTGGCTGGGTCGCGGCGCGCCGCCCCAGCGGCTGGCACCGCGTTGGCCGGGCTTGGCTCCGGGCCCTGTGGCCAGGGGCGGTACGGGCAGATCCCGCCCGGCGACCGCGCCCCCCGCGCCGCGCCGCGGACGGTCGCACGGCGGGTGATCGCCACGGGGGCAAGGGATTCCCCACGCCAACACGGCCGGGCCGCGGAGCGAACCTCGCGCCCATGAGTGAAACAGGCTTCGCCTCCACCGCGAAGGCCGCCGTCCGCTCCTGGCCTGTACCTCCACTGCGCTGGGACAACCCCGGGCAGGGGGCGGCGGACCTGCGCTTCCTGCTCGCTCGACACGCCGACGGGGGTGCACGGGCGCCCGTTCGTGTGCGCGACGGGCACCTCCACGCCGCCGACGGCACGCGCACTCGTCCCTGGGCGGGCGCGGTCGCCTCAGCGCACGGCGCGCAGGGCCCGGGCCCACACCGCGTCGAGGCGCCAGCCGCCCTCGGCGGCGAGGGGTTCCACGAGCCCGAGGCGCTCGCTCCAGCGCAGGGCGCGCTGCAGGCCCGCGGCGGGTAGACCGTCCATCTCCAACAGCTGCAGGTCATCGGGGACGACGGTCCCGTCGCGCTCCGCGAGCCGGGCCAGCACGGCCACCGTCCGCCACGGCTCCGCCCCGGGCGCGTCCTCCAGCCCGAACTGGGCCAGGACGTCGCGCGCCCGCTCCGCGTCCGGGGGCTCCGCCAGGACCGCCAGATGCTGGGACCACCGCTGCCGGTCCACCTCGCCGCGCACCCGCAGCCGCTCGTATCCCCCCACGATGAGCCCGGGCCATCCGCCGGTGGCGGCGAGGACCAGGTTGCGCAGGTCGCGGTCCGAGGGCAGGTCCACGTCGTCCAGCCAATGGCGCAGGAAGGTGTCGCTCCAGGGCTGCAGCGTCGTGCGCGCCACGCTCCCCGGATCGCCGGGCTCGACCCGCCAGGCGATGCCCGGGTCGGCGATGAACACGACGTGGACCGACCCGGCGACCGATTGCAGCCGGCCCGTCCACTGCAGGGCATGTTCGATCCAGGCGCCATCCCAGGGGGCGGCGGGCGGCACCACGGCCAGTGAGGCGGCGCCCGGCGGGCGCCGGCGCAGGGCGCTGAGGAGCTCGGCGAACGACTCGACCCCGGTCGCGCCGGAGATGTCGAGGAAGTAGCGGGGATCGGTGCCCTCTTTGAGGAAGCCGTGCAATTCGCCGATGCCCGCCGCTGGCACGCCATACACCACCGACACGGCGTGCCGGTGCCGGCGCAGGGCCCGCACCTGCAGGTTGGTCAGCGGGTGCCGGCGCGGGCTGCGGGCGTTGCCCGCCGGGCGGGCGCGGAAGCTGGCGGGGTCGGCGGGGGGCGCCTCGCGCTCCTTGAGCAGCGCCCGTTCGATGTCATCGGTGGTCCCCATGAGCAGGGCCACGTTGGGGCTGCGCAGGGTGTAGCGAGCGTCGGCGAGGCGCCGCAGGACCCCAAGCCCCTCCATCTCGTCGAGCAGCACCTCCATCTCATGGTCCGTCATGGCGGCAAACCCCTGGTCCCACCATTCCCGCGCGCGCTCGCGCGCCTCCGCCACGCCGAGGCCGCGGGGGGCCGCCTCGGGCTCCGTCAGGAAGGTATGGGCCATGAGATAGGCGACGAGTTCGTAACGTGGGTCGAGCTGGAGCGTCAGTTGGAACTTCTCGCGGATGGCGTCGCGCACGGCGCGTTCGCGGTAGACGCGATCCACCAGGTCTCCGGTGATGGTGAAGGGGGGCCCAGCGCGGTGCTCCGGTGCCGCACGGGACTCGGTGAGGCGTTCCAACAGCTTGGCGCAATACAACTGGATCAGGCTGGGGTAGAAGTTGCAGCGGCCGAGGATGCGCACGACCAGGCTCTCGGAGGCGAAGCGGTAGCCGGCGCTGGCCAGGGGCCGCACGACGAGGGCCCGGGCCTGGTTCCACTCGCCGTTGAGCAGCGGGCCGACCTTGATCGGCTCGCCCAGGTGGGCCAGGGGGTGGTTGGGCTGCTCGGTGGTGCGCAGCACGTTGTGCAGCCCCGAGAGCACCACCTTGGCCCGGCCGTCTGTCCGCTCCATGAGGTTCTTGAGGCGCGCCGACTGCGCAAAGCCCTGGCGGCCATCCTGCTCCAGGAAGGCGTCGGCCTCGTCGAGCAGCAGGAGCAGGCGGCGGTGTCCCTCGCGTTCCAGCCAACCGACCAGGGCATCCAGGAAGCGGTCCACCCGCCCGCGGATCTCCGGCACCGGGTCCTCGACGCGCTCCAGCACGATCCCAGCGGCGCGCAACGCGCGGTGCAGCGTGAGCCATACCTGCTCGGGCCCCTGGGCCAGGCCAACCTCGGCCACCTTGAGGTCGACCCAGACCGCCCAGCAACCCTCGCGTGGATCGTGGAAGCGGCGCGCCGCCTCCCGCAATAAGGCGGTCTTGCCCAGCTGCCGCCCCCCGTAGACGAAGCAGCGCCCTCCCGACGGCGCCACGACCGCGTGCAGCTCCGCGGAACGTCCGTAGAACATCTCCACGGGCACCGGTCCCGGACCAGTCGCGTAGGGGGCCGCGTAGGTAAAGGGCAGGGTGCAGCCCACCAAGGTCCCGAGGCGCGGCGCGGGCTGCGCCGCGAGGTGCAGGACCAAGGCGTCGTCGATCAGCAGGAAGGTGCGGCGCCGCTCCCGGCAGAGGCGCGCCAGTTCGCGCCGCTCCCAGGTGTCAAGCAGGCCAAACAAGCAGAGGAGCGTAGCGCGCTGCAGGCCGGCCGTCTCCCCCACCAGACCGACCAGTTCCTCGCCGCTCGCCGCCCGCCACACCAGCAGCAGGCGATACGACCCGTCCGCCACAGACCCGAACGCGGGTACGGAACAGGCATCGCGATCGGCCACCGGGTCCGTGCGCACCGTGACCTCCACCACGTCGCCCCCGGTACCCGCCGTCCCCGGAATCACCTGCTGGACCTGCAGGCCGAGGGCGTCAAGCACCTGGCGCAAAGGCTGCTCCCGCGGCACGTGCTCGCGCTTCAGGGCGAACCACGCATCCAACAGGTCCAGGCCGGACCGCCGCTGGGCCTCCGTGAGGCGGGCGGGCGCCGCCCCCGTGGCCGCGCGCCCGGCGTGCAGGGCGGCGCGGGCGCGCGCGTAGGCGTCCGGCGCGCGCAGCAGCTCCTCCAGGGCGCGCAGGGCGTGGGGAAAGAAGGCGTCGCAGGCCGCCGCCTCCGGCCCCTCGGGGTCCGCCTCCGGGAGGGCTTCCCCGGCGCGCACCCGGTCCAGGTATTCCTGGGCGGCGACGGTGTCGCCACGCGCGATGGCCTCGGCGATACGAGCCCCCGTGGCGGGATCCGGCGGCGGGCTGACCGCGGCCAGCGCCTGCCGCAGATCCTCCTGCCGGGCGGCGCGCAGCCCCGCGAGTTCGGCGGTCAGGGCCTGGAGGTCGGCGTCGGCCTCATGGAAGCGCCGCAGGCGCGGGGTCTGCGCCTCGTACGCCAAGAGGCGGCCGAGGTGCCGGTCGCGGGCGTCCTCGTCGAGGAGCCCGTCGATCAGGGCGGCCTCGACCCTTTCCTGGACATCGGCCAACCGCCCGGCCAGCCACGCCTGGTGCTCGCGCAGGCGGCGCTGCCACTGCTGTTCCAACTCCGCCGCACGGGGATGTCCGTCCCGACTCAGGAGCTGCACGACCCGGGCCGCCCCTTGCAGGTCACGGCGCTCCACGCGCGGGCCAAAGGCCTCGGCCAACCCGGCGCACGGTACCCCTTCACCCAGCGTGCGCGCCACGGCCACGGGTTCCCCGCGGGGCTCCCACTCCCCACCCATGTCCAGGTCTGGCCAGAGCAGGAGGTCGGCTCCCAACAGGTGGTGGGGGTCCGGTTCGGCAAGCGCGTCCCCGGAGGCGAGCCCACCGGCGAAGAGGCCGATGAGGTTGTCCAGCGCCCGCCGGGCGCAGGCCACCGCCGCGGCCGCGGGGCCACCCGGACGCGCGGCCCGTTCCAACTCCTCCCGCGCGGGTTCGCCGAGTCGGTCCAGACAGGCCTTGAGCGCGTGCACCCGCTCGCGGACGTAGTCGGGCTCCAGGGGCGGGCGGCTGGCGACGGCGAGCCACCGCGCCGCCAGCTCCACCGCCTCATCGCGCCCCTGGTGCAACTGCCGCAGCGCGCGCGCCTCGATGGGCCGGCGCTGGCCGATCGCGCGCTCGGTCTCCTCTCGCAGGCGGCGCAGCCGGCCATTGTCCGCGAGCTCCGCCCTGCGGCCGCGCACCTCCTCCACCGCCGCCAGCCGGCCGGCCAGCACGGGTGCGACCATGGCGGCGACGGGCCCGCCGGGGGCGACCCAGGCCTTCCACACCGCCCCCGCCGGCGCATAGACAAACCCCTTCTCCGGCGCCTGTGCCGCCCACGCCACCACGGCCCGCCGCGCCTCGTCCAGCTCGGCCTGCCAAGTCGCGCGGCTCTGTACACCGCCAATGACCGCCGGGGTGAGCCCGCCGCAGCGGGAGGCAACGTCCGCGAGCATCCGCGTCAGCTCGTAGAGCGCCTCGAAACCGGTGCCCCAGCGCAAGCGCTCCAGCAGGCCGGCCGCGCCCGTCGTGGGGGCGACCAGCGCGGGTCGCGCCGCGCCAGCCCAGGCCAGGAGGTGCACCGCCAGGTCCTCCGGCAGCGCCACGTCCAGCGGCGCAAACGCCGCAGCGACCTCACCGTCGCGCCGCCGCACGAAGGGCGCCAGGGCCACCGCCCGCGCCAGCGCCGGGTGCGGCAGCAGGGGCGCCCCGGCGGGAGCGAGGGTCCACACGGCGCGCAGCAGGTGGTGTGCGGCGCCGGCCCGGCCCGACCGCAGAAGGTCCCAGGCACGGGCCACCCAGCGGCCGACCGCCTCGGCGGCGGCGGGAGCCGCCGGGACGGTACCCGCGGCCACCCGCCGGCCATCCGCCGGCACGACGGCAAGCCCGCCCCCACCGGCGAGCCCGAAGGGCCCTGCGGGCAGGCCCCTCTCCGCAGGCATTGGGCCCTCCCCCCGGTGGCCGGACCGGTCCGCGACTGGATGTCCGTCCCCTGCGGCCGCACTGGTGGACACGGCCGCCGCTGGCGCGGCGTCGTCCCCACGGCCAGCGCACTCCGACGCAGCAGAGTCGCCTTGGGCGGACCGGCCGGCGGGAGGGCCCCCTTCCACGCCCCGCAGGCTGTCCTGCGCATGCTCGCCCCGCTGCGGCGACGGATGCGGTCCCCCGGCGGACGGCCCGGTGGGCGCGCGCCCCTCAGCCGCCGGCGCTCCGTCATCCCCACGCCGGGCCCGCTCCGCAGCCGTGCCCCGGGGGGCCTGCGGCGCTCCGCCATGCCCTGCGGGCGGCCAGTCGACGGTGACCGGCAGCGGCGCGGGGACAGCGCCGCCAGACAGGGGTGGAGCGGGGACAATCCCTCCGCGACCGCGCAGCACCGCCAGTGGATCGGGCTCCCACCGAGCGCGCGGAGGCGCCAGACCCACGCCGCCGGCCACGGCCGGCGCAGCCACGCGCGCGTCTGGGCTGGACCGCACGCCACGCCCGGAGCCGACACCGGGGCCGTACGCCGGAGCCTCTCCCAGGGGCCCGCCCACGGCGGGGGCTGCCCGAGGCAAGGAGAGCCCGGTCGCGCTGGCGGGGACGGGGCCGGCCTGCGCACGGGCAGGGCTACCACCAGCCGCGGCCGGAACCGAGGGAGGCGCGCCCGCACCGCCCGCGGCAGCGGGCTCAGCCGCCGCCGCTCCCTCCGCGACCGCCAAGCGGCGGCGGTCCGCCGCGCGCGCCAAGGGGGCTCCGAAGGCCGCACACACCGCAGACAGGGCCTGCCACCAGGCGGCCGCGTCATCGGACACCGTCTGGTCGGCGAGCGCCACCAGCAGCGCCAGGGGGTGGGTGCCATCCGCTAACCGCGGCACCTCGTCCCCCTCCCCGACCGCTGCCTGAGGCAGTGTCGCCAGGAGGCGCGCCGCCATGGCTTCGACCGCGGCCAGGTCTGGAGCGACGGGATCCGACGGGTCCAGCGGCCGGATGCGGCGGGCGCGCTCGAGCACGTCGCGCGCCCGGGTGCGCCGCTCGGCCGCCAGAGCCGCCGAGATGGCGTCCCGCAAGCCCTCCAGGTCGGCCGGTATGGCGCTGCGCTCCGGCCCCAGGTCGGCGGCGCGCGCGGCGAGGGCGGCGAAGCGCTCCCCGTGGGCGGTCAGGCGGGCGCGCAGTGCGGCGGGCAGCGGCACGCCCGCGCGCAGGGGGCCGCACGCCAGGGCCAGCTCGCCGGCCAGTCCCACGGCCTCTTCGCCCCAGCGGTTCACAGCGGCCAGCAATTCGGCGAGTGACACGGGATCCACCCCCCGCACCGGGCTCCCGCAGAGGAGCTTTGACAGGCCGCCGCGCCGCCCTCCCGCAGCCGCAGCGGTGCCCCCGAACTGCGGCAGGGCGGGGGGCCTGGCTCGATCCGTAGGGCGAAGGCCGTATCCGTATCAGCCGCTGGCCCGCAGGCGGGGGCGGCAGCTCGTGCGACAAGGGCGTGGTGCTCGTGGGAAACACGCCCACCGGAAACCGGCGGATGCCCCGGGGGTTAGCCGTGGGTAGGAGGTCAAGGGATGGTCACGGCGGACCACGAGCAGGCCAACCGGAACGCACGACAACCGGACCCCTTCGGAGCTCATGCACCGACGGGGCTGGATGCCGAACCCTTCCGCTACCAGACGGTCTCAATCGGAAATGCGGCGAACGCTTCGTCTCTCGATACGAGCGGCACGCCTTCGTGCAGCGCCTGAGCGGCGAGCATGCGATCGAAGGGGTCGCGGTGGGGGGATGGAAAGGCGCCCGCCGTGAGCGCGTGCCGCACTGACATGGGCAGTTCGACGGCGCGGAGGGCTCGCAGGTGCTCCGAGAAGGATGCCAACAAGACTTCCGCCATCCGCAGCCGCCCCAACCGGTGTTTGGCAGCCACCTCCCAGGCTGACGCGCTTGACACGAGAAGCGTATTCGCACCGTCCGTCAGCAGGAGGCGGGCTCGGGACGATAGTGCGCCCGGCTCCGCCACCGCCCACAGGAGCACGTGCGTGTCCAAGAGCAGGGTCATGATTCCCACCGTTTCAGCTCGTCCTCCGGCAACGGGTCAAAGAACTCGGGCGGAATGGTCATCTTCAGGAACCCAAGACGCCGGGCCGGGATGGGGTCGATGGCTACGAGTCGCGCGCAGGGGCGGCCGTTCTTGGCTAGGATGATCTCTTCTCCCGCCTGGACGGCCTCCAACAGACGGGACAAGTGCGTCTTCGCTTCGTGCACGTTAACGACCTTGGGCATCGGTCCACCTCACCCATACCCTATATGACTAAGTTCTGTTAGTCAACTCACGGCCGATCTCGCGCGCCGCGGATGCTGGCAGGCGGCGAGGCGCCGCCGCATCATCTCCGGCGCGCGCTCGGCCCACAGGTGATGGGCTAGATCGCGCAAGGGGACGAACGGCTCCCCACGGAACGCGAACAGATCGAGCACCTCGGCGCGCAGGCGGGACGCGCCGACCTGGCCCACGGAGCCCACCAGCAGCTCCCGGACCCGGTGCCGCACGACGCCATAGGGGTGGGAAGGCGGCAGCCGCCAGGGCAAGGCGCAGGGCACGCGCCTGCGGGGCGTTCCGGGCGGGCGCGGACGCCCCCGCCGCCTGGACGGCTGCCTGAACGGCGGCCTCGCTGAGGGTCGGGCCGAGACCCCGCGCGTCGTCACGGGTACAGAACATGTACGCCGCCTCGGCGAGCGCGGAGGCAGCGCGCCCATTCGCTGTGCGGTGGACCCGCACAGCCGGAGCCCCACCGACCGGGGGATATCGCGCCGTTCGCATCGCTGCAGCGCACAGATGTGCGTGCGGCGGCATGCGGACATGGCGCGAGGGTGACCCGTATGCGCGCCGCCGCGTGAGCCGCAGACGGTTGCACTGGGGGGCGGCCCGCCGCCCGTCGCGATGTGCGCCTCCCGCGGGCAACTGTGACTGGCGCGCTACCCGCTTGCCTGGCCGGCGCCTGCGGCGCGGCGCCGCGCCGAGGGACCCGCGGGGCGGGCAGCCCACCGCGGCCTTGGGCGGCGGGCCGCTACAGGCCCCGGCCGCCCTCGCGGCGAGCCGTCACCCCTCCCCGGGCGCCGGCCCCGTGCTCTCGCGCACGGTCAGGCGCGGCGGGACGACGCGGACGTCTGGTACGGGCGCGTGCGGGCGCTCTTCCAACTGGCGCAGCAGGATGCCAGCGGCCTCGGCGGCCAGGTGGTCGGCCGGGGCGGCCACCGTCGTCAGCCGCGGGCTGGTGAGTTCCGCGTACGGATCGTCGAAGCTGATGACCGAGAGGTCGCGCGGCACGTGCAAACCGAGGTCGCCGGCGGCGCGCAGCACTTCAATCGCGAAGAGAATGCCTCCGGCGTAGATCGCGGTCGGGCGCGGCCTGTCCTGAAGCACGTCGCGCGCAAACGCGTAGGTGGGGCCGGCCTCCTGATCATCCTGCCGGTGGATCCAGCCCGCCGCCACGGTGAGACCCCGCCCGCGGGCAGTCTGCACGGCCGCCTCAAAGCGGTCCCGGTCATGCGTGTGCAGGTCGCTGAGCCCTACGTAGCCGATGCGCCCGTGTCCCAGGCGCTGCAAGTGGCTCACAGCCATGGTGCTCCCGGCCACGTTGTCCGCGTGCACGCCCGGCACACCCGGCACCGCGGGATAGCGCTCGACCATGACCACCGGCAGGCCGCGATCGCGGCAGAAGGCGATGCTCTCCGCCTGCAGGGGACCGTTGAAGACCAAGCCATCGACCGCCCTGTCGACCAGCACGCGCACCTGGGCCAGTTCTTCCCGCGCCGCCCCCCGCGCGTCCGTGATCAGCGTGTGATAGCCCAGGGGCGCCAGCGCGGCGCCGACGGCCCGCACGATGTTCATGCCCACGTGGTTCGCGTCGATGTTGCCCACCACGATGCCGATGACGCCGGTGCGCGTGCCACGCAGCGCCCGCGCCATCGGATTGGGCGCATAACCGAGCCGCTGCGCGGCGGCGAGAACCCGCGCACGGGTGGCGGCCGACACGCGCACCGGGGCGTGGCGGTTGAACACGTAAGACACCGTGGCCCGGGACACCCCGGCAGCCGCCGCGACGTGCGCCGCCGTGACCCGAGGCGGGGCCCCCCTCGCCAGCCGCTTCTCGGGGACCGCTGGATCCAACGCCCGCACGCAGGACATCCTCTCCGCGACGCCGCGGGCCGCTGCCCGCCCGTCCTCTTGCCGCACACTGCTGCGCGGGTCTGCGGCACGCAAGCCTCCCGCGAGGATTGTACACGACGTCCCGCTCGCCCCCCGGCCAAACGCCTCTCTGCGGGGGCCCCGGTCGCGCCGTCCCTCGGAAGGGCACGACCACGGCCGGGCGCCCGCTCGGGGGCAGCGCCACAGCGTTGGCGCGCAAGGGGCAAGAGGCCACTGCCGCCGTCATGCGGGGTGGTGCGGGCTCCGGCTGCGGGCGGTTCGGCCCACGTGCTCCGCCCTAGGCCGCATGCCCCCTCGCCTCGCCCACCCGTTGCGGTCTGCATGGTGGTCCTGTGCGCCTACCGCACTGCGCGTGCGCGGACCGGCGTCTGCCCCCCGCGACGAAGCCACGCTGCCTTCCCGCTGCTCCGAGGAGGAACCCCGTCCGAGGCAGCGAACTGATGCGGCGGTCATGTGACACGTGCCACATGACCGCCGCGGAAGGGGTACCGGCCCCGACGCCCGGGCAGCGCCCGAGCGGGCGGGACGCGAGGGTAGGGTGGCGAGGGACGGCGCTCTCGGCGTACGCCGGTCCCCGTCGGAGAGGGCGGGCACTACGGGTCTGCGCCCGTCGCGCAAAGCTCGCACCGTGGGCACACCGGGCGCAGGCGCCTCCAGCCTGAGGCAGAGCCGTGGCGCCTGCCCTGCGGGGCGGGCCCCGGCGGCACGGGACGCGGGTCCGCGGCGGGGCCTTGCCGACCCCGCCGGGGCACTCCCTGGAGAAGGGCCTGTGGCCGGCAGACGGCGGGGGCGCGGATCCCCTGCCGTGTTGCACGGGACCGCGCGCACGGACGGGGAGGGCCTCGCGCGACGGATTGCGACACGTGTTATACCGCTGCGCAGCCAAGCGGCTGACGGGGCGGCGGGGCGCTGCGCGCGCGGGCGGCTCGCGCCGTCTAGACCACCGCGCGGGGGGCCCCTTGGCACGGCCCAGCGCCGCCCCCGGGGGGTGCGCCAGCAAGCCCGGCCTCGGCGGGATCGGCCCTGCTTCGCCGCGCGGCCGCTGGACGCGCGGGGGTGGCGCCCCGGTAGCGGCTCCGCGCCGACCGTGGCGCCACGGGTTGCGGCCGGTGCAGTCGAGACGGGTTCTTGCAGCGCGGTCCTAGCAACGGAGCCCGAGTGGGCCAGGGCCATGGCGCGGCCCTTGCCTTGATCCTCATGAGAAAGGGTGAATCCGGTGGTCTTGAGGACCAGGAGAGCGGCGATGTCACTCGGCAAACCGGCGGAGGAGGGGCAGCCCGGCAGTATGCAAGCAGGGGACCCGGGCCCGCGGCGCGCGCCCGCCATGGGCGGCGAGGCGGTGATCGGCACGGGGGCCTCCTCGGCCGAGCACGACGCGCCCGGCCGGGCGTACCGGCGACGCACCCTGCTCCGGGCCGCCGCCGCGGCGTCGGCAGGCGGTGCGGGCATGTGGATCGCGGCGGCGCCGGGGGTGTCCCTGGCGGCGTCGGCCGTGCCCAGCGCGGCGCATCACCCGGTGACGATTACGATGAATGGCATTTTCGGCACGGGCCAGGCGGGACTAAACACGCTGGTCGCCCTAACGCAGCAAGCCTTCGAGCCCTTCATGCGCGCCAATCGCGACATCCGGGTACAGATCACGCCGCAGAGCGGCGTGCCAGCCATTATTGCGGGCACGGCCTCCGACATCATCTGGGATTGGAACTTCTATCCGTATTGGTCCGGCAAACTGCTGCTGCCGCTGGACAGCTATCTGCAGCGGGACAACGTCGACACGAGCATCTGGGTCCAGGGACAGATGGAACTGTTCCAGCGGCCGTGGGGCACCTACATGCTGGGCGCCTATGCCAGCCCATTCGTCTACGCCATCATGCTCGACCTGTTGGACGAACTGGGATTGACCTATCCCAGCCCCGAGTGGACGTCCGACGACTTCGTCCGCCTGGCGGCCGCGCTGACCACCGTGCCGAAGAACGGCAAGAAGCGGTATGGCGCGGCCATTCCCTGGTACACGACCGGCATCGGGACGAGTTCGCAGTCGACCTTTCTGCTAAACGCCTTCGGCGGCGCCCTGACGAATCCGGGTGGCACCCGTTCCTGGCTGGATCACCCGGGAGCCGTCGCCGCGGGCGACTGGGTGTACCACGAGTTGCTGTGGCGGGGAATCGCCGTTCCCTGGGACGTATACTCGGCGAACTCGGGGCAGGGACTGCCGCTGGGCAATCTCGCCATGGACTTCGAGTGGGGTACCGCGCCGTTCCGCCTGACGCAGCAACTGCAGGGGCGGAAGTGGGCATTCCAGCCGTTTCCTGTCTTCCCGAGCGGCCGCTATACGTTCATGACAAACGACTTCTGGGGGATCGTGCGCGACACGAAGTATCCGGAGCAGGCGTGGCGCGTGCTGAAGTGGGCGACCACCACGCCATCCTTCCAGGTAACGCGCATGCACTTCTCCGCCCTGCAGCCCACGCTCAAGAGCCTCTGGCCGCAGTGGCAGGCCATCGTCGAATCCGTGGCGCCCAGCCTGAAGGGGAAGGGACTCCACTGGTTCGTCGACGCGGCCGTCGGGGGCTACGCGCGCTGCATGGAGCCGTACGCCAACAACGGGTCCCTGGTCAGCAACGCGGTATCGCAGGATCTCACGCCCCTCTGGACGCACCCGGGATCATCCGTGCGCCAGGCGTTTCAGCAGGCGGCCCGCCAAGCGAACGTCATTCTCTCCGAAGGTGCCTCCGGGCGGGTCGTGCCGCTGTACGGGGCCGGCACCGCCGCATTCGCCCCGCAACCCCCGTCCCTGAAAGCCCGCGCGTCTGCATGGAAGACCACGCTCATCCAGGCGGCATCGCGCTCGGACATCATCGGCGGCACCCCCGCTCAGTGGAGTGGTCCCGCGACCGCATCGCTCGCGGTCGCGCTCATGTGGGACGCGCAGGCCCTCTATCTCAACGCGGAGATCACCCAGGGCCACCCCTACACCCAGACCCACCACGGGACCAACATCTGGAAGGGCGACATGCTCTGGTGCTACTTCGACACCGAGCCTGCGCTGCAGATCGGCAACACCGGCAAGGTCGGCCTGGCCAAGACATCGAGCGGCATGGAGCTCTGGAACACGATCAACAACACCTTCCCGACCGTGCCGATGGAGTTTCAGACGCTGCCCCACGGCTGGCGCATCGCCGCGACCCTCCCCTGGTCCATGGTCGGGCAGTTCAAGCCCGCCAAGGGAGCGCAACTGCAGTTCAACGCCGGCATCGGTTGGGCCCCGGACGGGAGCACGAATCTCACCGGGTTCTTCGACCTCAACGGCCAGAATCCCGATGGAGTCGGTACCGGTGTCGTCGTGACGCTCGGCTGACGGGTGACGGGGTAGCGGATAGGCGGGGCACGGGAAAGCGCGGTCGCCTGGGCACGCGGACGCGCTGGCGCGTGGAGGCCGTCAGACGGGGCGGGTGCGGCGGTGGGGCACGGTCAGCAGGATGGGGCCGCGGTGCGCTGGGGGGTCGAGTCGGCGGCGGCGCGGGGCGGACGGAGAGGCGCAGCCACGGTGCGGCCGGTGTGTCCGTGGGATGCGGCCCCAGATGGGGCGGGGCCGCCCGAGGGGCGGTCACGGGCGGGGCTATTTGTCGGGGTGGGACGGATGGCACTGCGCATCGGCAGACCCATGCGACAGGGCGCCGGACGGCTCGCGAAGCCCTGGCTTGGTGAGAGGCGGGTACCGTAGCCTGGACCAGCCGGCCGGCCACCCTGCCGGCGGGCCGAGCTGCCGGTGCCCGTAGAGGCTCGCCGGCCAGGGCCATCCGTCGCCCCCGTCACTGACCACTGACGGGGGCAACGCCATCGCCATCAACGAGGACACGCGGGCCCGCCGTGGCGCCCCGTACCCTCGGCCCGGCCCGCCCGTCCGCACCCCGATCTGCCGGCTACCCCCCAAGCCTTGTCGCTGAGGAGGTCTGCCGAGAACGCCGCGGCCCTGGGTCCCCCCCCCGGCCGCGGCCTACGCACCCGGCAACAGGACGACCTTCCCCGCCTGGCCCGCATCCGCCACACGGTAGGCCTCCGCCGCCTCTGACAGCGGCAGGCGGTGCGTCACCACGGCCTCTGGATGCAGACCCCAGCGGTCCAGCCGTTCGAGGAGCCGTTCCATGTTCCCGAGCGATGTGACCCACGACCCGTAGAGCGTGATCTGCTTGTGGATCAGCAGGGGCGACACGTCGAGCGTCACCCGCCCGCCCTCGCCGACCAGCGCGCAGCGTCCCCACGTGCGTGTGGCGCGCACCGCGAGCAGCTGCCCGGCGCCGGACCCGGAGCAGTCGATCGACACCTCGCACCCCCGGCCCCCGGTCCCCTCCATGACCACGGCTAAGGCCGACTCCCCGTCGCCCGCCTCCACGGCCACGTCGACCAAGCCCAGCCGACGCGCCTGGGCGCACCGCTCCGCGGACACGTCCGCCCCGATGATGGGCCCAGCGCCCATGGCCCGGCCCAGCATGGCCGCCCCCAGCCCGACCGGGCCAAGGCCCACGACGAACAGCCGATCCCGGCCCGAGAGGCCCACGCGGCTGAGCGCCTCGTGCACGGTGCCGAACCCGCACGCGGCCAGCGCCCCGTCCACGAACGTCAGGGATTCCGGCAGCACGACGCAGGTGCGCTCGTCAGCCAGGAGGAACGGCGCGTGCCCGCCGTCCCGCTGCCACCCGTAGGCCGCCCGCCCCGGACCCTCACAGTCGACCATGTACCCGCGCCGGCACTCCTCGCACACACCGCACCCAGCGATGTGGTAGACCGCGACGCGATCCCCTACGCGCGGGCGCGCGCAGCCCGGTCCCACCGCGACGACGCGGCCGGCCGGCTCGTGGCCCGCGATGACCCCGCGGTAGCCCTCCGCGCCATCACCGACGTGCCCGCGGTAGATGGCACGGATGTCGCTGCCGCAGATGCCCGACGCCTCGACGGCCAGCACCACCTCCCCATGCCCCGGCTGCGGCACCGAGCGGTCGACGAAGGCCACCGTCCGGTCCCCGGGCAGCACCACCCCGCGCATCGTCGCCATCGCCCTCACCTCCGGGACGCGGGATTCGCCGGCGGGGGGTGGACATCTTCCAGCAAGTCCGCCGCGAGCAGGCCTGCGTGGGAGTGGGCGGGCCAGGGCGCGGCGTGGCCGCGCCAGCCCGGCGGGCCTGGCGCGCGGGGATGGCCGTGGCCCCGCAGGGCGCTCGCCCGCCACGCGAGCGGATCTGCGCTCAGGCGCGGCGTCCCTTAGGGCCCTTAGGGGGGAGCGGGCCGCGCTCCGACAGCCGACACTGGCCCGACCGGCCCGCGCAGGGCCGGCCAAAGGGGCAGCGGGACCGCATCCCCGGGCCCGTAGGCGTGGAAGCGCCGCCGCCCTCGCCCGAGATCGCATGCCCGGTGGGGGCTTGCGCGGGGACTGTCCGTCCCACGCCTCCCAGCCCACGAAACAGCGCCCGTCCGCGCCCCGGTATCGTCGGCCAGGGCGGCCGGCTACGGCCGGTCGGCGGTGCAACACGAAACAGCGCCCGTCCGCGCCCCGGTATCGTCGGCGTAAAACCATGGTCGGACGGTCGATGTGGGCCCAGCGTTCGCCAGTTCTCTTGCTGCCGGGACATCGACTCGTACGGGGTCACCGGGGCCCGCGGGTCTCTGGCTGCCGCCCGGTGCAGCGGGAGAACCCCGGTCATCGACCCGGGTTCTCCACAGCGCGTCGCTGCGTATGAAGGAGCCCGTCCGGCCGCACCCGAACCTGCTTCCCTGGCACGACACCAGTCGTTACCCTTCCCACGAGAGGAGTCGCGACGTGGTCCACGCTGGGGTCAGCGAATTGCGGGCGGCATTTTGGGACCATGGCAGGAGAACTCCGGGAGCCACCGCCACCGCCTCGGACCACCTCCTTCTTTTCTACAGGGCAGAATGCGGGATCAAGATGGTATGGTTACGCTGGCAAGCCCTTCGTTTGCTGAAGGAAGCAGCCGCACGTTCGCTGGAGGAAAAGGACGAGAAGTGGCAAGACCGTTTTTTGGCGCCGTCCGCCATGCGCGGGGCCCTGGAGGCGTGCAGCAGCGAGAAGATTAGTGAGGTCCGCATCGAAAATAAGGCCCTGGCGGCGATTTTCGACAAGCTGCTCAGTTTGGATAAGTCGCGCAGGCACATCCCGTTTAGTCGAGACGAACTCGGGCTCAGCGGCGACGAGATGACATGGCTGGAGCAGAACGGCGTGATCCTGGGCGACGGTGGGCAGTACTACATGCCGGAGATCTTCCGCCACGGTCTGGACTTTGACGTCAGCACCCGGCCGCGGGTCATGGCCCTGGCCCGGCGCGCCCGGCGCGGCGGGCTATAGGGTGAGGACTGGGGCCGCACCCTGGTGGCCGGGCTGCGCCGCCCCGCACGGGTGACTGACCGCAATGTTGGACGGCAAGGGCAGGGCCCGCCCCCTGCCCTTGCCGTCCCCCGCCGTCCCCCGCCGGTCAGCGCGCGGCCGGCTGGAAGCGGACGGGCAGCCGGCGCAACCCGCGGATGAAGCCGGGCGACCACTGCAGGGCGTCCGCCTCGTCCAGCTCGGCGTCCTGCAGGCGCTGCACCATGGCGCGCAGGACAACCTGCCCTTCCAGGCGCGCGAGGGGCGCGCCCAAGCAGAAGTGGATCCCGTAACCGAAGGCGATCTGCCGGTTCGGTGTGCGGCCTACGTCGAAGCGCTCGGGGTCGGGGAATGCGGCTTCATCGCGGTTTGCCGACCCGATCCACGGCACAACGGGCGCGCCGACGGGGAGGACCCGGTCGGCTAGGCGCACCTCCTGCACCGTGCGGCGCACGATGGCCTGCACGGGCGAACTGTAGCGCAGCATCTCTTCGATGGCACTGGCCGCCAGGGAGGGATCGCCGCGCAGACGGACCCACTCCGCGGGGTGCTGCAGCAGGCAGAGAAAGCCGTTGCCGATCAGGTTGGTGGTCGTCTCGTGGCCAGCGACCAGCAATAGGGCGCAGAAACCCAGCAACTCCGGCTCCGTCAGGGCCTCCCCGCCGACCTGCGCGTCGAGCAGCGCGCTGATCAGGTCGTCCGCGGGGTGCCGGCGCTTCTCCGCCACCACGCTGCGAAAGTAGTCGGCCAGCGCCTCCTGCGCCTGGCGTCGCACCTCGAAGTCCCCGCCGGCCGCGGCGTCGGAACTGCCGACGAGGTCATCGGACCAGCGCTTGAACCGCTCTCGATCCGCCAGGGGCACACCGAGCAGTTGGGCGATCACCGTCACCGGCAAGGGGCCGGCCAGGTCGGCCATCACGTCCATGCGCCCTTGCCCCGCGACACGGTCCAGCATCTCCTCCGTCAGGGATGCGATCGTGGGCTCCAGGGCCGCCACCGCGCGTGGGGTGAAGGCACGGCTCACCAGAGCGCGCAGCTTGCTGTGCCGCGGGGGGTCCGCGGCCAGGAGCGTGTCGGCGAGGAGACTCCCAGCCGCGCGGCGCCGGGCATCCGGCGGCCCGCCCGCGCGCGGGACGGCGGGTGCCCCCGGTTCTCCGTCCTCGCCCTCCGCCGGGCGCTGGAAGATGCGGTTAGAGGAGAAGACCTGGGGCGTGGAGAGCACCTGCTGTACGTCGGCGTAGCGATACACGCTCCAGAAGCCGCTTTCCGGGTCTTCGTCGACCGGGTTCTCCCTGCGCATGCGCGCGTAGTGCGCGTAGCGCTCGCCATCGTCGGCGAAGCGCAGGGCGAACGGGCGGGGGATCCTCTCGGCGGTCGCGGAACGCGCGTCTCCCGGCACTCCGCATCTCCCCATGGTCCATCGCGTTGTCCGCATACCGTTCTGGCGGTTGCGGGTCGCGTCGTGAGCATACACCCGGCGTCCACGGGGCACCAAAGCGACCATCCCGGTGCCCGGTGGCGCGGCACCCGCGGCGGAGGGCATGCCTGTGGTATGCGCCCACCTCCGGCACCGGCACAGGCTCGGCGCGGCAGCGTCTATGCGATGTCGATCAACTGACCCAGAACACCGAACCGTGGCGGGTGGCGGCTCCGCCACCGCGGGACCGCCCGCTTCCGGCGCAGCGCAGGGGCGGCACGCGGTGCGCCGGGCCACCGCCGCCTGGGCCAAAGACCGCAGGTGGGCCAGGCCGCCGCTGCTCGGTGTTCGGGCGTCGCCACGCTTGAATTCCACCCCGGACAGGGATAGGCTACAAGCATGCGCCAGCGCGCCAAGGATGGTCTATGCTTGGAACTCGGCGAAATTGCAGTGTTGGCAGATCTGGCGCGGCGGGCCGCCACACCCGGGGCGGCGGCGCACCCCAAAACCCTGATGTTGGCCGCCCTTGCGGCGGCGCTGTCCGAGATGGTGGACGGGCCCGGCGTCTTGCTGGCTCCCGCCCCGGCCAAGCTCGTATGGCGGGCTGCGCGGGTCTGGATGCGCCCATCCCCCCGCGCTCCCGCAGTCCCGCGCGACGGTGGCGCGCCCCCTTCCAGATTCGCCCGCTGGGCATCGGCCGTGCCGTAGATCCGTGGCCGTGGCGCGTGTCCCGGATACTGCTCCGCGCACCAGCCGGTGTGCGTGGGGATGTCGTGGGCCGGGGCCCTGCGGCAAGGTGGAGCCACACGTGCCCGGGAGGCGCCGCGACTGGCCCACGAGGAGCGGATGATGCTGACGCACGGGTGGGCCGCCGGGCGCCAGGCCACGACTGGGCTCCTCCGCCGTATCCCTGCAGGCCTCCCTGGAGGTGCGGGCTGTTGCAGACCAACCGTCCAGCCATGCGACTTCACCCCGTCGACATCCGCACGTTCCTTCCGTCCCCACGGACACCCCTGGGTGTTCCCGTACAGCGGCCCGCCGCGCGCTCCGTGACGCGGTCGGTCGTCCCCGCACTCCCCCAGCCCGTGCCGCCTCAGGCCGCGGCGCAGCCGGCACCCATCCTGAACGGCCGCCCGGCCGCCCCCACCCCGCCACAGGTCGCTCTGCTGACCGCCCTCGCCGGACAGGAAACGTCGCGCGTCGACGCGCTGGGCCACGCCTGCGGCAACATGCACCAGGTCCTGGCGCGCTGTGTCGCGCGAGGTTGGGCGGTGACGTGGAAGGACACCCCTTCGGGCAGCCAGTTCGCGCGGCTGAGTCCTTCCGGCGAAGCCGTGCTCGCCCAGGTCGCCAGCCGTCGTCAGACACATCTGGCGCTTCGTTCCGCGGATGCACCATCCGGCAACGTGGATGTCCCCTCAGGCGCCGCCGCCGCCACCTAGCGCGATCACCCCGGGGTGGGCCCCGACCGTGCGGTGAATCCGCTGGCATCCCGCAACACACCCAAGTCTCGCTCGAAATCGCTCTGCGCCCCCGGCGGCATCCTCTGCGCCACGCTGCGGGGGGTTCCCAACTGCTACCGTAAAGGTTGCCTTCGGTCCACTCTTGTGCTATAGTATCTCCAGTAGTCGGCGAAAACCAAGCCGGCCACCGCTGCTTGAAATACCTACGCTTTGGCGGCTGTGTCGGGAAGAAGCGTCCGGCACGTAAGAGCGTAGACGCCAGATCCTTGCGGATCTTTGTCGCCGGGAGTTCCCCGGAGACGGTAAACGCCTGTGGAGCGGGAGGCTCTGGCCAGGAGAACGGCCTGGTGAAACCGGTCGCTGTGAAGCAGGAACCTTCGAGTCGGAAACCGGCCGCTGCGGCGGTTGGAAACAAATGACTATGAGAAGGGGAACGGTGTGCCCAGCGACCGCCCCGTACGCGCGCGACCGGACCGCAGTCCCTAAGCCGGCACGCCCCGCCAGGTGGCCCAAGGCCTTATGGGTCCGGCGCTGGATCACCGACCGGCGAGCACGCGCACCGCGTCCCCGGCAGCAAGGGCGAGCACGCCGCTCCGCTCCCCAGGTACCAGCGGCCGGCGAACGACCAGGATGCACGGGCGCACGGTGGTTTCCACATCGAGGCCCAGCCGATCGGGGAGCACCCGGGCGCGGGCCGCGGCGGACAGGGCATCGGCCGCGGCCCGTGCCCGGCCGAGCAAAGGCCCCAAACCATCGAGCGGGTCGCGGCGGCTCGGGGGACGGGTCGATCCGTCCAGCACCACGGCGAAGGCCCGATCCCCGGGCCCGACCACGACGTGGTCGATGCATACGGGCCGGCCGCGCAGCCCCGAGACGCGCACGCGCCCGCTGATGCGGAAGCCGTCCGGCAGACCGGCCAGAGCGGCGCCCCCGGCCTCGCGCGCCTGCACGTCTTGGAGGATCACCATGACCTCGCCAGCGAGGTAAACCACCGCCAGGAGGCCGAACACGCCGATCATCACCGCGGTCGGGCCACCGCCACCGCGGACGCCCGCGCGCAGCACGATGCCCACCAAGAGCGAGACGAGCATGATGAGCAAGAGCACCGTCCACAGCCAAGCCCGCCGGGGACGCGCCAGTGCGCGGCCAGCTGGACCGGGCGCGGCACCCGCACGGCGGCGCGCCATGCCCCTCACCTACCCAAACAGATCATCCGATCGGCCGCGGCGCATGTCAACCGTGCCACGCGGGGACTGCGGGGACCGCATCGGCGGCGAGGCCGGCGGCCAGGCGGTCCCAGGGTCTGGGCTGAGGGCCCATCCTTAGGAGTGCGTCCTAAGACCCGGCGGCCACGTCGCGGCTCCAACGGCACGTGGGCGGCTGGACCCGGTTGCCGGCATCCGCCAAGGGCTCAGAGCGACCGCTCTCTCAAGCCCCCTCGTCTCCGGCCCTGGGGCGGAGGGACGGCGGCGCCGTTGGCCGCCCCTGTCCCACCGCCCGGACGGTGGCGACCGCGTGCTTAAAGACCAGCGTTGGACCGTCCGCCGTCTGCAGGATGAGGCTATAGGTATCAAAGTTGACCAGCGCACCGAGTACGACGCGCCCGCCGAGGCAAAGGACCTCGACGGGCGCGGCCGCGAGGCGGAAGGCATTGAGCAAGGCGTCCTGGTACGGCGCACGCCCCCCGCCGGCCGGCACCGGTGCGGCACCATGCGGTCGGGTGATGTCCTGTGCGGCAGCGCCACCCGGGCGGGCGCAGCCCTCAGGGGCAGGGCGGCCGGCCGCCGGCACCTTCGCCGGGCCGCCCTGCCGGACCACGTCGGCCGCCGCGGCCCCCGCCGGGCTGCGCGGTTGCTCCTGCTCCGAGCCCCCCGCCAGGCGCAACGGCGGTTCCTGCCGAGCGCCTCGCCATTCGCAGCGGCCTGCCGCCTCAGGGGTGAGCCGTAGGGGTTCCGCGGTGCCGGGTGGGGCGTTGCCCACGCCAAGGCCCGGGTGCCCTCCTCGCCGCCCTCGCGGGCGCCAGTCGACGGCGGCCGCCGGCCGAGTCGCCCCCCTGCCTCGGGCGTCGCTCACGGCCACCGGCGCAGACGGGTCGACGGTCATGGGCCGGAAGCGGATGAGCGCGTCCTCGCGCTGACACGGGCCACCGTCCTCTGCCACCGGCGACGGCCTGGTGAGGAAAATGTGTACAAACCGATCGTTCGGCCTGGTACACGTCCGCCCGACCAGGCTTTCACCCCTTTCAGCCTGAGATTGCCCCGCGCAGCGCATGCGCCGCGCAGGCCGGGGCCCCTACTCAGGGAGGCGTCGGGGGATGCACGGCCGGCACACTCACCGCCAGAGCTCATCGCCGGACATCGCACCACCCGGGCCAATGGAGCGGGGTCCAGACGACCACTCCCCTGTTGCCGTGCCCTCATTCCCACCATGCCCCCAGCGGTCCTGCCGGATCACCGGGGGGGCAGCGCCGCGGCCTACTCAGCAAAGCGATGGGGTCAGAGGCGGTTGCCGGCAAGGCGAAACATCACGCCCTATGTCGCCGGCTGCGCCGGTCATGGCGGTTGAGCCGGACCGGGCGCAGCGGCTCCGAGCCTGTGAGCCGCAAGCGCGGGGGGCTGAGCGGGTGGGGGCCCCGCGCCACCCGGTGGCCGGGCGTTCCGGCCGAGGCCCCCCGCCAAACGTCACCAGGGGGTGGAGGCAGGACCCCGTTGTTCTCCGCAAACTCCTCAGCGAGAAGGCTCAGCTGGTAGCCGCCAGATCGGAGGGCGGACGGGCGCCCCCGGCCGAGGGCGCGGGGCGCCACGGCAGGCGCCCTTCGCGGGGGCGCCTGCGGCGCAGGAGGATACGGACACCCGGGGGTGCGCGTACCGGAGGATGGCGGCGAGCTGCGTCACCGCTCAGGGGCCCAAGCCCCCCGCCAGAGTGGCGCCACCCGGGGAGCAGGGGCACGGGGAGGCCGTGACGGATCCGGACCGAAGTGTGGCACTCCAAACGCACCCAGCCGGGGGGATGCCGCCTGCCACCCAACCGCCCCGTCTTTTGGATCGATTGTGACACGGGCGTCGACGACGCGCTGGCCCTGCTCTACGCCGCCACCCTGGGGAACGTGGAACTCGCAGGGGTGTCGACGGTCGCGGGCAACTGCCCACTGGCGGACGCGACCGCGAACACCCTGGCCGTGCTGGCCTTGGCCGGGTGGCACGACATCCCGGTGCACCCGGGCGCGACCGGTCCCCTGTGCTCCGGGGGCCGGCACGCGCCCGAGGTGCACGGCGCGGACGGCTTGGCGGGCCTGCGCGCGACGCTGCCCGCGCCGCGTGAGCAGGCGCGGGCCAAGCCGGCGGCGGCGGCCATCTGGCGGGCCTGTCGCGCGCGCCCCGGCGAGATGACCCTGGTGGCCACGGGCCCGTTGACCAACCTGGCCGCGGCCCTGGCGTCCGACCCCGGGCTGCCGGCGTTGGCCCGCCAGGTCGTCGTGATGGGGGGCGCCGTCGCGGCACCCGGGAACGTCGGCCCCGCGGTGGAGTTCAACGTCGGCTTCGATCCAGAAGCGGCCCGGGCGGTCTTCGCCGCGCCGTGGCCGGTCACCCTGGTGCCCCTGGACGTGACGATGGGCGTGCTGGTGGGTCTCGAGGAGCTCCGGCGGCTGGAGGAGGCGGGACGCCGGTCGGACGTAGCCCGGTTCTCGGCGGCGGCGCTGCGTGGCTACATGGCTTCCTACAAGCAGCGGACCGGCTTGGCGGCGGCGCCGCTGCACGACCCGCTGGCACTGGCCGTCGCCGTCGATCCCTCGCTGGCGCGCGCCACCGAACTACCGGTGGACGTCGAGACGCGGGGCGAACTGACCCGCGGCATGGTGGTCGCCGACCGGCGGGCGCAGCGGCGCCCGGATGACCGTCCGCATCGCGTGCGCGTCTGCCTGGAGGTCGACGCGGCACGGGCGCTGCAGCTGCTGGTCGCCTCTTGGGGCGGTTGACAGCCACGGCCTGCCCGACGGTACGGAGGGCACCCGTACGTGGGCATGGCGCACAGGGACCGGCGTGCTCCTCGCCAGGCGGGATCTTCGGGTCCCGCACGCCTTCCGTAGGGGCGGGCGGGGCCATGCCGCGACCCGCCCCCGACACGGCCCTATGGGGCAAGACGGGCTCCCCGCGCGCTGGCCCCAGCGCGCCGCGACCCGACCAGGCCCAACAGTCGGGGCGGTCACGACGGCGAAGCCGTGGCCTCCCGCACCGCCGCCCGCAAGGCGTCGCGCGTGATGTCGTAGTGGCTGGCCTCCCAGACCACACGCCCGTCCCGTACGAGCAGCGCCTGCGGGGACTCGTGCTGCACGCCGAGCCGTGCCGCAATGGCCTGTGAGACCGGGCGCTCCTCGATGACGCGCACCAACGCCGGCCGGACGGCGCCGAGTTCGCCCCCCTCGATTGCCGCGTGAAACGCCCGGTACGCAGCGGCGCTGATCGGGCACTTCGTGCTGTGCTTGAAAATCAGCACCGGCTGGGCGCCAGCCTGCGCCAGCAGTCCGTCCAGGTCCGCCTCCGTCCGCAACGGCATCACCGACATGCCCTGTCCACCCGTCCCCATTTCCGCCACCATCCCTCTCCCGACGCCTGCCACCCGACAACACGTCGCGGGCTGGCCACCACCCGGGGCTGACCCGGAACGCGCCCCATCGGCTGTTTCCAGGTGATCCGCGCCGAGTCCGCGCGGGCGTTTCGCCTGTTGAGCCGCTGGCCGGAGCGGCCCCAGCACCGGGCCCACGTCACCACTTCAGGCGGCAAACCCTGGACGCCCCACAGCCGCAGTGGGCCGGTCCAGCCCAAGGACACCCGTCCCCGCCTGAGGACCCGGGGGACACCGGGAGGCCCGCCGCCACGGGCGGGCACGGGGACGGCACAAAGGAGCCAGCGCCCGCTCCCACGCGCGCCGCGGCCCCGGGTGTCTCACGCCCCCGCCTGGGGCTGCCAGAGCTGCACCGGAAGCGCCACCGCGGGCGGCGGCTGCACGGGCAGGCGCACGGCCGCCGCCCGTCCCGCCGCCGCGTACGCCCCGAGCAGCATCTCCAGGACGGCCCGCCCGTCATGGCCCGTCACCCGTGGGCTCTGCCCCGTGCGTAGGCAATCGACGAAGTGCTGCATCTCGTGCGGGTAGCCCTGCTGGTGCGCCTCTTCCGCCAGCGCGAAGCTCCAGCCCTGGGTCCCGCCGGCCTTCTCAAGGGCGTAGTCGTACCCCTTCTCGCTATATACCAGCGCGGAGCTGCCCTGGAAGAGATCGGCGTAGGCCACGCCACCGGTGCCGTAGACCTCCGCGCGGTCGTCCATGCCCCCGAGCTTCGCCCAACTGTCCTCGGCCTGCGCGGTGACGCGATGCCCCGCCCCGTCCTCGAAGGTCACGACGGCGACGCTGTGGTCCTCGCCCTCGGTGCGTTCTGTATGCATGTGCCGGTCGCAACGACACAGCATCTCCACGGGACGGAACGCCGGTCCGAGCACCCAGCGGAACCAACCGAAGGCGTGGCAGCCCATATCCATCAGCACGCCGCCGCCGGAGCGCCGCACGTCCCAGAACCAGTCGGCGTGCGGGCCCGAGTGCTTCTCGGCCTGGCGCAGGTGGTAGACACGGCCGAGCGCCCCGTCCTGGGCTAGGGCGCGCAACCGCTCGTACTTGGGCGCGAAGCATAGTTCTTCGGCATAAGCCAGCATCACGCCCGCGCGCTCGCAGGCGGCGATCATCCGGTCCGCCTCGTCCAGGGTGAGGCAGAGCGGCTTCTCGACGATGACGTGCTTGCCCGCGGCGGCCGCCGCCTCCGTCGCCTCGGCGTGGCGGAAGTTGGGCAGCATGACCAGCACGATGTCGACGTCCGATCCCTCCACCACCGTGCGCCAGTCGTCTGTCCAGCGCGGTACGCCATGGCGCCGGCCGAACTCTTGCGCGCGCGCGGCGGTGCGCGAAAAGACGACGGACACCTCGGCCCCCTTCACCCGCTGGAAGGCCTCGGCGTGAATGCCGGCGATGAAGCCCGCGCCCAGGAACCCGACGCGTAGATTGGACACAGACGCATCCCTCCGTGCCGGGGGCACTTGACGCCGGGCTGAGTTCCACGGGCCAGCGGGCGCCCCTGCCGCGCGCGGCGGCGGGGGGCAGGGGCGCGCCATTCCGCCATGGGCCTGGGGCCATGAACGGCGACGAGCTCGCCGCCGCGTGCTAGGCCCGCGCGCCGCGGGTTTGCGCGACCGTTTCGGCCACGGGCCGGTCGGCGGGGCCGCGCCACCCTCGCGCCGCGAGCACCCGACCCCGGTGGCGCACGTCGGCCGTCGACGTCGCGCCACCCTCGTGCCCGGCGCACGCGCTGCGGGGCGCCCATCCGTCCTCCAGTCTGTCCGCCACCTGCGACGCCCTGTCGCTGAGGCCGTTTGCCGAGAACGACACGGTCTGCGGGGCGGTGTTCCGGTCGGGGACCATGAGCCGCGGGGGCCTCTCCCGGCGGTGCGCCGCCACGGGCGCCACCGGGCAGCGGGCCAGCCGGCGGTCCCGTGTGCCGCCGTCCGCAGGTACACGGTCGCAGGGTACGTAGCAGTCGACCAAAGCGATGAGGGTAGTTGGCGAATGGCTGCCATCCTGGCAGCCTACCGCTATGGAACGCTTGCTCGGGGAGCCGGAAGCGGCTCGTTTGTTGGCCGTTCATCCCCAGATCCTAGTCAGGATGAAATCGCCGGGGAAATGGTCGCCTTTGCCAACGCAGAGGGTGGGGCGATCTTTCTCGGGGTAGCGGACGACGGGAGCGTGGTGGGGATCCCCACCGAGCACCTGCGCATGGTCGAGGCGTGGGCGATCAATCCTGGCATCGCACACCTGCGACCCGCCGTTGCGCCCCCTGGTGCGCAGCGTGGTCCTTCCCGGGGCAGACGGAACGCCCCGGCGCGTGCTGGTGGTGGAGGCCCAGAAGGGGCTTTACGTGCACCGCACGCAGGGCGGCCGCTGGTACGTCCGCGTCGGGTCGGGTCCCCACGGGCCGACGGTCAACCGGCCTGCCCGCCGACGGGCACAGCCGCCCCCCCCTCCGTGAGGGCTCGCGAGCCGCGCCGCGGCGTTGCCGGCCAAGTCGGCGTGGTCCGGCCGGGAGCGCCCGGCCGCATGGAGCCTGGTGCAGCCCTGCCCCAGAACAACCGCCCCTTCCAGCCCCCGCATCGTCCGTACGGGTTGTTGTGTTTACCCTTTCGGGCGGCCACCCTCGCCCTCCCCCGCCGGCTTGGCCGCGGTGCGCAGGTGCCGGTTGATCGTGTTCAGCTGCTCCATCACGGCGGCGTGGTCGGCGTGGCGGGTCTGTCGCAGCGTGGCGTGACCCTCCTCCAAGGCGAGGATGCGGCCCGTGAGGTGGTCGAGACGATCGATCACCTCGGCCTCATGCTGCTGGCGCTTCTCGCTGGCCCGGCTGAGCACGCTCTGGCCCACGGCGAGGATCGGCAGCATCAGCGCCTGAAAGAGATTGACCCAGTACAGCATGACCGGATAGGAGGGGGCGGTGTCGATGTGGAGGATCGGGGAGAAGCGCATCCACAGCCCCACAAACAGGACAAGGCCGTACAGGAACCACATGCTCGTCGTCACCAGTGTGATATGGGCCGCCACCGACTCGTTAAAGCGGCGCGCCGCGCCGCCCGCGGCCGGGCGCGCCGCGCGATCCTCCCCAGACACGGTCCACCACCCCTCCTGCCGTTCGCGGCACTGGGCCCACGGTTGCCGACGTAGCCGACGCGGCGCGCCACGGGCCGCGGGGCACCATGGCGGCCACCGGGCCACCGGCCGTCGGGAGGCAACCGCGGGCTCCAGACACGCCATGTGGCTTCGTAGCGGCGAAGGACGGACCTGCCTCCACCGTTCGGGCACCGGTCCCCGGCCTGTGCCGGAACCTGGGGGGTTGAACAGGCCCGTGCGCGCGTCGTGCCGGGCGTCCGCGCACGACGGCTCCGTGCGGGTAGCGGTTCGGCAAACGACGTTGGCACGGTGACGCCTCGTGGGTCGGCAGGCTCTCCACGGCATACGGGGCGTGATCTGGTGGCTCCACATATCTCAACGGACGGGTGTACCTCGGTGGGGCGCCATCCCCCTGCGGTCAGCCTCAACGGCACGCCGCGGCCCGGCCCGGAGACCAGAGTGGCGAGGGCGCTCGCTTTCTCGGCAACCGTTGGCGGACGGTTGGGGGCGATGGTCCACGGGTCCCAGGATCGCCCGCGCACCGGAGCACGGCCAGGCTACAGTCCCACAGGGCCCAACGCATCCTCCGCTTGAGCAGTCGTATTGCACGCCGTTGACGCTCGTCAAGGAAAGCGGCTAACCGCCCGCGTGATATCCGCCCGCGACCGCGACGCGGACAGGGGATGCGGCGCGGGGATGCCCCGCGGCCGCCCCCGCTCACGTCCCGCTCCCCAGCCGCGCGCACTGCTGCGACACGCCCGGCGCAAAAGGGGACGAGCGGCAGAAGAACCCCTGCAGATCGGCCCGGCTAGGCGCGAGCACATGCAGCCACGGCCCCAGCACCACGAAGGCCGCGGCCAGGAGAAAGAGCACCCACACCCACGGGTGTGCGCTGAGCCACCCCACGAAGCCGGGGCCCTGCTCCTCACGGGCTCGCGCGCGCATCTCCGCCCGGCGCGCGGCCTCTTCCTCCTGCGGCGACGGCCCCCACGTCTCTGGACCCCACGCGCCAGCCATGCCCACCCGCCTCCACGGGGCCGTCGCTCGATGGATGCGGGTCAAAGCGTCGGCGACGAGCGTGTGATCAGTGTACACCCGGGTGGGTCCTGTGACATCCCACAACGGCGAGGACGCACCACTGCTGCGATACGGCGGGGCCAGGGTGGCGGGGGGCGCCCGACAGCCCGTGTCGCAGCGGCGAAGCCTCGCCGCAGGTCCTGCACGGACGACAGCACATCCATCCCCCGCCCCCTCTACCCGCCCGTCGCTCGGCCAGGCAGATCCGACCGGCCGGGGCACGCGATCGGGGCGTGCCCAGTGCGCTGCCGGGCGTTCGACGCCGGGCGGGCACGCCCTGCCGCGGGCCCCCCCTCCCATTAGCCGGCCGCCGCCGGGAACCGGCCCCGATGGATGCGATCGGTCAAACGCCGGTGCCAGCCGACGTCGCGCCACATACCGACGAACTGGGGACCGCAGAAGTTGCTCGTCGCCATGGCCGCCCACCTGCCTGTGGCCGCCGCCGCGTCCACCCCGACCGCGCAAAGTTCCTTCACCCACCCCCAGTCGAGAAGGGGCCAATCTTTGTAATCCACGATCGCCCAGCACTCGGTCGTCACCAGCGGCTTACCCGCATGCAGAGACCAGGCGGCGATACGTTCGACGCCTTCCCGCAGACACCGCGCCCAATGGTCCGGATCACTACGGTACAGGCGCTCGCCGTTGGCCACCAGATTCTCGTACCCGCGCGTCTCGAACTTCTCGTAGTGGTAACCGACGCGCGCGTAAAAGTCGCTGAAGTGGGTGGCCCACAGGTGCGGTTCCAGCAGATCCATGAAGGAGACGTCCTGCTGCAGGAGCGTATCATACTCCGACGTGATGGAGAAGCATAACGCTAGGTCGGGATACGCCTCGCGGACGGCGCTGATTGCCTCTGCCATCCACGCGGCCCCCTCCGGCGCATCCCGCCGGAACGCCCCGCCGTCGGCGCCGGCGGGGAGGAAGGGAGCCCACTCGCGCAGAGGGAACTCGTTGCACAGGTCCACGTACAGCATGTTCTCGTCGAGCAGGCCGGCTTGTTCCAGCACACGGAGCGTCTGGATCCACACGGCGGCGTGATCCCGCGGTGAGCGGATCTGCATGCGCACGTCGTCCACATCCTGACGAAACCAACTGGACAGACCGACCCGCACGCCGCGCGCCCGGCAGAGGCGGAGGAACTCCAGGAGGGGCTCCCGGACGGTCACCCGGGTCCGTGCCGGGCTGCCCCAATCCTGTTGATTCCAACAGGGCAGCAGCGTCCACTCGCGGTCCGGTGCCACCGCCAGCAGATGCGGGTAGGGGTCGATGCGTACGGCGTCGTACCCGCGCTCCACCAGTTGGCCCAGGACCCCATCCCAGTCCTCGTATCCCGCCCCGGGCCAGCGCCGCTCCAACCACGAGAAGTCCCACATCGCGATGGCCAGGGGCCGGATGAGGCTGGGCCACAGGGCAACCGCCACGATCCGCCATCTCCTTGTCGGGAGCATGCGGCGCGCCGGAGCTCAGGGCTCAAGGACGGCGCGGTTCTCGGCGGACCGCCGGGACCGGGGCCGACTCGCGGCGGGCGGCACGGGGCCGCCGTTCGACGGGTGCGGGGGAGAGGCTGTAGCCCCCATACCGCGAAACCCGCGCCCCATATGCCGTAGCCGACCGACCGCCACCGCGGGCCGTGTTCCATCCACGTGCGGTTTAGCGGATGCGGCGCGCGCCCCTGCAGCTTCCCGTCGCGCACTTCGGCGGCGGCGATCACTGCCAGCCCCCCGCCTGACACGGCGCCTCAGAAGTTCGGGGGGCCACGGTTCCTGGGCGGGTGGGCGTTGCAACCGTATCCCCGACTGCAGCCCGATAACACGTGCCGCGGAACCACGCAGGATCCACGAACGACTCCGCCACCAGTACCGGGTGCCCGAAGATCGCGATCCAGTCCGCCGACCGCCGACACCCGCCGACCGCCGACAGCCACCGCACGTTCCGCGCCGGCACCCGCGACGCAAGGCTCGGCACGCGCTGCTCGGTCAACAGGGACCCGGGGCGGCGTCGCACCGCCGTCGCCGCTGCGCAGACAAGCCGCTCCTCCCACGTGGACACCCGCCAAGCTCGCGTCGGAGCTGCAGTCGTTCCTAGCCGAGATCACCGGAATGGTTGCGTGGGTCGGGTGCGGGTCGGATGCTAAACGCGCACGGTTATGCCCCGGCGACGTAGCCCGCTCGTCTCTACTTAGTAAGCCGGGGATCGCCACACCGCCCACACTGCCCCCGTGCCCTCGGTTCTCACCCTCTCCCGCCACCGGACCTGGGGAAGCTTGACGGATCGGATCCGGCGATCGGCCATCTGGCACATACAGGCCGATCCTTAACGCCCGTCGGCGAGTCGCTCAATCAGCGCGGCCGTCTCCCCCGGCATGGTCCAGTTCGGGTTGTGACCCGTGGGCAGCGTGGCGTACCGCCAGCCCTCGTCGCGCGCCCGACGTGCGGCGTCCTCGACACCCGCGTACATCACGGGCACGGGCTCGCCTTTGGACGTGCAATGGATGAAGGCGCGCGGGGTGCCGTGCAGGTCCGGGCTTGTGAGGCGGAGCGGCTGGGTGAAGGTAGCGACCGGATGTGGCCGGACGCGGCGGTCGAATGGCTCTCCCGGGAACGGGAGACGCCCGTCGGGAAGGCACGTTGTTGCGGCTGCGGTCATCAGCGAGCGCACCTGAGGCGGTGCCAGGTCGACGAGGGCCTGGCCGTCACAGGGCACGAATGCGTCCACGTAGATCACCTGAACGAGGCGCCGCGGGATCCGGTCGGCCACGCCGGTGACCACCACGCCGCCGTAGCTGTGACCCACCAGGCATACGCGCTCAAGGTCTTCGAATTCGATGACGTTGACCACGTCCTGGATGTGGACGTCGAGGTCGACACGGTTTCTGGCCAGGTGCGCCCGTTCGCCGAGGCCGGTGAGGGTGACGGCGTACGCCCTATGGCCGAGGGCACAAAGCTGGTCGGCCACAGGGCGCCAGAACCAGCCGCCGTCCCAAGCGCCGTGAACGATGACGAACGTGTGCAATCCAGCTCACTCCTTCGGTACGTGCCGTCCGGTCGGATGCACTGCGCCCGTGGCCCGGGTCGGCACTCGGCACCTCGGATCCGTCCGGCCGCGGGGCCCTCGCCTGATCATCTCCGGTCTCGTTCCGGTTCGCACGGGTCCGTGCGACCTCCTCCCGTAGAATGCCAAGCGACGGTGTCCCGCCCGAGGCAAGGCACGCCGGGGGTGGCCGGCGTCGAACCCACCGTGCGCGAAACGCGTCGACGCACGATGGGAAGCCTGCTCCGCCGCCGCTCCCGAGCCGCAGGAACATAGCGCCTGGAGGAG